>JACZJU010000215.1 GCA_014860395.1 Burkholderiales bacterium | reverse complement strand
TGTCTTCATCCGATCTGGTGGACACATTGCCCGGCATAGGCCGGGCAATCGAATCCGAGCGGAGAATGATACTCTGACCGGAATACACCAGAGAGGAATGGTGGCCAAGGGTGGAATTGAACCACCGACACACGGATTTTCAGTCCGCTGCTCTACCAACTGAGCTACTTGGCCATTTTTGTGGCGTCGACCACCGAGAGAACCAGCATACGCCGGCGGTCGAAAAGAGGGCGAATTATAAGGGGAAATGGGGGTTTAGCCAAGAAACCGTCGTTTCCATCGCTCGGGTTCGGGCGCTTTGATCGCAGGCGCATCGCCGCCGAACTCACAACTGATAAGCCAGGGCCAGCCGCTGCTGCAGTTTGCGCGCCAGCCGGAACGCTTCCTTCAGCGTATGCCGGTCTAGTTCATTGAGCTTGTCCGGATCGATGCGATTGGCGCTGCCCTCGGCCAGTTCTTCCTGCGACGCCTGGTGGCGCAGGCGTAGCCGCTGGATGAACAGGAACGCATCGACGGTGGCGTCTATGTCCGCCGGGCTCATGCGCGAGCCGGGGCCCGCCGCGCGCAGGCGCTCGACGGTATTGGTCTGCGGCAGGCCCTGCGCCAGCGTGAATATCCGCGCCACGTCGGTGAACAGGCGCACGCCGGAGCCCTTCAGGTCGATGCTGTGCGGTGCGTCCGGAGCGTCCTCGGTGACGAAGTCGCGCAGCGTGCCCAGCGGCGGGCGCGACTGCAGGGCGTTTTTCCCCATCTGGTGCAGAAAAGCCGAATGCGCGCGCGTGCGCTCCAGCATCCAGCGGCGCAGGTCCGTCGCCAGGGTGGCGTCGCCGTAGAGCGCGCGGAAATCGAAATAGATCGTGGCTTCGAGCAGCGCCTTCGCTTCCCATTTTTCCAGCCATCCGCCCATCTTGCGCCGCCACTCCTCCGCCGACAGGCACAGCTCCGGGTTGGACGCCATCACGTTGCCCTTGCACCAGCGAAAGCCGCAGGCGTCCAGCGCCTCGTTCACTTCGCGCGCGAACGGCAGCAGCCGCGCACGGACTGCGTCGGGCGCGGCGCCGTCGTGCGCGGTGAAAATGATGCCGTTGTCCTGGTCGGTGCTGAAGGTCTGCTCCAGGCGCCCTTCGCTGCCGAAGCCCAGCCAGCACCAGCTGATCTGCTCCCACTGGTGGCGCTTGCGCACGACTTCGAGCACGCGCTGGCACAGCCGGTCGTTCAGCACCGAGACGTACAGGGTGAGCTGCTCGGCGGCGACGCCCTGCTCCACCAGCAGGCGCGTGAGTTTACGGATTTCGGCGGCGATGTTCTCCAGGATGGGGACGTCGGCGGCCAGCCGGATTTCGGTGGTGAGCTCGCCCAGGCCCAGGCGCTGCAGCGAAAAGAGATCGCGCTCGGACACTACGCCGAAGAGCTTCTCGTCGTCGGTCACGAGCACATGCCGGATGCGGTTGGCGATCATGGCGAGCGCCGCCTCGTAGGCGAAGGCATGCGCGGGCAGCGCAATCGGGTCGCGGGTCATGAGCTCGGCGACGCATTGCGTGTCCGCGCCGCAGGCGACGGCGGCGACCAGATCGCGTTCGCTGAAAATGCCCAGCGGCCGGGCATCGGCGTCGACCACGACCACCGAGCCGACGCCGTGCTCGTGCATGATGGCGACCGCTTCGCGCACGCTCTGCTCGCCGCGGCAGACGACCGGAGCGTTGCGGATCAGCGCGCGCAGCGACAGCGCCAGCGTCTGCTGTTCGCCTGCCAGGCGGTGTTCGAGCTCAACTTTCTTTGCGGACATTCCGGACCCCGTTATGGATTCAGTATTTCAAGCGCGCGTGGTAGGTCTCCCGCGATGCGTCCAGCGCCTGCCCCAGCGTCAGGATGCCGTGTTCGGCCAGCAGCGGCAGCAGCCTGAGGAACACCTCCCCGGTCACCAGCGCGTCGCCCAGGGCCGTGTGCCGGCCGATCACGCTGATGCCCAGGCGCTCCGCGACCGCTTCGAGGTTGTGGCTTTCCTGGCTCGGATGCACGATGACCGACAACAGCAGCGTATCGAGCACCGGCTGGGCAAAGCGTATGCCCGTGGCCGCCTCCTTCAGCTCGAGAAAACGCATGTCGAAGGCGGCATTGTGCGCGACCAGCACCGTCTCCTCGCAGAAATGGTGGAACTGCGGCAGCACCTCGCCTATGGTCGGCTGGCCCGCGAGCGCCGCTGCCTCGATGCCGTGTATGCGGGTGGAAGCGCGGCTCACCGGCCGCTGCGGATTGACGAGCTGCTCGAACACTTCGCGCTTGAGCAGCCGCGCGTTGACGATGCGCACCGCGCCCAGGCTGATGATCTCGTCGCCGGCCGAGGGCTCGAGCCCCGTGGTTTCGGTGTCGAACACCGTGTAGTGCAGATCGGATAATTTGCGCTCGGCCAGCCCCGGCGCCGTATCGGCGTAGCGAAACAGGTCGAAGTCGTAGTACTCGGGCCGGCTGTCGGGCGCGGGGCTGCGCCGTGTCGTCGCCGCGGCCGGCACGCCCAGCGGCAGCAGCAGCCTGAACCAGGCCGTGTGCGAGGTCTTGTGCGCCTGCACCCAGACTTCGCCGCCGTGGCGCTCGAGCACGTCCTTCAGCGTCAGCGGCGTTTGCTGGGTGCCGATCTGCATCGGCTCGGTTTCCCACAGCGCCAGCGCTTCGCTGCCCACGATCGCCCCGCTCCAGACCAGGTCGAGCTCGGCAAAGCGCCCGCTCTGCGCGGCACGCAGGCCGATCGAGCGCACGCCGTAGTCCTCGCGCAGGCGCCCGGCAAGATAGGCCATGGCCTCGACCAGCGCGAAGCTGTCCACCTTTACCCAGATGGCGTCGGGCGCCGGCTCCAGAGAGCAAGGCAGGCCGACCACGGACTCGATGCGCCGTCGCGCCACGCTGAGGAGGTCGGCGGCGCGCATGTCCTCCAGCGCGAGGCCGGCTTTGAGCGCGTCGGCGTACTCCGACAGTGCCTCGTTGATCAGGGTCGAGACCTGGCGCGACTCGGCGGCGACGATTTCGTTGAACTGCAGGCGGCGCGCGTCGTCCATCTCCGGGAAGGACACCAGGTTTTCGGCGGCTGCGCGCAGGCTGGCGACGGGCGCGCGCACGCCCGCGGCGAAAGCCTGCAGCAGCGAACGCCGCTGCGCTTCCCGGTCCATGAGTTCGGTCACGTCCTCCAGCGTGAGCACCATGCCCGCGATGCGCCCGTCCGCTGACAGGAACGGCGCCATCTGCACCTTGAGCAGGGCGCCGCCCGCCGCATTGGTGATGAAGCGGCTGGCCGGAAGCTCGGCGCCCTGATCCAGGCCGGACTGGAGCTTGTCCAGGGCGTGCGCTACTTGGTCGCGATCGAGCAGGGCGAAGACGGAGCGCCCCAGGCCGACCAGGCCCTGCCGCGCGCCCGGCGCCGCCGCGCCGAACAGCGCCTTGGCTTTTTCGTTGTAGAGCAGGATGCGGCCTTCGACATTGCACAGGAGCACGCCTTCGGCGAGTTCCGACATCAGCGCGGCGAGGCGGTTGCGCTCCTCTTCCAGCCGCGCGTTGGCCATCCCGATGCGGGTTTCCAGGTCGGCCCCCAGCCTGTGGTAGGCCTCGGCCAGGCGGTTGATGGTCGCCGCCAGATCGACAAGCTCGGATCCGCCGCGCGCCTGGACGCGGTGTTCCGGGTTGGCCGCGAACACGATGCGGGTCTGCTCGGCAAGCGAGCGCACCGCTGTCACGTAGTTGCGGAACAGCCAGCCGAGCACGCCTGCGCACACGGCGAAAAGCAGCACGGCGACGAAACCCAGCACCTGCTCGCGCTCGGCGATGATGCGCAGCAAGAGCTTGTATTCGTCCGCGGGCAATCCGGCCGCGACGATGACGGCGGTCGCCGCCACCACGGCCACGACGCCGGCAAAAAGAACAGCGAGCCAGATTGAAAATTTCAATCTGACGTTCATGTCCCGCCCGGTTGCGCCGCCGATCCCAGCAGTTCGCCTATCTTGGCGACTAGTTCCTTGTTGGAGAAAGGCTTGGTGACATAGAAGTCGGCGCCCATGGACAAGCCCTTGTTGACCTCCGCCTCTCGCCCCTTGGCCGAGAGCATGATGATCTTGATGTGCCGCCAGTCGGCGCGCTCGCGCATGCGCTGGCACACTTCG
>JACZJU010000032.1 GCA_014860395.1 Burkholderiales bacterium | reverse complement strand
GTGTAGCGCGGCTTCGGCGCTTTCCATTTCTTGCGCCGCGCGGCGAGTTCCCTGGCGCTGACGTTGACCTGGATCAGGCGCTTCTTCGCGTCGATGGTAATGGAGTCGCCCTCTTTCACCAGGGCAATCGGCCCGCCGACGTAGGCTTCGGGCGCGACGTGGCCCACCACCATGCCCCAGGTGCCGCCGGAAAAGCGTCCATCGGTAATCAGGCCCACCGATTCGCCCAGTCCCTGTCCGATCAGCGCCGAGGTCGGCGCGAGCATTTCCTGCATTCCCGGGCCGCCTTTCGGCCCCTCGTAGCGGATCACAACTACGTCGCCCGGCTTGATGCGCTTGGCCATGATCGCGTCCATGCATTTTGGTTCGGAGTCGAACACGCGCGCGGGGCCGGTGATGGACGGATTCTTCAGACCGGTGATTTTGGCCACGCAGCCTTCGGGCGAGAGATTGCCCTTGAGTATGGCGAGGTGGCCCTGCGCATACATGGGATTGTCCCACTGCCGGATCACATCCTGATCACGGCGTGGCGCATCCGGGATCGCCGCCAGTTCCTGCGCCATGGTGCGGCCGGTGATGGTTAGGCACTCGCCGTGCAGCAGGCCGTGCACGAGCAGCATCTTGAGCACTTGCGGCACGCCGCCGGCGCGGTGAAAATCCACCGCCACATACTTCCCGGAGGGCTTCAGGTCGCACAGCACCGGGACTTTGCGGCGCACGCGCTCGAAGTCGTCTATGCTCCACTTCACCCCCGCCGCAGACGCAATTGCCAGGTAATGCAGCACGGCATTGGTCGATCCGCCGGTGGCCATCACCAGGCTGATCGCGTTCTCGATCGATTTGCGCGTGATGATTTGCCGCGGCAGGATCTGCTTGTGGATGGCGTTGACCAGCACTTCGGCCGACGCCGAAGCGGATACCGCCTTCTCCGCATCGGGCGAGGCCATTTGCGAGGACCCGAGCAGACTCATGCCCAGCGCCTCGAACGAGGACGACATGGTGTTGGCGGTGAACATGCCGCCGCAGGCGCCCACCGTGGGACAGGCGTTTTTCTCGATGCCGACGAAGTCCTCCTTGCTCATCTTGCCGGCGGCATAGGCGCCCACGGCCTCGAACGCGCTGACGATGGTCAGATCCTGGCCCTTCCACTTGCCCGGTTTGATGGTGCCGGCGTAAACGTAAATGCCCGGAATGTTCATGCGCGCGATGGCCATCATGCCGCCGGGCATGTTCTTGTCGCAGCCGCCGCAGACCAGCACGCCGTCCATGGCCTGGCCGTTGACCGAGGTCTCGATGCAGTCGGCGATCACCTCGCGCGAAACCAGGCTGTATTTCATCGCCTCGGTGCCCATGCCGATGCCGTCGGTGATGGTGGGCACGCCGAACACCTGCGGCTTGGCGCCGGCGGCCTCCAGCGCCGCCATGGCACGGTCCACCAGCGGCTGGATGCCGGCATTGCAAGGATTCATGGTCGAATGGCCGTTGGCCACGCCGACGATGGGCTTGCTGAAATCGCCGTCGCCAAAGCCCACGGCGCGCAGCATGGCGCGATTGGGCGAGCGGGCTACGCCCTGGGTGATGAGGCTGCTTCTGCGGTTGTCCGCCATTACTTTCTCCTTCGTTTTCAAAATTGCCCCGGGCCGATTCCCCCGTTGCCGCACTGAACTCGCGTTCCTGCCCTGCAATCAGGTTTTGCCTGAAGCTTGGGAAGATAGCACCGGCTCCTGTCTGAGACAACCGAGTATCGCGCCGCCTGCGACCAGAACGAAACCCGCGGCATGATAGAAAAGCAGCCTCTCGCCGATGAACAGGGTGGCGAACACGCTGGAGAACACCGGCATCAGATGGATCAGGATGCCGGCACGCACCGCCCCCACGCGCTCCACACCGTAGCTGAACAGCGCGGTGGAGACCAGGGTGGCGAGCGCGCCGATATACACCAGCCCCAGCAATTCGGGCCCTCCGAGGTGCACCCCACCGGCATGCACCCATTGCATGGCGGCGAACGGCAGCGTCAGCAGTTCTCCCATCAGCGCCATGACGAACACGAAGGCAAACAGCGACAGAGACTGCGGCCGGTCTTGCAGGCCGAGGGTATAGATCGCCCACACCAGCATTGCGCCCAGCATCAGCAGATCACCGAAGTTGAAGCGCAAATGCAACAGTGCGCGCAAGTCGCCATGGGCCAGGATCAGGAGCACGCCCACCAGCGATATGGCTAGTCCGACGCCCTCCAGCCGGCGCGGTCGCCTCCCGCTCCAGGCCCAGCTGATCAAGATGATGAGCACCGGAATGGTCGAATTGAACAGGCCCAGATTGATGGCCGTGCTCTGTGCAAGCCCCGTATAGACCAGGGCGCTTTGGGGCGCGCCGCCGACCATGGTCAAGAACAGCAAGCGCTTCCAGTCGCGCGCCAGTGCCCGCGCGATCTCGCGCCGCTCCGGCCATACCAGGGGCAGCAGCACCGCGAACGCCACACCCCAGCGCGCCGCCGCCATGACCACCGGCGGAATCGTTTCCATGAGCGCGCGCGACACGACACCGATGCTGCCCCACAAGGCGGTGGTGCAGATCAACGCCAGGTAGGCGAAGGCGCGCGGGGAGATGGGGGCGGAAGGCATGGTGTGGCGCGGTGATTGCTTCGCAGGAGCGATCTGTGCTGCCGATACCCTTTACAATATGGGCTGCATTCTAATCCACCGCTGGCATTGAACAGGCACATAACAGGCACATGTTGATCCATCCTCAAATTGATCCCATCGCTATTGCAATAGGCCCGCTGGCGGTGCGCTGGTACGGCCTGATGTACCTGGTCGGCTTCGCATCCGCCTTCCTGCTCGCGCGCAGCCGCATCAAACGGGGGATGAGCGGAAACATCAGCTACGAAATATTCGATGACCTGTTCTTTTTCAGCGTGCTCGGCGTGGTGCTCGGCGGGCGCCTGGGCTATGTTCTGTTCTATAAGCCGGCTTATTATTTTTCTCACCCCCTCGAAATCCTCTCCGTATGGCAGGGCGGCATGGCCTTTCACGGCGGATTTCTCGGCGTACTTGTCGCCATGCTGTACATCGCGCGCAAACACCGCATCCGCTGGCTCGAGATTACCGATTTCATCGCACCACTGACCCCCCTCGCGCTGGCTGCAGGACGCATCGGCAACTTCATCAATGGCGAGCTGTGGGGGCGGGTCACCGACCTGCCTTGGGGCATGGTATTCCGCGGGGCGGGCCCGTTGCCGCGCCATCCGTCGCAGCTGTACCAGTTCGCGCTCGAGGGCGTACTGTTGTTCGTCATCCTGTGGCTGTATTCGGCCAAGCCGCGTTCCACCGGCGCGGTATCGGCAGTGTTTCTGATCGGCTATGGCGTGCTGCGCTTCATTGCAGAGTTCTTTCGCGAGCCCGACAATTTTCTCGGCCTGCTGGCGTTCAACCTGTCCATGGGCCAGTGGCTCTCCCTGCCGATGATCATCATCGGATTTGTCATGCTCGCCTGGGCCACGCGAAAGGTGTAATCTATTCGCACGGAGGTAGCCATGGAAGATGCCGAGACGCTACAGGCAGCGCTGCAACAGCGCATCCGCGAACTGCGGATGGAGCATGATGACCTTGACGACGCCATTGCTCGACTGTCGGATAACCCACTGCCCGACCAACTGCGCCTGCAGCGACTGAAAAAGCGCAAGCTGCTGTTAAAAGACCAGCTCACCCATCTGGAGCGCCAGCTCGATCCCGACGTCATGGCCTAGCAGGGCGCTGCAAACGATTCAGTTGCGCTTGCCCGACAGCAGCGCGGACTTGAGCCCGGTCGCGACGGCAGCGTTCTCAAGCCGCAGGAACGTGGCATAACCTTCGGGCGCGACGGCGAAGCCGTAGGACAGCCTGCCTTTCAGACGCACCGCCTGCGAGCTGAACAGACCGGCGCCGGGGCTGAAGCCGGGCAGATGCACATAGGCCACCGGATTCTCGGCGCAGTCCGGACACACGCCCGCCGTGCCTGCCAGCGTAATCTGCCTCGGATCGGCGTGCATCGCGACGAGATAGCCGCGCAGTTCGACCTCCTCCCCGGATAGGGCCTCGGCGCGCTTGCTGAAAGTCATGCGCTCGGTGCCGATGTGGTCGAACAGGTCGCGGAACGAAATGCTTTGCATGCGCGCTCAGCCCAGCGCCCGCGCGACGAGCGAGGCCCCTGTCGCGAGCAGCAGCAACGCCACCAGGCGCAGCAGCAGCGCGTGCGACACTCGCTGAAACAGGCGCGATGCAAGGCTGACGCCCAGAAATGCCGCAGGCAGAACTGCGACCGCAGCGAGCAGCACCTCCCGCTTCAGCAGCAGGCCGGTAAGCGCGAAAGCCACGACGCGCATGCCGATGCTGAATACCGTGGTCAGCGTTAGCGTGGCGCGGAACTGCTCCTTAGCCAGAGGCCGGTGAGAAAGATAGATGGCGTAGGGTGGCCCGCCCGCGCCAAACAGGGTGCTGGTGATGCCGCCGACAAATCCGGCGAGATATGCCCAGCCGGTGCCGACGATTGCGCCCCCGGGCCGGCGCAGCAGACTGTATGCGGCGTAGAGCAGCACGAACACGCCCAGGGCGAGCATCGCCCCGGCGCGCGGCAGATTAACCAGGGCAGTCACGCCGACGATGGTGCCGACCAGCACCAGCGGCACCATGCGCGCGAGCTCGCCCTTGACCGCGTCGCCCGGCCGATGCAGGCCGATGCGCAGCGCGTTGCCCAAGTCCATGAGAGCGTAAACCGACAGCGCGAACGGCAAAGGCACGAAATGGGTCGCGAGCGGAATGGTCACCAGCGCGGCGCCGAAACCGGTAAGACCGTAGACAATGGAGCCGAGGAAGGCTATCGATGCTAGCGCGAGCAGCGTCGGCAGATCCTCGGGCATGGAGACGGCCTAGTGCGCGAGCGCCCAGGCCAGCACCTGCGCCACATGCACGGCTTCGCGTTCCACCGCGCCTGGAAGTTCGCTGCATTTCAGGCCGTCGTGGATCTGATGGCGGCAACTGGTGCCGTCGGCGACGAGCAAGGTATCCGCGTCGGCCGCGCGCACCGCGGGCAGCAGCGATGCTTCGGCCATTTTCATCGAAACCTCGTAGTGATCCGCGTCGTAACCGAAGGAGCCGGCCATGCCGCAGCAGCTGGCCTCGATGGTCTCCACTTCCAGTTCCGGGATCAGCCCGAGCACCTGCTCTACCGAGGACATCGCGCCGAAGGCCTTCTGGTGACAATGGCCGTGCAGCAGCGCCTTTTTCTGCGGCAAGGCCTGCAGCTTGAGATTCAGTCTGCCGGCCTGGTGTTCGGCGGCGAGGAACTCCTCGAACAGCACCGCCCGCTCAGCCAGCGCTTCGGCTTCGGCGCCGGGCAGCATGGACTTGAATTCGTCACGCAGGGTAAGTAGGCAGGAAGGCTCCAGCCCGATGATGGGAAGACCACGCGCTACATACGGCTGGAGCGCGGCGATGGTGCGCCGTGCTTCGGCCCTGGCCTGGTCGACCAGGCCGCTGGCAAGGAAGGTGCGGCCGCAGCACAGCGGACGCTCGCTGTCGGCGGCGCGTGCGCGATGCACGCGGTAGCCCGCCGCCTCGAGCACCGCCAGCGCGGCGCGCGCGTTGTCGGGTTCGAAGTAGTTGTTGAACGTGTCGGCCAACAACACCACTTCGCGTGCGGTTTGCGCACCGCGCGGCGGCGCCACCGGATCGAGATGGAAGGCGTCGCCGCGCCACTTGGGCAGGGAGCGCTTTGCCGACAGGCCCAGCAACGATTCGCTCAGGCGCGCCAGGCCGGGGACGGTGTCGCGCAAATTGGCGAGCCCGTGCAGGCGCGTCGCCCAAGGCGCGTAGCGCGGCAGCCAAGCGACGAGCCGGTCTTTGAGCGAAAGTCCATGGCGCTTCTGATAGTGATACAGAAACTCGATTTTCATTTTCGCCATGTCGACGCCGGTGGGGCATTCGCGCTTGCACCCCTTGCAGCTCACGCACAGGTCCATGGCTTCGCGCATCACCTCGGAAGTGAAGGCGCCGGCGCCCAGTTGCCCGGACAGTGCCAGGCGCAAGGTATTGGCGCGGCCGCGGGTGAGGTCGCGCTCGTTGCCGGTGGCACGGTAAGACGGACACATGCTGCCGGCGTCGAACTTGCGGCAATGGCCGTTGTTGTTGCACATCTCCACCGATGCGACGAATCCCCGGCTGGACCCCGCACCCGCGGTTTCGTCCGGAGCGGCGCTGCCCGGCGCGTTCCACTCGCACCAGTCCAGGGCTGTATCGAGTTGCTGCGCTGCGTAGCCGGGCTTGAAGCGGAACAGGCTACGGTCGTCCTGCTTGGTCCCGCGCACGATCTTGCCCGGGTTCATCAGGCCGCGTGGATCAAACAGGTCCTTGATCTCCTCCAGCGCGCGCATCAAGCGGGAACCGATAATGGGCTCGATCCACTCCGTGCGCACCAGGCCGTCGCCGTGTTCACCCGAGTAGGCCGCGCCCTTGTAACTCCTGACCAAGGCGCAAGCCTCCTCGGCGATGGCGCGCATCTGCGCGGCGCCGCCTTCCTTCATGTTGAGCACCGGGCGCACGTGCAGGGTGCCGACCGAGGCGTGCGCGTACCAGGTGCCACGCGTGCCGTGCTTGGCGAACACCTGCGTCAGCTTGTCGGTGTATTCGGCGAGGTGCTCCAGCGGCACGGCGCAATCCTCGATGAAGGACACCGGCTTGCCGTCGCCCTTCATCGACATCATGATATTCAAACCGGCTTTGCGCACCTCCCATACCTGCTTTTGCAGGCCTGCGTCGGTGATCTCCACCACGCCGCCGGGGAAGCCGAGATCGGCCATCAATTCCACCAGCTGCGCCAGCTTTGCCAGTTGCTCGTCGCGATCGTCGCCGGCGAATTCGACCAGCAGAATCGCGTCCGGGTCGCCCTTGAGGAAGCGGTTGACGATGGGCTTGAACGCGGCATTGCCGCGCGCGAGCTCGATCATGGTGCGATCCACCAGTTCCACCGCCGTGGGCCCGAGCTTGACGATATGCTGCGGCGCCTGCATCGATTGATGGAAAGTCGGGAAGTGGCACACCCCCAGAGTCTTGTGCCGCGGCAGCGGCGCAAGATCGAGATGGATGCGCCGCGTATAGGCGAGCGTGCCCTCCGAACCGACCAGGAGGTGCGCCAGGTTGTGGGCGAGCGGCGCGCCTTCGACACCGGGTTGCACCATGTCGATGTTGTAGCCCTGCACCCGGCGCAGTACCTTGGGCCAGCGCGCTTCGATCTCCGCCGCCTCGCGCCGCACCACGGCATGCACGCGCGCTACCAGCGCTTGATAGGCTGGCGGCGCGCCGGCGATCTCGTCGCTCCTGCCGAAGTGGAATTCAGAGCCGTCGGCGAGCAGCGCGTCGATGCCGCGCACGTTGTGTACCATATTGCCATAGCGTATCGAGCGCGAGCCGCAGGAGTTGTTTCCCGCCATCCCCCCCAGGGTGGCCTGCGCGCTGGTGGAGACATCCACCGGAAACCACAGGCCGTGCGGCTTGAGAAAAACATTCAGCTGATCCAGCACCATGCCCGGTTGCACGATGGCCGTGCGCGCCTCCTTATCGAAGGCGAGGACCTGGTTCAGGTATTTGGAATTGTCGATCACCAGCGCCGCGCCCACGGTCTGGCCGCACTGGGAAGTGCCGCCGCCGCGCGGCAGGATGGGCACGCCCAGCTCGGCGGCGATCTGGATGGCGATGCGCGCATCCTCTTCGGTCTGGGGCACGACCACCCCTATCGGCTCGATCTGGTAGATCGACGCATCCGTCGAATAGCGGCCGCGGCTGGCGGCATCGAACAGGACCTCGCCGCGGATCTCGCGCCGCAGCCGCGCGGCGAGCGCGTCATCGCCCATACGAGGGTGCAGGGTGACGGTCGCTACTTGTTTGGGTGCTCGATCCATGGAATCCCGAAAACGGGTGAATAACGTCTTTTACGCAGCAGCGGCTTCGGCCTTGACCATGGCGTCGAACAGCGCCTGCGGCCCTTGTGCACCGGACACCGCGAACTTGCCGTTGAAGATGAAAAAAGGCACACCTTCAACACCGATCGCGCGGGCGCGCCGGTCTTCCTCCTCAACGGCCTGCCGCGACTGCGGGTCGGCCAGGCATTGCTCGGCCTCGGCCCGATCCAGACCGACGGCGGCGGCGATGGCGACCAGATTTTCGGCCTTGGTCAGATCGACGCCGTCGAGGAAGTACGCGTGCAAAAAGGCTTCCTTGACCCTGTCCTGCAGCCCCTCAGCCTGCTGCCCCTTCGTGCCGGCAAGCGCGATCAGGCTGTGCGCTGCAACGGTGTTCGGCTGGCGCGCGATGCGGTCGAACGCGAACGCGATGCCGTATTCGACGCCGACTCCAGCGACGCGTGCATAGATGTCCTTCGCCCGCGCCGCGCCGAACTTCTGCACTACATAGTCCTGCCGGCTCATACCCTCGGCGGGTAGCTGCGGATTGAGCTGAAACGGCCGCCAAGTGATATGCGGCCGGTCGGCGCCCGGATTTTGCTGCGCATATAGCGCGAGCGCCGCCTCGATCTGGCGCTTGCCGATGTAGCACCAGGGACAGACCACGTCGGAAATGATGTCGATGTTCAATATGATCTCCTTGCGAATGCCGGAAATTCCACCAACGGGGATCAGGGGCGCGTTTCGAAGATCTCGAAACGGCGTCGCGGCATGCTCGCTACCTTACTACATTACTCATCCGGTTTGCTGGCCCAGCTCCTCCAGCACCACCAGCATCTTGTTGTTGAGGTGGCTGCGCAGCAGCACCGGCAGCAACACGCCGTCGCGCCGGACCAGCGCGTCAAGTATCTTCTCATGCTCTTCCACTGCATGATCCCAGCGTTCGCGCGAGAAATTGGCCATGTAACGCGCGCGGCGCACATGAGCGTTCAAGCCGCGATAGGTATTGGTCAGTGTTGCGTTTCCGGTGCTCTCTACCAGATGCAGGTGAATCTCCTGGTTGTAGCGGAAATACTGCGCGAGTTCGCCACGCGCGTGGTGCACCAGCATCTGGTAATGCAGGGCTCGGATTTCGGCAATGTCGGTGTCGCTTGCGTTGGCGCAGGCCAGTTCACCGGCAAGCGCTTCGAGCGCGCTCAGGAGCACGAACATTTCACGCACCGTCGCGGCGGTAATGGGCGTAACGATCGCGCCGCGGTTGGGCAACAACTCCACCAGGCCCTCGGAAGCCAGGTATTTGATCGCCTCGCGCACCGGCGTGCGCGAAGTGCGCAGGCGCTCGCACAGAACGCGCTCGTTCAGCTTCACTCCCGGCGCGAGCTCGCCCTGAACGATAAGGTCGCGCAGACGCTCGACTACTTCCGCGGCCAGCAGGCGCGGCTCGGCCGCAGGCTGGGGGGCAGCGTTTGCGGAGATGGGCTGAGTGTCTTGAGTCATGTTATATGCCATTTGTATGCATAATACCCCGCGTCACGAGTAGTGACAATAAAAATAATCCATATATTAAACAACGTGATAAAAAATATATTGACCTACAGCGATAGGCTATGCTTAGATTGCATACAAATTTTGCCAGCCCCCGCCTAGCTATCTATCCCAATTTTCTCGCCCAGAAGGAACACCGCCATGGCCTTCAATAGTGGTCGTCATTTTCTGCAAATCCCCGGACCGACCAATGTCCCAGACCGCGTCCTGCGCGCCATCGATTATCCCACCATGGACCATCGCGGCCCGAAGTTCGGTCAGCTGGGCCTTGAAATCATTGAAGGCCTCAAGCACGTATTTCAGACGCAGCAGCCGGTGGTAATCTACCCCGCCTCGGGCACAGGCGCCTGGGAAGCGGCTCTGGTAAACAGCCTTTCCCCTGGCGATAAAGTGCTTATGGTCGAGACCGGACACTTTGCCAGCCTATGGCAGAAAATGGCCGGCAAGCTCGGCTTGCAGGTGGAACTGATAGCCACCGACTGGCGCCGCGGTGCCGATCCGGCCGCGCTCGAAGCCAAGTTGAAGGAAGACAAGGCACACGCCATCAAAGCAGTTTGCGTGGTGCAAAACGAAACCTCGACGGGCGTCACCAGCCGCATCGCGCTGGTCCGCAAAGCGATCGACGCGGCGGGCCATCCGGCACTGTTCATGGTAGATACGATTTCCTCGCTCGCGTCTATCGACTATCGCCACGACGAATGGGGCGTGGACGTGACCGTGGCCGGCTCGCAGAAGGGCTTGATGCTGCCGCCGGGCCTGTCCTTCAACGCGGTAAGCGAAAAGGCGCGCAAGGCGGCGCAATCCTCCAAGCTGCCCAAGTCCTATTGGGCCTGGGACGACATTATCGCGGCCAACAAGACAGGTTTCTTTCCTTATACGCCGGCGACCAACCTGCTCTATGGCCTGCGCGAGGCGATTGAGATGCTGCGCGAAGAAGGCCTGCCACAGGTGTTCGCGCGCCATGCGCGCCATGCCGAAGCGACGCGGCGCGCGGTGCGCGCCTGGGGCCTGGAAATCCTCTGTGTCAATGCCGAGGAATACAGCAATACGCTCACCGCACTGATGATGCCCGCCGGTCACGACGCCGACGCGCTCCGCAAGATCATACTCGAGGCTTATGACATGTCGCTAGGTACTGGCCTAGGAAGGCTCGCGGGCAAAGTGTTCCGCATCGGCCACCTCGGCGACTTCAACGACCTCACGCTGATGGGCACGCTCGCCGGCGTCGAAATGGGACTGGCGCTCGCCCGCGTCCCACACAAGCCCGGCGGCACAGCGGCGGCGATGGCTTACCTCACCGAGGCTGCGGCAAGCCGCAAGCCCGGCGCGTGAACCGGCACAGCAAAATTTTCCCGATGTAAACCGAGCGGCGAACGCGCCACTCAAAAATCAATCTGAGGATAGAACCATGATGCGATTCACACGCAAGCTGTTCAACAAGACCTCCCTGCTGCCGCTTTCGCTGGCCGCATTTGCCTGCGCCGCAACCCTGCCGATGCAGGCCGCCGCCTGGGAGCCTACCAGGCCGGTCGAGGTAATCGTGCCGGCAGGCGCCGGCGGGGCCTCCGACCAGATGGCGCGCACTATTCAGGGCATCATCGTAAAGCACAAACTGATGGCGCAACCGATGCTGGTCATGAACAAATCCGGCGCGAGCGGCGCCGAAGGCATTATGGACGTCAAAGGCTCCAAGGGCGACCCGCACAAGCTGATGGTGGCGTTTTCAGCCATTTACACCCTGCCGATCGCGGTAAACCTCCCATTCAACTGGCGCGACCTCAACCCGGTGGCGATGATCGCCATGGACGAGTTCCTGTTGTGGGTCAATTCGGAGTCGCCGTACAAGACGCCGAAGGAGTATCTGGCCGCCGCGAAAGCCTCCGGGGGAAATTTCAAGATGGGTGGCACTGGCGCCAAGCGCGAGGACCATATCATTACGGTCGCGCTTGACAAGGTCGCAGGGGCGCAATTCACCTACATTCCGTACAAGAGCGGCGGCGAAGCGGCGACCCAACTGGTGGGAAAACACATCGATTCCAACGTCAACAATCCGAGCGAGAACATCGCCCAATGGCGGGCGGATCAGGTGCGCGCACTGTGCGTATTTTCCGAGCACCGCATGACCTATAAGGACAAAGTCACCAAAGACCAGTCCTGGGCCGATATCCCCACCTGCAAGGAATCCGGCGTCGACGTGGAATACCAGATGCTGCGCGCCTTCTTTCTGCCTTCGGGGACATCCAAGGACCAGGTCACGTATTACGCCGAGCTGCTGAAAAAGGTGATCGCCACGCCGGAATGGAAAGAATATGTGGCGAAACAGGCCCTTAAGGAAGACTACCGGACTGGGCAGGACTTCGTGAAGTTTCTCGAGAAAGATGAGGCATTCCACACCAAACTGATGACTGAAGCCGGGTTCGCCAGCAAAAAGTAGGCAACCAGGGCCGATTCAAAATTATTGAATCGGCCCCTGGCTTGGGAGGGGCATGAGGGGCGTTATCCCTTCATTTGGTGCCTCCCAGACCCCGTCGGGCAGACCCGGAGCATGCTGGCCGGGTTTGCCCGTCGAATCCAGCGTCAGTGGGAGGCAACACATGGAGCAACAGCAGACCCAGGACCAAGCACCGCGCGGCGGCCTGTCGCACAGCGGGATGGATGCAATCGCATCGGTCGTCATCTTCCTGATCGGGGTGGTGATGATGATAGACAATTACAAGCTCGGCGCCGGCTGGGCGTCAGACGGGCCGGAATCGGGATACTTTCCGCTTCGCATCGGGGCCATCCTGTGCATCGCGAGCGTTGTCGTACTGCTGAAATCGCTGTTCGGCAAAGCGCGCAAGCACGAAATCTTCGTTTCCTGGAAGAGATTCAAACTGGTGCTGATGGTGCTGCTGCCAACCGGGGTCTACGTTCTGGCCATACAGTTCCTCGGAATTTACGTCGCCTCCGCGCTTTTCATTGCCGCCTTTATGCGCGTGATGGACAAGTACAGCTGGTTGAAAACGCTGCTGGTCAGCGTCGCAGTGAGCGTGGCGCTGTACTGGATGTTCGAAGTCCAGTTCATGGTGCCACTACCCAAAGGCCCGCTTGAAGCCCTACTAGGCTTCTGAAGACGCACGCTCGGAGAATCGCAGAATGGAGGAACTCGAGGCTTTATTTCAGGGATTTGCGCTGGCGCTCTCCTGGTACAACATCGGCATGATGGCCATCGGAATCGTGCTCGGGATCGTGATTGGCGTGCTGCCCGGCCTGGGCGGCCCGAACGGTGTGGCCATTCTGTTGCCGCTCACCTTCACCATGCCGCCCACTTCGGCGATCATCATGCTGTCCTGCATCTATTGGGGCACCCTGTTCGCCGGGGCGATTACCTCGGTGTTGTTCAACATTCCCGGGGAAACGCATTCGGTGGCGACGACTTTCGACGGCTACCCGCTAGCCCAACAGGGCAAGGCGGGGGAAGCACTCACAGCAGCGTTCACGGGTTCGTTCATCGGCGCCCTTGTGGCGGTTCTGCTGATCACCTTCCTCGCACCCCTGGTCGCAAAATTCGCGCTCAAATTCGGGCCTCCGGAGTTCTTCGCCGTCTATCTGCTCACCTTCTGCAGCTTCGTCGGCACCGGCAAGGATCCTTTCAAGAACATCATCTCCATGATGCTGGGCTTCGGCCTGGCGGCGATAGGCATGGACACCGTAAGCGGCGAGTTGCGCATGACCTTCGGTTGGTCGGAACTGCTGCGCGGCGTCGATTTCCTGATCGTGGTGATCGGCCTGTTCGGTGTCGGCGAAATTCTGATCAGCATGGAGGAAGGTCTCGCGTTCGACGGCAAGAGCGCCAAAATCAATGCGAAAGTGGTACTGGAAACCTGGAAGAAACTGCCCCGCTACTGGCTGACATTGATCCGCAGCTCGATCATCGGCTGCTGGATGGGGATTACACCAGGTGGTGCCACCGCTGCGTCCTTCATGGGCTACGGCATAGCCAAACGTTTTTCCAAGGATGGCGACAAATTCGGCTCCGGCATGCTCGAAGGTGTCATCGCGCCGGAAACCGCTGCGCACGCGTCCGGAACCGCCGCACTACTGCCAATGCTGGCACTTGGCATCCCCGGTTCGGCCACCGCCGCAGTGCTGCTCGGCGGGCTGATGATCTGGGGCCTACAACCGGGGCCGCTGCTATTCGTCGAGCAGAAGGATTTTGTCTGGGGACTAATCGCCAGCATGTACCTGTCCAACATCGCCGGACTGATCATCGTTTTGTCCACAGTGCCCCTGTTCGCCGCGATTCTGCGCATTCCATTTTCCATTATCGCGCCCATCATCATCGTGGTGTGCGCCATCGGTGCCTACTCGGTGCACAGCGCCATGCTCGACATCTGGTTTATGGTGCTGTTCGGGATGGTGGGCTACCTGCTCAAGAAGTTGGATTATCCCCTCGCGCCGCTGGTGTTGTCCCTGGTGCTGGGCGACAGGGCAGAAGCCGCGTTCCGCCAGGCGATGATGGGCTCCAAGGGCGCCATGGAAATATTCTGGTCCAATTCACTGGTCGGCAGCATCACCACGGTGGCACTGCTCATGCTGGTCTGGCCGGTGCTTTCGTTTGCATGGAGCAAGCTTGGCCAATTGCGGAGTGCGGGCGGCAGCCGCTAGGAGGGATGGCGGCGAGGCCGCCCGCTTCGCCTGCGGCAACATTTCGGCCTGAGGGCAAGGGCGACAAGCCGTCACACATTGCGGCATAATGGCACTTGGTAGGATCGACGATGTAGAAGTGCCGCGCAGAAAGTGCGGAGTGCGCGGAACGCGCGCAGAAGTGCGAAAAGTCCCCCGTTCTGCGAAATTGAAGTAACCATCTCTAGGAGGAAAGAACCCATGAAGCTATTGAGCACAGCCATCCTTGCCATTCTGGCCGCTTTGCCGTCTTTTGCGACAGCGCAAATTGAACTCAAGCTCGGGCACGTAGGCGAGCCGGGCTCGCTGTTGAGCGCAGCGGCCGAGGAGTTTGCCAAGAACGCCAACGCCAAGCTCGCTGGGAAAGCGAAGGTCGTGGTGTACGGATCGAGCCAGCTGGGCAGCGACAAGGAAATGCTGCAAAAGATGAAGCTGGGAACGGTAGACATGGTGGAACCGTCGACCGTAATGGGCTCGGTGTCGGACATCTACGGCGTATTCGAGATGCCGTACCTGGTCAAGGACCGCAAGCACATGCAGCGCATCGAGAAAGAGCTGTACTGGTCGAAATTCGAACCCGAGCTGGCGAAGAAAGGCTACAAGACGCTCGCGATCTGGGAAAACGGCTACCGCCATATCACCAACAACAAGCGCCCGATCAACAAGCCGGCCGACCTCGCCGGGATCAAGCTGCGCGTGCCCAACAGCAAGTGGCGGGTGAACATGTTCAAGGCCTACGGCGCCAATCCCAGTCCGATGAAGTTCTCCGAAGTGTTCACCGCGCTGCAAACCGGCGTCATGGACGGGCAGGAGAATCCTTTGTCGCAGATTGTCAGCGGCAAATTCTACGAGGTGCAGAAGTACCTGTCGCTTACCGGCCACGTATATTCGCCCGCGTATCTGATCGTCAGCGCCAAGCATTTCGCCAAACTGCCGGCCGACGTACAAAAGATCCTCGATGAAACGGCGAAAGAAACTCAGGCCTTCGTGTACGCGAAGGCGGCGAAGGACGACGAGGCACTGCTCGAGAAAATGAAGACGACGGACATCAAGATAAACGTCGCCGACAAGGACGCGTTCATTGCCGCGTCCAAGCCGATATACGACGAATTCGCCGGCGAAGTGCCGCTCGGCAAGGAAGTCATCGAACGCGCGATCGCGCTAGGCAAGCAGTAGTAGCCGCAACGCACCGGGGGCAGGGGCAGGCGCCCCCGCCTGCGGCGACCAATATTCCAATTCAAATAAGATCGGAGGCAGCGGCATGTGGCTCGACGCAATCCGCAGGCGCTATGAAGGCGCGCTGGAATGGCTGACCGTAATACTCATGGCGGCGCTCGCCATCGAAGTCACCATAGGCGTGATTTTTCGAACCGCCGGTTACTCTCTCGTGTGGTATGACGAGTTCGCCGCCATCCTGCTCGCCTGGCTCACCTTCTACGGTTCGGCTCTCGCTTCGGTGAAGCGGGCGCACATCGGATGTCCGGAAGTGATGGCTATGCTGCCGCCCAAGATCAAGTTCGCGTTTCGGCTGCTCGCCGAGGTCCTTACCATCGGCTTTTTCCTGCTGATGGGCTGGATGGGATACCAGGTGCTGGGCGTGCTCGACACCGACTATCTGATCACCATGCCGTCGATACCGGTGAGCTGGGTGCAGTCGGTGGTGCCGATCAGCGCGGTCCTCATCGTCGCGGCGGAACTCATCACGCTGCCCAAGGTGCTCACCAATTCGCTGGCCTGCCCTGCAATTACCGGGGGAGCGTCGCACTGATGGAAATCCTGCTGCTGTTCGCCTGTGTTCTGGCGCTGGTCATTATTGATGTCCCGATCGCGGTGTCGCTGGGCATCGTCGCGATTGCCGCCACGGTGTATACCCAGGGCACCGCGGGGCTGCCTAATTTCCCTATCGTACTGTTCAGCGGCGCGACCAACTTTCCGCTGATCGCGATTCCGCTATTCATCCTCGCCGGCGCCATCATGAATTCCTCCGGCATCTCCAGGCGGTTGATCAATTTCGCCTCCGCGCTGCTCGGATTCATCCGCGGCGGTCTGGCGATGGTAGGCATTGGGGCGTCGATGTTCTTTGCCGAACTCTCGGGTTCCGCGGTGGCCGGGATCGCCGCGCTGGGGCCGATCCTCATTCCGGCGATGAAATCCAAGGGTTATCCGGCGCCGCTGGCGGCGGCCGTGATGTCCTCGGCGGCAACGCTCGCCATCATCATTCCGCCCTCAATCCCGATGATCCTGTATGCGGTCATGGCCGAGACTTCGGTGGTGAAGATGTTCGTCGCCGGCATCGTCCCCGGCATACTGGGCGGCCTGGGTCTGATGGGCACGGCATACGGCTTTGCGCGCAAATACAACCTGCCCATAGAGGAAAAATTCCAGTTGGCCCGCCTGCGCAGCGCTTTTCGCGATGCCTCCTGGTCGTTCGCGTTGCCGATCATCATCCTCGGCGGCATCTTCGGCGGCTTTGTGACGGCCACAGAGGGTGCGGCGCTGGCAGTGGTTGCGGCGCTGTTTCTGGGGATGGTGGTCTACCGCGAGCTCGACCTCAAGCAGCTCAAGATCACAATGATCGACGGCGGCGTGCAAACGGCCGTGGTGATGCTGCTGGTGGCGGCCTCTGCCCTGCTGGGTTCGTATTTGACTGAAATCCAGGCGCCGCAGAATCTGGCGAAAGCGGTGTCCGATCTCACCACCAATAAATATTACGTCCTGATGCTGCTGAACGTGGTGTTCCTGTTGCTGGGCATGTTCCTGCACTCGGCCGCAGCGATCATCCTGGTGGTGCCGGTGGTAATGCCTCTGGTGCACGCGGCGGGCATCGACCCGATCCATTTCGGGCTGGTTGTCACCCTCAACCTCGCCATCGGCCAGCAGACGCCGCCGGTAGCAAGCGTATTGATGGTGGCCTGCTCCATCGCCAAGGCCAGCGTGTGGGATGTCAGCAAGGTCAACATCTATTTCATCGGCATGCTGTTCGCGTTGCTGATGCTGATCACCTATGTACCCGTCACCGGACTCGGCCTGGTCCAATTTTTCTATCATTGATTCGGACAGGCCGGAAACCGGCAGCGCGCCTGCGGCAGGGGGAGACGGCGTCCAACAGGCAGGAGGGACGCACCCCCTTTGTCCCCCGCAGTTCAAAGGCAAATGTGCCCGGGGCGC
>JACZJU010000214.1 GCA_014860395.1 Burkholderiales bacterium | reverse complement strand
CGGCGCCCCGCCATCCACGAGCTGCTTCGCCTGGTCTGCCGTAACCATGGTCCCGCCTTCGAGGCTCATCGGAGTCTCGGCGGCAAATGCCGCAGTCGCAGCTGCGCCAAGCACCACCGCACACAGCGTTTTCGCCAGTCCAGCAAACATCCGGTTCGTAAGGTATTTCATGGCAAATCTCCTTTAATGTAAGAAACGATTAAGTGTTTTGCTTCAACACAAGGACGTAGGTGCACCCCTGTTTTCCCGGGCCGGACCGCAACAAAATGCGTTTTGGTGCTGCCCTTCGTATCGCTTGCGACAGGTGTTGGATAGACCTTATGGGCGTTCTGTATAGCTTGTATATCCTGCTTGCCAGGCCTCGCACCGGCCCTCGCATACAGCTCCCCAAGGTCTTTCCTGGTTACGTCTTGCATAAGGTCAGCTTACTGCGGCGGACCAAAAAGTTCGTGTGCAATTCGGTATCGGTTTGGTATGGCTTGTGTAACTGCAGCGGTTTGAGTGCAAACAGGAATGCTGCGCAAACCCGGGCGGGGCCGACGCCAGCCGGCTGCCCCGCTGAGGCGTACGCCAAAACGACCAATGGCAGCCGAAGCTGCCATCACGATGTCCTTGGCGTCGCGCATGCTCGCAGCCAATTCCTGCTTGAATGTGGCCTTGGCGCCATCGCTCGCCCTGAGCGCATCGAGCAGCAGCGCCTTTGGCTTGCGTCAGCCCTGCGCCTCTTTTTCGACCAGGACCGCCTTGGCGCGCGCGCCGTCGCCGGCGTTGACCGCAGCGAGCACCTCGTTGCCTGCCGTGGTGTTGGCACCGTTGAGGCTTTGCAGAGCGGTGACGCAAAGTGTCAGAAAGAACGCTGCGCACATCCCGACACCCAGTATGGTTGGCTGCTGTAAAAACCTGAGTTCGGAAACTTCCATCGTTTACGACCAACTATCCAAGACTAGAACATTTCATGATTTAAAAATTAAGACTTTTCTGGACAACGTTATTGCAGCGTCGCCTGTTCCACGAGCGCCATGTCGCTGCCGGTCATCAGCTTCTCGATGTCGACCAGGATCAGCATGCGGTTGTCGACGGTGCCCAGGCCGGTGATGTACGCGATGTCGAGAGAAGATGAAAACTCCGGCGCCGGCCGGATCTGCTCCGTCGCGAGTCGAAGCACGTCGGAGACGCCGTCCACCACCATGCCCACCACGCGCCCGGCGACGTTCAGAACAATCACCGCCGTCAGCTCGTTGTATTCCGCCGAAGCGAGGTTGAACTTGGTCCTCATGTCCAGGATCGGCACGATAGTGCCCCGCAGGTTGGCAACCCCCTTGATGAACGCGGGCGCATTCGCGATCGTGGTCGGTTCCTCGTAGCTGCGGATCTCCTGCACCTTGAGGACCTCGATGCCGTATTCCTCTTGGCCGAGGGTGAACGAAAGGTATTCGGTATCTTCGACCAGCGCCGCAGAGCGCGGCTGCGGATCGGCACCATTGGATTCTGTTTGCGTCATAACTTGCTCCTTCAGTAGGCTTTGACGGCCTGCATTCGCGTCTATCGACGCTCTCCAATGCATGGGAACCGCACCTGCATAAGGCTACCCGGAAGGAGTCAAAATTTCGTGCGCAAATTTGTATGGCTTTTGTACGCGTTGTGTAACGTCAAGGGGCTGATTGCCAATATGAAGCGAAGCCTGATCAAGTCAACGCTGCAACAGCATGCGCGCAACGCCGCGAAGATCGGCTTAAAAACGACCAAGGGCAGCCGAAGCTGCCCTTGGTCGAAGCAAATAATGCTTACGCCGACAAGTGGAGCTCGATTAGAACTCTGCCCACTCCCCGTCGCCGCCCTTGGCATTGGCGATCTTGCGCAACGCCGGCTTCCCGGTGGCCGCAACCGGCCGGGCCGCCGCTTTCCTTGCCGGCAGCGTGGTCACACTCGCGGCCGGAGTCTCCGCTCTTGTCTTTTCCGGCGTGTCCTCTGTGGCGTGCTCGAGCTTGAATACCGCCACTGCCTGCGCCAGGTTCTGCGCCTGCTCCTGCATCGACTCGGCCGCCGCCGAAGCTTGTTCCACCAGCGCCGAGTTCTGCTGCGTCACCTCGTCCATCTGGGTGATCGCCTGGTTCACCTGCTCGATGCCCGAGCTCTGCTCTTGGCTCGCCGCCGTGATCTCGCCCATGATGTCGGTCACCCGCTTTACCGAAGCCACGATCTCTTCCATGGTCTTGCCGGCCTGATCGACCAGCTTGGTGCCCGCGCCGACTTTGTCCACCGAGTCGCCGATCAGCGTCTTGATCTCCTTCGCC
>JACZJU010000213.1 GCA_014860395.1 Burkholderiales bacterium | reverse complement strand
CGGTTTTTTTCCAGCGCCAAGCCCGCCACATTGCCTGCGGCGTCGGCGATGATCTCGGTCGGCGAGACGAGGAAGCGCAGGTGGATCTTTTTTGCATTCGCGCGCGGCTGCCGCTGGGCAAACTCGCGCAGAAGCTTCAGGTTCTTGTCCTTTTCGGCGTCGCCCGTGGATTGCGCGCAGCCCGCAAGCTCGCTGGGGGCGATGACCACGTCAGCCGCCTCCATCTTGCCGAGTTCCTTGAGTTCCGCCGGCGAAAACGCCGCATGTTCCGGCCCGCGCCGGCCGAGGAGGAAAACCTCGCGTACCTGGCTTTCGCGCAACACCTCCAGCGCGTGCGCGGCGATGTCCGTCTTTTCGAGTTCGGCCGGCGTGCGCACAAGGATACGCGCGACGTCGACAGCGACGTTGCCGTTGCCTACCACCGCGACGCGCTGCACCGACAAATCGATCTTTGCGCCGCGGTAGTCCGGGTGTCCGTTATACCAGCCGACGAACACCGTCGCCGGCGTGCAGCGCGCAATACCTTCGCCCGGAATGCCGAGACGGCGGTCCGCCTCGTTGCCGGTGGCGTAGACAATCTGATGGTAGTGCCGACGCAACTCCTCCACCGTCACGTCACGCCCGAGACACACGTTTCCAAGGAACCTGAACGTAGGCCGTGCCGCCGTCGCCGCGAAGACGCGGCTGACGGTCTTGATCTTCTCGTGGTCGGGCGCGACGCCTCCCCGCACCAGTCCGTACGGGGTCGGAAGGCGTTCGAACATGTCGACATCGACCAGCGCGTCGGTGCGCTTTAGCAGTGCCTCGGCGGCGTAGAAGCCGGCTGGGCCCGAACCTATGATTGCGATACGCATCAACTATCTCCACAACGAATAGAACAATCTCTCGCTCAGGCTAGGCGCACATCAACCGATGACCGCCGTGTTTCCAGAACGCAGGCGATGCACTCGAGGTTGCCTAATCCGCTTTGGCGGCTCGGCATTCCCGGCACTAGGCGCAGGCCGGCGGAGGCACGAACGCGTAGTACTCGCGCTCGATCATCTGCGCGACACGGATCGTCGTCAGATCGCCGTACTGCGGCCCGACGATCTGCGCGCCGATCGGCAGGCCCTCGGGCGCGAGGCCGACCGGCGCGGCCGTAGCAGGCAGATAGCACATGCCGGCGATGCCGGCCCACCACATCTGCGTCGTCGCCGGCTGCGGCTTGCCGTTCACCCTGATCATGCGTTCCCAGCGCTCGCCCGGCATCGAATGCGGGAATGCCGCCGTTGCCGCGTTCGGACACAGCAGCACGTCCCAGTCCCTGAAGAACTCCGCCCACGCCAGGCGCATCTGATGGCGACGGTTCGACGCCGCGAGCCAAGCCGCGTGCGGCTGGGTATTGGCGCGCACCATCTGCGCATAGTAGGAGCCGTCCTTAGGATCAAGGCCGTCCTTCGCCGCGAGCATCTGCGCGATGAATTCCGGCGTCTGCCGCGCGGAGGTTGCGCCGCGCAGCAGCTGGATGAAAATGCGGTGCGCTTCACCCAGATCGAAAGCGGGCAATGCGCGCTCGGACACCTTTGCCCCCTGGCGCGACAGGAACTGCGCCAGCCGGCCGATCGCCTGCTGCACCGTGACATCCGTTTCCGCGGTCGGGTGCGTGGCAAGAACCGCGACGCGCAGGCCGCGCAGCGTCTTGCACTGCGGCTTCGGCAACGCGAGCTTCCAGCCGGCGCCTTCGATCGAATCCGGCCCGGCCATGATCCCGAGCGCCAGTTCCAGATCGAAGGCGCTGCGCGCGAGCGGGCCAATTGCCGCAATGTCCGCCGGGTGCGCGCTGCCCGGGAGCGCGTGGCCGGCCATCGAGCATATGCCCCAGGTCGGCTTGTGGCCGTAGACGCCGCAATAGTTCGCCGGATTGCGAATCGAGCCGCCGATGTCGCTGCCGATCTCCAGCCCGGTGAGCCCGGCCGCGAGCGCGGCGGCCGCGCCGCCGGAGGAGCCGCCGGGCGTGCGCGTCGAATCCCATGGGTTCACTGTCTTGCCGTACACCGGGTTGTTCGTTTCCCAGTCGGCAAGCAGCGTAGGCACATTCGATTTTCCGAAAACGTTCGCGCCCGCGCGTGCGAAACGCTCGACCGCCGCTGCATTGCTCACGGCGCGGTTGTCCTTGTACTCGGGGAGCCCCCAGGTTGTGGGATGGCCTTTGATGTCGAAGGATTCTTTCACAGTCATCGGCAAACCGGCCAGCGGGGTGATTTTCACGCCTCCGCGCCCGGCTGCGCGATCGAAGGCGCGCGCGCGCTTGCGCGCCGCATCGAAATCGAGCACGCACAGCGAATTCAACGCGCGATCATGGCGTGCGATGCGCCCGGCGTAGAGATCGAGCAGTTCGAGCGCGCCAATTTTCTTCGCACGCAGCGCCCGGATCAGTTTGGTCGCCGGCCAGAATGCTATGTCCATTGAAGACTCCTTATTGTGCGTTCAATAATGCGGCGGAATCTCGTTGCCCGGGCTGGCCGTTTCTGCCGGCGCCGCTTCCTGGAGTTGCTGGCGCAGGGCACGAATATCCTGCTGCAGCTGGTCTATCTGCTGTTGCTGGCGATATACCGTATGATTGAGCGCGTCCAGAAGGTCTTCTGCGAGGCTGATCTTGGCCTCAAGCTCGTTCAGTCTGGACTCCATGGTTCGCTTCAAGAGTTCATTTCAAAATGAGGGGATACGTCCCCTCATATTCACCTAGGTCAGGGGCCATTTCCGCAATTCAGAAATGGCCTCTAAGCTTTCATCAGATCCAATTCCGCATGGAACTCCGATTCGATCCGCTTCAGCTTGAAACCGACCTTGCGCGACACGCGCTGCATGGCGACGTTGTCGTTCAGTATGGTAGCGACGATGCGGTTGAGCTTTTCATCGCGCCCGATCTGCACCAGGCGGCGCAACAGCTCGACGCCGAATCCATGCCCCTGATAGGCGTCGCTCACGAGTATGGCGAACTCGGCCTCCGCCGTCTGGCGCAATTTGCTCAGTCGCCCGATCCCGAGAATGACGTGCTCGCCGGTCGCCGCATCCTCGCGCTCGACCACCAGCGCCATCTCGCGGTCGTAGTCGATAAAGCACAGGCGCGTCAGGCGTTCGTGCGCGACGCGCTGGTTGTACTGAATGTGGTGGAAATAGCGCATATACACGCTTTCCTCCGACAGGGTCGTATGGAACTTCACCATCAGCGGCTCGTCTTCCGGGCGGATCGGCCGTATGGTGACCGCCATGCCGTTCTTGGACGTCCACGCCGAAGCATATTGCGCCGGATAAGGGCGAATCGCGAGCTGGGGCAATTGCCCTTCGCTGACGCCGGGCTCGTGCAATACGATGCGCGCATCGAGCGCGACGAGCCCTCCGGCCTCGGGGGGCGCGGCGAGCAGCGGATTGATGTCGATTTCCTTGATCCAGCGCTGCTCCACCACCAGTTGGCTGAACTGCACCAGCAGGCGCGCCAGTGCGGCGAGGTCGACCGGCGCACGGCCGCGCACCCCTTGCAGCGCCTTGTGGATGGTCGTTTGCTCCATCATGCGCCGCGCCAGCGTGGTATTGAGCGGCGGCAGCGAGAGGGCGCGGTCGCGGAACACCTCGACCAGCTGCCCGCCAGCGCCGAACAGCAGTACCGGGCCGAATTGCGCATCAATACTGCTGCCGATAATCAGCTCATAGCCGTCCAGCTTGACCATGGGTTGCACTGCCACGCCTAGAAAATCCTTGCCGCCACCCGCGGCGGTTTTGCCCGCAGCTTCTACCGCGGATTCAATCGCGCGGTAGGCGTGCCGCACCGCCTCCTCGTTCACGAGATTCAATTGCACGCCGCCGACGTCGGTCTTGTGGGTGATCGTCTGCGAGTGCAGCTTGAGCACCACCGGATAGCCAACCGCGGCGGCGCATTTGACCGCATCGTTTTCGCTGTCCGCAATGTGCGTGGGCACGGTCGGAATGCCGTATGCGGCAAGTACCTGCTTCGACTCGAACTCGGAGAGCAGGGTGCGGCCCGACTTGCGCGCATCCTCGATGAATTGCTGCGCCTTGGCGCGGTCCGGCGCCGCCTCCATCGCAGGCTCCACCAGCGTCGGCGTTTCGTACAAGCCGCGCAGGTTGTAGGCATAGCGCCACATCAGGGTGAAGATGCGCGCTGCGGTGTCCGGGTAGCCGAAGGTCGGCACATCCGCCTGGTTCAGTACCGCCTCGCCCGCGACCACGTCCTTTCCGCCCATCCAGCTGGCGAGCACCGGTTTGCCCCTGGTCCTGGCGAACGCGGTCAAGCGCCTGGCCGTTTCGGTCGGATCGGTCATCGCCTGCGGCGTGAGCGCCACCAGCAGTCCGTCGCTGTTCGGATCCTTGGTTGCGATTTCCAGCGCCTGCGCATAGCGCTCCGGATCGGCGTCGCCGAGGATGTCGATCGGATTGCCGTGGCTCCAGTGCGGCGGCAGAACCTTGTTCAGCGCACTCACCGTTTCCGCCGACAGCTCCGCCAGTTCGCCGCCCATCGCGATCAGGGTGTCGGTGGCGAGCACGCCCGGCCCGCCTGCGTTGGTGACGATGGTGAGGCGCGGACCCGAGGGGCGCGGCTGCTTCGCCAGCACTTCGGCCATGTAGAACAAATCGGAAATGGAGTTGACCCGCAGCACGCCGCAGCGACGGAACACCGCGTCGAGGACGTCGTCGCTGCCGGCGAGCGCGCCGGTGTGCGAGGCCGCAGCCTTCGCCGCCGCCGCGGTGCGCCCGGCCTTGATCACGATGATCGGCTTGGTCAGCGCGACCTCGCGCGCGGCGGAAATAAACGATCTCGCATCGCCGATCGACTCCATGTAAATCATGATGCTGTGAGTATGCGGATCGTCGCCGAGAAAGTTGATCAGGTCGCCCCAGTCGACATCGAGCATGGAACCAACGGAAACGCAGGCGGAAAAGCCGACGTTTTCACGGAAACTCCAGTCGAGAACCGCGGTAAGCAGAGCACCGCTCTGACTGATGAAGCCGACGCTGCCTGGGCGCGCCATGGCGCTGGCGAAGGTTGCGTTCAGGTGCGTCCTGGGACGCATCACGCCCAGACAGTTCGGGCCGATCAGGCGCATCTTGCCGCGTGCCTCTTCGGCAATTTGGCGTTCGAGTTCCACACCCGCGGCACCAGCCTCCTTGAACCCTGCCGAGATGATGATCGCACCTTTGACGCCGGCGGCGACACACTCCCTCACAATACCCGGCACCGTTGGAGCGGGGGTGACGATGACCGCCAAGTCGACCTGCTCGGGCACGTGCGCAATGTCCGGATAGGCCTTGATGCCGAGCACCTGCTTGTGCCGCTTGTTGATCGGATAGACAGTGCCGCCAAACGGATTGCTGATGAGGTTCCAGAGCACGGTGCGTCCGACCCTGCCCTCCTTCTCGGTCGCGCCGATCACCGCAACGCTTTTCGGCGCAAAAATGGCGCCCAGCGAGTCGCGTTCGAAATGCAGCACGTCCAGCGTGCGGTCGGCGCCGTCACCGGGCTTGACCGATTCGGGTTTCACTTTGCTCTTGCTTTCCTTGTCGTTCACCTTGTGCTCCTGATCAGTGCCACCAACGAATACCCTGGGTTAAAGCGCCATTTCCGCGATTCCGCGACGGGATCGAAACAGCATACGCGCATCACGCCCGGCTTGCGCCCAGGATCGCCCGGCGCAGCTCGTCATAGTCGCGGGTCACCGGAAACTGCGGAAACTCCGCGACCACGTTGGCCGGCGGGCAAAACAGGATTCCCGCGTCGGCCTCGGTCAGCATGCTGGTGTCGTTGTAGGAATCGCCGGCGGCAATGGTATAAAAATTGAGCGCCTTGAATGCCTTCACCGACGCGCGTTTCTGGTCCGGCATGCGCAGCCGGTAGTCACGCACGCGGCCGCCGGGCTCGACCGCGAGCTCATGACAGAACAGGGTCGGATAGCCGAGCTGGCGCATCAGCGGCGCCGCGAACTGGTAATAGGTGTCCGACAGGATCACCACCTGGCATTGCGCGCGCAGCCAGTCGAGGAACTCGCGCGCACCCGCAAGCGGCGCCATGCCGGCGACCACATTCTGGATGTCAGGCAGGCCGAGCCCGCGCTCGGCGAGTATGTCAATGCGCCCGCGCATCAGCTTGTCGTAATCCGGCTCGTCGCGCGTGGTCCTAGCCAGCTCCGGAATTCCCGTGCGCTGCGAAAACTCGATCCAGATTTCAGGTATCAGAACGCCTTCCAAATCAAGACAAACGATCTGCAACGGGGAGCTCCAGGAGGTGGGATGGGGAAGATGGGTTAGGTAACTTGGGCGTACGGGATCGGGGCCGCGTTCCCCCGTGACAGCCTAATTGTAATCCACGCACGGCTTTTGCCAAAATTTCCCCTACCGCAGCCTGCCGGAACACCACGCGCAAACTGCCTGCGCCGCCGCCTTAGCTAGTCAATCGCCGGTATACGTCCGCCGTCTTCAGCGGCAACTGGCCCGCGTCGTCAATCAGCACCCAGCTCGCCGGGCCGTACATGTGCGGCAGGTAGTCGCGCGCCTCTTCGTCGATGGTGACGCAAAATGGGTGGATGCCGGACTGGCGTGCCTCGAGCAGCGCCTGGCGCGTGTCCTCGATGCCGTAGTCGCCGCGGTAGCCGTCGTGAAAATCGTCCGGCTTGCCGTCTGACAGCGTGAACAGGATGCGCGTCTTCGCCTCAACTTCATTCAGGATGCCCGACAGATGTCGGATCGCCACGCCCATGCGCGTGTAGTCGCGCGGCTCGACCCCGGCGATGCGGCCGCGAACGGCCTCGCTATAGGACTCGCCGAAGGTCTTGATGCGATAGATCTCGCAGCGCTTGCGCGTCCAGCCTGAGAAGCCGTAGATAGCGTAACGATCGCCCAGCGCTTCGAGCGCCTCGCATAGCAGCACCAGCGCCTCGCGCTCGCAGGTGTTGATCCATCCCTTGGTCGAGCCGCTCATATCCACCATGAACATGACGGCGATGTTGCGCTCCGTGCGCTGGCGCTGCACGAAGAGGCGCTCCGAGGGCTCGACGCCGCTCTTGCAGTCGGCATAGGCCTCGACCGCGGCGTCGAAGTCGATGTCCTCGCCCTCCGTCTGGCGCCGCAGGAGCCTGTCCTCGCCGCGCAGCGCCTCGAAGCGGCGCCGCAACTGGGCGATTCTCCCGGCGTAGCGCACGCGCACCGCGGCGACGTATCCCGGATCGCCCGGCAATACGTCGGACTCGAACAGCACGCACCAGTCCTTGCGGTAGTCGCGCCGGCGGAAATCCCACTCGTCGTACAGCCTGCCGCCTACGGCCTGGCTTTCGCCGACCTCGCTTGCGGCTTCGTCCGCGGACGGGTCCTCGGCCGCATACGCGCCAGGGCCGGAGGCGAGCAGGTATTCCTCGGGGATTTCGCCGAAGTCCTGGATGATGGAGCGTATCAGCTTGGCGACCTCCTCCGGCGGTGTTACCTCTTCCCCGTCGATCTGCAGCTCGAACTCCAAGGTGTCGAAGGAACTGTCCACATCGAGCTCGGGCTCGCCCGCCTGCGACTCATTGCGCTCCGCCTGCGCTGTCTGGCGCAATTGCTCGAGTTCGGTATACAGCGCGCGCCGCTCCTTCGCGATGCGCTCCCCCCGCACCTCGGCAGCGCGCTGCGGATGCAGACTGCCCATGTAGGGGAAAGGCTCAGGCAGCGGCAGCGGATAGAACTCGGGCAGCAGCAAAACGCTGTCGGCGATCGAGCTGTCGGCCTGCGACAGGCGCTCCCTGGCCGCAACAAGGCGCGCCGGAAGCTCCGGCCGCAACGCAGCGAGCAAGGCGGCGAGGCCGGCGTAGGAGCGTCCCACCAGGCTCTCCAGCCGTATCGCCTCCAGTAGATTGAGCCATGCCAGGGCGCGCCCGGGCTCGGCATAGGCCGCGAGCGCCGGTCCGAGCTCGACGTTGAAGCTGCCATAGCGCGCCTGCGACCAGTGATGCACCGCAATCGCCTTGTATAGGGAAAAATTCTGCTCGCGCGAAGTGTAGCAGGCGATGCGCTCTGGCAGAAATATCGTTTCCGTGTCGGTCCAGGTGTCGTCCGCGGCTTCGAGTTGCAGCCTGCGTCCGGCAAGACCGCGCAGGAACAGCTCGAGCACGCGCGTCACCTCGGTCAGAGCCACGCCCTCCCCGGCGGCATCGGTGCGGCGCTTAAAGCCAGCCAGGTCTTTGAGCGCCGCACAGGCCGGATACAGGCCCTCCTTGTCGTATGCGTCCAGGGCATGCAGCAGCCATTTCTCGGTTCCGCCGCGGCCGAAGAGGGCCAGGGCCTGGGGCGCCTGGGCCGTAAATTGGTAGCCCAGCTCGGCGACGTTGTGCGCCGCGACCTGGGCCCAACCGAGCACGAATTCCTGCTGCGCACGTGGAAGCGGCGCGATGCCCGCCGCAATCGCGGCCGCGCTGCGCCGCGAGGACAGCGCGGCGCAGAGGATGTCGTCGAGCCTTTCCTCGAGTTCGGCCTGCGTGTAAAGAACGTCAGCAGCGCGCATGGCGGAGGTCATGTCAATTGAAGCGGAGCTAAATCGGTGCCCGCGCCCAGGCTGCGGCGCATTACAGGCACGGGCAGTTAGCAGCCCGCGCTAGTTTTTCGCGCGGGCGGTCCATTTATCGCGGGCAGTCCATCAGAATACCGCCGACGCAAGTTCGTCGATCGCGGTGAGCATTTCCGGGTCGTCGGAGAGGGCGAGCGAGATCGCGGCGGTGCACGCCGCGCGGGGCGCCACGCCGTGCCGCATCAGCTGCGCCGCATGCACCAGGAGACGCGTGCTCGCGCCCTCGTCCAGGCCGCTGCCCTTAAGGTTGCGCGTCATCGCAGCGAATTTCACCAGGCGCTCAGCCGTGGAAGCGTCAATGCCGGTTTCGGTGACGACTATCTTCGCCTCGAGGTCGGGGCGCGGGTAGTCGAACTCGATGGCGACGAAGCGCTGGCGTGTCGAGTGCTTCAGCTCCTTCAGCACGCTCTGGTAGCCGGGGTTGTAAGACAGGATGAGCATGAACTCCGCCGGCGCGCGCAGGAGTTCGCCGCGCTTTTCCATCGGCAGGATGCGGCGGTTGTCGGCGAGCGGGTGGATCACCACGGTGGTGTCCTTGCGCGCTTCGACGATCTCGTCCAGATAGCAGATGCTGCCCGTGCGCACCGCGCGCGCGAGCGGTCCATCCACCCACACCGTTTCGTCGTCCACGATCAGGTAGCGTCCGACGAGATCGGAGGCGGTGAGATCGTCATGGCAGGACACCGTCACCAGCGGCCGCGCCAGGCGCCAGGCCATGTGTTCGACGAAACGCGTCTTGCCGCAGCCCGTCGGCCCCTTCAGCAGCACAGGCACCCGACTCGCCCAGGCGGCCTCGAACAACGCCACTTCCCCGCCCACAGGCTCGTAGTACGGCTCGGTTTCGATGCGATCGAGATCAGCGCTTAGCCGCCGGGTGTCGTGCAGATCGTTCATTCGTTGCTCATTCTTCGCTCAGAGCTCATTTCAAAATGAGGGGACACGTCCCCTCATACTCCCCTATATTGACTGTTGCAAAATTCATTTTGCAACAGCTTGTTAGTCGTCATCCTGGCTCTCGTGCTTTAGGCTCTCGTACTGCGCGTCCTGATCCATCGTCTTGCGTTCGGCGGCGTCGCGCTCAGCCTGCTCCACTCTCTGGCGATAGCGCTCGCGCCGCTTTTCCGCCGCGTCCACCCGTATCGGGATGGTGATTTCCCCGAACAGCGCCTGCTTCAGAAAGCGGAAGGCGAAACGCAGCAGCGCCTCGTCGTTCTCGATCAGTATCTGCTTCTCCGCCGCATCGAGCTCGAACAGGTCGGTGAAGCCGGAGCTGGAAATGAATTCGCGAAACCCGTCGAGGTCGTAACTCGCGAGGAAAAACAGCTCCATGCTGCGCTCCGAGGGCTTGCCCACGGTCGGACCGCTGGAGCGTTTCTTCAGCACGATCTGGCGCCACTCGCGGTTGATCGCGTCGTAGTCCTCCAGTCCCTGTTCCTTGCGGTAGTCGCGCACGGTTTGGGTCTTCGGCTCCAGGTGGCCGAGGCAGTGGTCCTCTTTCACCACGAAATACGAATCCTCGTCGGTAGGCGAGTCTTTCTTGCGCATCGACAGCAGGCCGAGCGCATAGTAGCGGCAAGCCGAGGGACGGTCGGCGTATACGCCGCAGCCTTCCGGAGTAAGGAACACGCAGGCCGGAGACTCTTCCTTGGTCGCGAGCTTCAGCCCCGGCATGCCGTGGCCGTCCATCGCAAAATCGCGGGTAAAGTTGTCGAGAAAGTCGCGCGACGAAATCTTGAGGCGCTTTTTCAGCCGCAGCAGGTCATAGGGCGCGAGCATGATGTCAATGTTCTCGCAGCACTTGTTGAAACAGGCGATGCCCTTGTGGCAGTTGAACTGGAATGTGTCGTCCGGGCCGAGCTGCACCGGCTGGACCGGTGTCATCGGGCTGGGATCGCTGTATTCCTTGATCACAGGTTGGTCTGGCCCGGATTCGGGCGGCGGGAGACGTATGTCGATACTCATGGTGGTGTCCGATTGTTTGGCCAAAAAGCAGAGGGGTCTGGGTAGATTATACCCAGACCCCCGACTGAACTAGCGCCTGATCGGCGCAGAGGCTACTTGATTACCTGAGTGTACGGGACCTTTTTCAGCGTCCACTTCTTCGTCTTCTTGTCATAGGTCGAGTTGCTGAAGCATTTCCAGTTCTCATCGTCGATGTAGTTGTGGTCCATGCGATAGTAGAAGCCCGGATAGCGGGTTTCCTCGCGGAACTGGATGTGTTTCATGTGCGCCTCGGCGGACATGATGCGATGGTAGTTCTCCCAGGCGCGCAGCAGTTCGTGCAGGTCCTTGGCGCGCATCTTGAGCGAGTCTTCCTTCAACATCTCCAGCTTGAACTCCGCGATCTCGAGCAGCTTCTTGTTGGTGCGGTAGAAGGTCCCCACGCCGGCGACATATTCGTCCATGATTTTCTGCAGCCGGAACTGCAGCATCTTGGGCGTGATGTAGTGCGGGTTGATGTCGATAGCCGTCGTGTAGTCCTTGTGCTCGAGGAAGGTGCGCACCGGCTTGTAGATTTCGTCCACCAGCTCCTGCGTGCTGCGATCGAGTTCGGGCTTCCAGTCCTTGTTGTCGAGGCAGTACTTCACCATCGCCTTGCCGGCGATGCGCCCTTCGGCGTGCGAACCCGAGGAGAACTTGTGGCCCGAGGCGCCGACGCCGTCGCCGGCCGAGAACAGCCCCTTCACCGTGGTCATGCTGCGATAGCCCCAGGACCATTCCTTGGGCACGCCGGGCAGGTCGGTCGGGCCCGACACCCACAGGCCGGCGCAGCCCGAGTGCGAACCCAGCAGGTACGGCTCGGTCGGCATGATTTCCGACATGGTTTTTTCCGGCTCGACGTTTTCTCCAGCCCAGATGCCGCACTGGCTGATGGTCATGTCGAGGAAGTCCTCCCAGGCCTCGGCCTCGAGGTGCTTCAATTCCTTCGGCGTCATTTTCTCGCCCAGCTTGGCCAGCGCCGTCGGCGTGTCCATGAAGATCGGGCCGCGGCCGTTGATCATCTCTTCGATCATGATGTGGTTCCGGAGGCAGGTGCCCGGCACGCCCTGGCCGTACTTGCCGAAACGCTTTTCGTCCTTGATGACGTCGCCGCGCAGCGCGTTGTAGTCCTCGCCCATGCCGTTCTGGACCTTGGCCTTGAACAGCAGGAACCAGGCGCCCACCGGGCCGTAGCCGTCCTTGAAGCGCGCCGGCACGAAGCGGTTTTCCATCATGGTCATTTCGGCGCCGGCTTCCGCCGCCATCGAATAGGTGGAGCCGGCGTTCCACACCGGGAACCAGGCGCGCCCGCCGCCCTCGCCCACCGAGCGCGGGCGGAACACGTTCACCGCGCCGCCTGCGGCAAGCATGCAGGCCTTGAACTTGTAGATGTAGAGCTTGTGCTCGCGCACCGAAAAGCCCGCCGCGCCGGCGATGCGGGTCGGGTCGTTCTTGTCGTTGATCAGGCGCACGACGAATACCCGCTCCTGGATGTTGTCCATGCCGAGCGCCTTCTTGGCCGCCTCGGCGACGATCCACTTGTATGACTCGCCGTTGATCATGATCTGCCACTTGCCCGAACGCACCGGCTTGCCGCCGTTGCGCAGCGATTTTTCCTCGTCGCCCTGCGCTTTCCAGATCGGCAGTCCCCAGTCCTCGAAATTGTGCACCGAGTCGTCGACGTGGCGGCCGACATCGTAAATCAGGTCTTCGCGCACGATGCCCATCAGGTCGTTGCGCACGTAGCGCACGTAATCGGCGGGGTCGTTCTCGCCGAGGTAGGTGTTGATCGCCGACAGGCCCTGCGCCACCGCGCCCGAGCGCGACAGCGCGGCCTTGTCCACCATCTTCACCTTGAGGCCGGTGCCTTCGATCCAGCGCGGGACTTCGAACGCGGTGCCGCAGGCGGCCATGCCGCCTCCGATAATGAGCATGTCGACTTCTTCTTCGACGATTTCCGGATTGCCAAACACATATTCAGCCATTGCAGATTTCCTTTCTCAATGCGGCTTGGGCTAAACCCTGTAGCCCTCTGCCGTTAATAAAGTTGCGGCTTGGGGCGCGGGCGCTGACTGCAAGCCCCGCGCTGCGCCCCGCAATCGATTTCCTAGGACTTGACGAACTGGCTGCGGTCGCCCGCATGCAATTGCTTGGTGAACAGCACCTCGTCATTGGCGATATCAGCCATGTTCGCCTTCGGCTTGCCGCCGTAGGGATCGGCCGAGCCTTCCGGCGTGGTGCGGATCGGGAACTTGAAGCGCTTCATGGTGCCGTTCCTGAACTTGATGGTCCACATGATGGAATCGGTGCCGCGCAGCGGCTGCACCGAGGCGCCCAGCGGCACGATATCTGCGTAATGGCGGCACTCGATCGCGTTCTGCGGGCAGATCTTGACGCAGGAATAGCACTCCCAGCACTGCTCCGGCTCCACGTTGTAGGCCTTCATCGCATGGCCCGTCACGGAACCGTCCTTGTCGAGGTGCATCAGGTCGTGCGGGCATATGTACATGCACGCGGTCTTGTCTTGCCCCTTGCAACCGTCGCATTTTTCGGTACGGACAAATGTCGGCATCGTTACTACCTCCTAGAAGAAACCTAATTCAGATTCAAAGATTCAATAAAGCCAATTTTACAGCTAGCGCGCGGAATGCCCGGCGAGCTTCACTTCCACCTTTTCGTGAGCTTCAAGCCCGGCATAGTACTTGCGCAGGATCTCGAGCACCTCCGCCCGGCTGAATTCGGCCGGCACGGGACTGCCTTCGGACAGCCACTTCCTCAGCTTGGTCCCCGACACGTTCAGCCTGTCCTTTTCCTCGTGCGGGCAGGTGCGCGCGGAAGCCATGCCGCCGCACTGGAAGCACCAGAACGTCCAGTCTATCTTGAGCGGCTGGGTCTCCAGGGACCCTTTCGGGATTTCGTCGAAAATATGATGTGCATCGAACGGACCGTAGTAGCTTCCCACGCCCGCGTGGTCACGGCCAACAATTTGATGCGAGCAGCCGTAGTTCTGGCGGAACAGCGCGTGCAGCAGCGCTTCGCGCGGGCCGGCATAACGCATGTCCAGCGGGTAGCCCGCCTGCACCACCGTGTTCTTCACGAAGTACTTGTCGATCAGCACCGAGATGGCCTGGGTGCGCACCTCCGCCGGGATGTCGCCGGGCTTGAGCGCGCCCAGCAGCGAATGCACCAGCACGCCGTCGCAGGTTTCGATCGCGACCTTGGCCAGGTACTCGTGCGAGCGGTGCATGGGATTGCGCGTCTGGAAAGCCGCCACTTTGGCCCAGCCCAGGCGTTCGAACTCGGCGCGGGTCTCCGCCGGCGTCATGAACAGGGCGCCGTATTTTTCCTTGAAGCCGCCGTCGGAGAGCACTTTGACCGGGCCGGCGAGATTGACCTCGCCCTGCGCCTGCACCATTTTCACGCCCGGATGCGCCTCGTCCGTGGTGCGAAATACCGACATGCACTCGTGCGCCTTGTCGATCGTGTATTTCTCGGTCACTTTCATCGTCGCGAGGATCGCGTCCGAATCGGGGTCGACGAGGGCGAGTTCGCCGCCCGTCTTGATGCCTTCTGCAGCAGCCTTGTCGGCCGAAAGCGTGATCGGTATCGGCCAGAACAAGCCGTTCGCCATGCGGTAGCCGTCGCAGACGCCCTTCCAGTCGAGCTTGGTCATGAAGCCTTCGAGCGGGGTGAATCCCCCGATGCCGAGCATGATGAGATCGCCTTTTTCGCGCGAGGACACGCGCAGCCGGGGCAGATTTTGCGCCCGCGCCAATTCCGCCTTCAGCGCGGCGCCGGCGAGCAGCAAAGGCTTGAGCGATTCTCCCCCGTGAGGTGGGACCAGTTTGGACATGTTTCTGCCTCTTTATTCGTATTGGCTTGCCGGATGCGCCGTGGCCCGAACGCGCAGGCTCGCGACAACAAAATTTTAGCTATTGTGCGCAGTGCGACGCACGCTCACAAGCCAGAGATTTTGATTTGCTGATAAGGCAGGCTGATTAGCGCGGTTATGGCTGGTAGCGGCCTGTCTAAATTGATAAAATTACTTATTGACAGGGGAGAAGCATGGGCCATGCGTCCGTGAGCGGGAATTTTCGTTTTGCGCAATGCCCGAGCGCCGAGGTGCAATGGGTTGCCGTCCGTATGAGGTCGGACCAATAGCGATGGCCGGAGATGGCAGCAGAGCCGGAGCCGCGCGCTGGCTCGCCTACGTCACCACCCTGCCGACGGAAGACCCGGCGGCGCGCATGCGCGTGCTGCGCACGCTTGAATCGCTGGGCTGCGCGGTGCTGCGCGACGGGGTATTCCTGTTGCCCGACACGGCGGCCGCGCGCCAGGGCCTGAACAGTCTCAGCGACTACATTGCGCGCATCAACGGCTCGGCCCACCTGCTTTCGGTGAACAGCCTGGACGAGTCGCAAGGGCGGCAATTCCTTGGTCTGTTCGACCGCACGAGCAAGTACGACAACCTGATCAAGACCGTGGAAAGCCTCAGGGCCGCCTTCGGCATCTCCGATCCGGTGTCGATCATGCGCTTGCTCAACAAGCACAAGCGCGACTACAAGATCATCAGCACGCTCGATTTTTTCCCTTCGGAATCGAGGGAGCGCGCGGCACGCGCCCTGGCCGAGGCGGAAAAGGAGGTGCACGCGCTGATGTTCCCGGAAGGGCAGAAGAAAAGCGGCGCGCCAAATTCCACGGCCAAGCAATATTTCCAGCGCGTGTGGGCGACCCGCAAACCCCTGTGGGCCGACCAGCTGGCCTCGGCCTGGCTGATTCGGCGCTTCATCGATCCGGAAGCGACGCTGCTGTGGCTGGACAAGAATCAGGAATGTCCGGCGAACGCTATCGGCTACGGCTACGCTGGCGCCGCCTTCTGCAACACCAGAAACCGGGTCACTTTCGAGGAAATCCTTGCAAACTTCAAGCTGGACAAGAACCACAGCCTGGTGCGCATCGGCTCACTCATCCACGCTCTCAACCAGGGTGGGTCCAATGTAGCCGAGGCAGCGGGGGTGCAGACGCTGCTGCAGGGTGCCGCCCGCCGCACCAAGAGCGAAGACCAACTGGTCGCCGAAACCGAAATGACTTTCGAACTGCTGTACGAGGCCTATTTCGAAGCGCCCGGGAAAACCGGTTAGGAAGGCTCCGAGTCCGGACTAAGGCAGCGTTAGGGGACGTATCCCCTCGCTCTGCAATAAGCCCTTATTTTCTTTTTTCTCTTTCATCTCCTGCGCCAGGCGCCGGCGCAGGTCGCGCAGTCGCGCGTCGACGCTGGAGAGCTGATAGAAGTCGCCGTCGCCGCTTTTTTGCGCCAGCTGCAACTGCTCGATCGCCGCCGGCAGGCTGCCCTGCAGCACGTAGGCCTCGGCCTGTGCCTGGTGCTGCAACAGCCGTTTGCCTAGGGACGCGTAGCCTTTCGCCTGCAGCGCGTACAGCCGCGCATCGCGCGGATAGTTCTTGAGCTGCTCATCCAGAAGCGCCACCGCATCGTGATTCTGCCCCAACTGCTGCAGCGCCTCGATGCAGGCGTAGTTGAGCGCGCGGTTGTTGGGATAGCGCACGAGCGCCTGCTGCAGCACGCCCAGCGCGCCCTTGGTGTCGCCCTTTGCCTGCTTGATCCGCGCTGCCAGCCCCGCGAGCATGGGATGCGCGACCGTCTTCAACAGGGGATCGAGTTCCGCCGCAGCCCGGTCCGGCTGCTGTGCGCGCAGCAGGGCCGTCGCCAAGCCATAGCGCGCCGCGGTTTCGTTGCTGTATTTCTTTTCGCGCAGGTCGGATTGGAGCTGTGCCAGTGCATCGCTCGGCGTCCCTTGACCGGCGCGCAGCTTGGCGCGCACCAACTGGAAGTAGAGACTGTCGGGCACCTGCTTGTAAGGCAGTCCCTGAATCCGATTCTGCGCATCGGCGATGCGCTCCGTGGTAACCGGGTGGGTGCGCAAATAGGCCGGCGCGTTGTTTTCGTACAGGCGCCCCGCCTTTTGCAGACGTTCGAAGAACGACGGCATGGCGCGCACGTCGAACCCGGATTTTTCCAGCGTCTGAAAGCCTATGCGGTCGGCCTCACGCTCGTATTCCCTGGTAAAGCCGATCTGCGCGGTGATCGCACCCGCCTGCCCGATGGCTGCCGCAGCCGACCCCGCCTGGGAGTTGCGCGCGAGGATCGCCACCACCATTGCCGCCAGCGCTGCGGTCGACAGTTTTCCATCGTTGCTGGCCATGCGCGCCATGTGGTGCTGGGTCACGTGCGCGATTTCGTGCGCCAGCACCGCGGCCAGTTCGGATTCGCTCTGTGCGTTCACGATGGTGCCGGTATTGACGCCAATGTAGCCGCCGGGCAGCGCGAACGCGTTGAGCATGGGATCCTTTTCCAGGAAGAACTCGAAGTCCTGGCGTGCGTCCTGGCTGTTGGATACCAGCCGGTTGCCGAGGACGTTCAAATACTCGGTGGCCTCCGGATCGTCATCGAAGGCGGGATCGTGCTGGCGGATGTCCAGCATGATGGACTCGCCCACGCGGCGCTCCATTTGCGGCGTGAGTGCGAGCTGCGCGGTGTCACCCAGTTCGGGCAGCCCTTCGGCCAGGACCGGCGCGGCGAACGCCAAAAACAATGCAAACAAGCTGCTGATACGCATGATGATATGATACTCCGCCATGAAACGAAGTTCCCCAGCCAAGGCGAAAAAGCTCACCCATTTCGACGCGCGCGGCCAAGCGCATATGGTCGATGTCGGCGGCAAAGCCGAAACGCGCCGCATCGCCCGCGCCTGCGGCTCGATCCGTATGCAGCCGGCAACCCTGCGCCTGATCCTCGAGGGCACGGCGAAAAAAGGCGATGTGCTCGGGGTGGCGCGCCTGGCTGCGATTCAGGCGGCCAAACGCACCGCTGAGCTGATTCCTTTGGCGCACCCGCTGGCACTGACGCGGATCGGCGCCGAATTCGAACCCGATACCGCCGACTGCGGCATCACGCTAACGGTTACCGTGGAAACCCTGGGCCGAACCGGGGTTGAAATGGAGGCCCTGACCGCAGTCAGCCTGGGTCTGCTGACCATCTACGATATGTGCAAGGCGGTGGACCGCGGCATGCGCCTGGAGGGCATACGGCTGCTGGAAAAGAAAGGCGGGAAGTCCGGGCATTATCTTGCTCCGCAAGCCTGATTTACCGGCCACACGGTCGGTATAAGACCGATACATTTGGTAACAACGTTGCCGCAACCCTGCATGGTAATCTTGCTCCTTCCTGCGCTTAGCCTGCTCGAAAAATGAAGAAATCCCTGCTGTTGATCCTGGCTGCCGCTGTCCTGGCCGGCGCCGCTTTCGGCATTTATCGCTACACCTCCAACAAAACCGGCGAGACCGCGTACCGGCTCGGCAAGATCGAGAAAGGCCCGATCACGGCAGCCGTGTCCGCCACGGGCACCCTCAATCCGGTGGTATCGGTGCTGGTGGGCTCGCAGGTCTCGGGCCAGATCAAGGAGCTGTTCGTCGATTTCAACTCGCCGGTCAAGAAGGACCAGGTGATCGCGCGCATCGATCCGGAGTCGTTCGAACTCAGGGTAAGGCAGGCGATGGCCGACCTCGAGGCGACGAAGGCGACGGTGCTGACGCAGATGGCGGGCGTGGGCGCGCAGCGCGCCGAAGTGTCGCGCAGCGAAGTCAACCTGGCCGACGTCAAACGCGACTATGAGCGCAAGCAGATGCTGGTCGAAAAAGGCTTCGTTTCCGCCGCCGACCGGGACAAGGCGCTGGCCGTGTATAACGGCGCGCAGGAGCAGGTCAAGACCGCGCGCGCGCAACTTGCCGTGGCCGAGGCGCAGGCGAAGAATGCCCAAGCGGTGGTCAAGCAGCGCGAATCGCAACTCGCGCAGGCCCGGGTCGACCTGGATCGGACCATCATCCGCGCGCCGGTCGACGGCGTGGTGATCAAGCGCAGCGTCGATGCGGGTCAGACGGTGGCGGCGAGCCTGCAGGCACCCGAATTGTTCCAGATCGCGCAGAATCTGCGCGAAATGCAGGTGGAAGCCTCAATCGACGAAGCCGACGTCGGCCGCGTCAAGTTCGACCAGGACGCCACGTTTACCGTCGACGCCTTCCCCGGCCGCACCTTCAGCGGCAAGGTCATGCAGGTGCGCAAGGCCGCGCTGGTGGTGCAGAACGTGGTCACCTATACCGTGGTAATTTCGGCCGCGAACCCGGATCTGCGCTTGTTGCCGGGGATGACCGCGAACGTACGCATCACCACCGACCGGCGCGACAGCGTGCTCAAGCTGCCCAATGCCGCTCTGCGCTTCCGGCCCCCCGGTTTCAGCGATACCGCGGCAGCCGCACAGACTCCGGCAGCGACGGCGGGCGCCAATGCGGGTCAGCAGCTGCGCCAACGCCTGGTGGGCGCGCTCAAGCTTGACGCCGACCAGGAGGCAAAACTCGATCCGATCCTTGCCGATTTGCGACAGAAGATGTCCGCGCTACGCGAGCTGCCGGAAGCCGATCGCGCCAAGGCGCGCGAGCGCGCGCGCAGCGATATGCGCGCCCGGATCATGGAAATCCTCAAGCCGGAACAGAAACAGAAATACGAAGAAATCATCGCCGAATCCGCCGGCCGCTCCGCCGACGCGAGCTCAGGGAGCGGGAGGGTATTCGTGCCCGATGCCGGCGGCCAGCCGCGCATGGTCAGCGTGCGCACCGGTCTTTCCGACGGCAGCATGACCGAGCTGGTCAGTGGTGAGCTCAAGGAAGGCGACCAGGTCATCGTGGGCACGGCACAGCCGGGCAGCGCCGGCACGGCGCGCCCGAGCGGGCCGCGTCTGCCGTTCTAAGCGATAGCGGCAATCGATGCGAAGCTCATTTCCACGCGAGTACCAATGTGTAAGACTCCCCGGCACGAGGCAGCATGGCTGAAGCGCTGATTCGGACCAACGGGCTGGCAAAGGAATACCTCGTCGGCGAACAGATCGTGGCTGCGCTGCGCGGCGTATCGATCGCAATCGACAAAGGCGATTTCGTCGCCGTCATGGGACCGTCCGGCTCCGGCAAATCGACCTTCATGAATCTGATCGGATGTCTGGACAGCCCTACCCGCGGCGACTACGTACTCGCCGGCGAGAAGATTTCAGCGCTCTCGGGCGACGATTTGGCGGCGATCCGCAACAAGCGCATCGGCTTCGTGTTTCAGCAATTCAACCTGCTGCCGCGCACCAGCGCGCTGGACAATGTCGAACTGCCGCTGCTGTATGCCGGCACGCCCGCCGCCGAGCGCCATGAGCGCGCGAAGAAACGGCTGGCGGATGTCGGCCTCGCCGATCGCATGCACCATCATCCGGCCCAGCTCTCCGGCGGCCAGCAGCAGCGCGTGGCGATCGCGCGGGCCTTGGTCAACGATCCGGTGCTGATCCTCGCCGACGAGCCGACCGGGGCGCTCGATTCGCGCACCAGCGTGGAAGTCATGGGGCTGCTGCAGAAGCTCAATCGCGACGGCATGACCGTGGTGATGGTCACCCACGAGCAGGACATCGCGGCTTTCGCCCGGCGCAATATCCATTTCCGCGACGGTCTGGTGGTCGAGGACCATCCTGTGCAACAGGTCAATGACGCCGAGGCCATGCTGCGCCAGGCCGCGGCACCGGCGGCGGTGGCCTGAATGGATCTACTCGCCACCCTGCGCATCGCCCTGCGCGCGCTAAGGGTCAACAAACTGCGCTCCATCCTCACGATGCTCGGCATTATCATCGGCGTGGGCGCGGTGATCACCATGATCGCGGTCGGCGGCGGCGCGCAGGCGCGCGTCGCGGAGCAGATCAAGAGCCTGGGTTCCAACCTGATGATCATCATCCCCGGCTCGACCACCTCCGGCGGCGTGCGCATGGGCAGCAGCTCGGCACAGTCGTTGACCGAGGACGACGCCTGGGCGATCACGCGCGAGGTGCAGGAAGTACAGGTGTCGGCGCCGTCGACCCGCGGCAGCGGCCAGATCGTAGCGGGAAACAGCAATTGGTCCACGGTGATCCAGGGCGTGACGCCCGAATATCTGGAAGTGCGCGACTGGCCTATCGTTTCCGGCCGCGGCTTCGAACCCCAGGAAATAAGCGGCGCCGGCAAGGTCGCGATCGTCGGCCAGAGCGTAGCGAAGCAGCTTTTCGGTGACGCCGACCCGGTCGATCAGCAGATACGCGTACGCAAGGTTCCGTTCACCATCATCGGCGTCCTCGACAGGAAGGGCCAGAGCATGATGGGGACGGATCAGGACGACGTCATCCTGGTGCCGCTGGCGACGGCGAGGAACCGGCTGTTCGGTAACCCGCAGGGCAAGCTGCGCCGCGTCAGCGTGATCGCGGTCAAGGTGCGCGACGGTCAGAGCATGAAGGACGCCGAGGAGCGGATCCGCGAATTGATGCGCCAGCGCCACAAGCTGCAGCCCGGCGCCGACGACGACTTCACCATCCGCAACCTGACGGAGATCCTGCAGGCGCAGGAAGCCTCGAGCAAGGTGCTGACGCTGCTGCTCGCGGCCGTCGCCTCGGTTTCGCTGCTGGTCGGCGGCATCGGCATCATGAACATCATGCTGGTGTCGGTGACCGAGCGCACGCGCGAAATCGGCCTCAGGATGGCGGTCGGCGCACGCGCCAACGA
>JACZJU010000212.1 GCA_014860395.1 Burkholderiales bacterium | reverse complement strand
CCCAGCGGCGGGGATACGTCGGCGCCTTCGCAGGTGTACTTGGTCGGAATGGCGCCTTGTTGCGTGAAAGCGGCAGAGGTCAGGGCCGGGCTCATGGCAGCTCCTAGGGCAGGGGCCGTCGCGGCGAAGGCCGCAACGACGAGAGAGGAAACAACTCGACGCGGGAGTGGCATTTGCGTTCACCTTACGGCAGCGGCGCTTGCAGTTCTATTTACGGCCAATTGCGTATGACTGTCAACGGAAAAAGGTACAACGCCTTTCCGCCACCTGCAGTGAGTGAAACCCGCCGCAGCGCTACACTACGCCCGACCCGTCCACACCAGGAGTCCCGATGATCGACCTGCACTACTGGCCCACGCCCAACGGATGGAAAGTGTCCATCATGCTGGAGGAATGCGGCCTGCCCTACACGCTGAAGCCCGTCAACATCGGGCGCGGCGAGCAGTTCAGTCCGGAATTCCTCGCGCTCAGCCCGAACAACCGCATGCCGGCGATCGTCGACCACGACCCGCCCGGCGGCGGCGCGCCGATCGCGGTGTTCGAGAGCGGCGCAATCCTGATCTATCTCGCGGAGAAAACCGGGCGCTTCCTCCCCGCCGACCTGCGCGGCCGCCACGCGACCTTGCAGTGGCTGATGTGGCAGATGGGGGGCTTGGGGCCGATGGCCGGGCAGAACGGGCATTTCCTGCTCTATGCACCGGAGAAAATCCCCTACGCGCTGGAGCGCTACTCGAAGGAGGTCAACCGCCTCTACGGCGTGCTCGACGCGCAACTCGCGCGCACCGGGCAGTACGTGGCGGGCGGTGAATACACCATCGCCGACATCGCGATCTTTCCCTGGATCCGCACGCACAAGGCGCAGCAAATCGCGCTCGCCGAATTCCCGCATGTCGAGCGCTGGTACAACTTGCTGTTCGAGCGCCCTGCGGCGAAGCGCGGGCTGGATCTGGGCAAGGAATTGCGGCTGCCGAAGATGGACGACGCAGCGCGCAAGGCCTTGTTCGGCCAGACGGCGCAAAGCGTGCGCGCCGGCGCGCACAGGGGCGAACGATGATCGAATTCTTTTTCGACTGCTCCAGCCCCTGGACCTACCTCGCGTTTCACAACATCCAGCCGCTCGCGGCCGAGCTGGGCGCCGCCATACGCTGGCGTCCGATTCTCGTCGGCGGCGTGTTCAACGCGGTCAACCCCAGCGTCTACTTCATGCGCGACAATCCGGTGCCGGCGAAGCAGGCCTACCAGCTGAAAGACATGCAGGACTGGGCGCGGGATGCGGGGTTCGCGATCAAATTCCCGCCGACCGTGTTCCCGGTCAACAGCGTCAAGGCGATGCGCGGCTGCATCCTGCTCGAACCACAGGGCAAGCTCGTGCCGTTCGCGCAGGCCGCGTTCGAGGCCTACTGGGGAGAGGACCGCGACATATCGAACGATGCGGTTCTGGCGGAGGTGTGCGCGCGCGCCGGCGTCGATGCTGCAGCGTTCTTCGCCGGCATCGCGCGGCAGGAGATCAAGGACCAGCTCAAGGCCAACACCGATGAGCTGATCCGCCGCGGCGGCTTCGGCTCGCCGACCATGTACGTCAACGGCGCGGACATGTACTTCGGCAACGACCGGCTGCCGCTCGTGCGCGCGGCGCTGCTGCGCGGCGGGCGCAAGTGAGACGAAGCTTGTGGTCCGACTTCATCTATATCCGAAGGCAACGCTCGCTGCCGCGCTAGGGTAGACTGAACCTCGC
>JACZJU010000031.1 GCA_014860395.1 Burkholderiales bacterium | reverse complement strand
TCGAGCACGGTCACGAGTCCATAATCGACCTTGATCAGCCCGGCCTTGCCCAGCACCTGCAGCGAGCGGTTGACGCGCTGGCGCGAGGCGCCGGCGAGATAGCCGAGTTCCTCCTGCGAGATCTGGATGTGCGGGTCGGAGTTGGGGTAGAGATGGGGATTGAACAGCGCCGCCAGCGCACGCGCGACACGCGCGTCCGGTTCGAGCAGGCGGTCATGCTCGACCATGCCGATGAACTGCCCCAGGCGTTCGTTCAATTGCTTCAGCAGATAGCGGTTGAAGGGTATGCTGGTATCGAGCAGCCAGCGGAAGGTGGCTTCGGGCATGAACGCGATGCGCGAGTTGCGCAACGCCACGATGTCGTACTTGAAGGGCTGTCCCCTGAGCACCGTGCCCTCGGCGAACCAGCCGCCGGCGGGTATGCCGGCAAACGTGACCGATTTGCCCGCGGGTGAGAGGCTGTGTATCTTGACCAGCCCGTCGATCACGCCGAGCCAGGCGCTCGCCGGGTCGCCCTTGCGGCAGATGCAGGCGCTGGCCTCGAACTCGCGCACGACGATGGCTGCGCGCACCCGGCTCAAGTGCTCCGCGGGCAGCTCCCGCGTCCAGGCGCTCATGGCCAGCATGTCATCCAACGATCGCATTGCCTGCCGCTTAGGCTCCGAGTGTCGGTCAAGCGACATTTTGCCCGAAATTTGTGCTGTATGATTGCCCACCCGCGACGTCACAACTACATGTGACAGGTACTTCGGCACTACGGGGCACGCATCCGCGGGAGGATATACGCTGCGAAGCAAGTCCCCTTGGGGAACAAGGGGGGGTGCCCCCCCTTGTTCGTCGGATGAGGGGGTTCAGCCGGCCGGAGACGCGGCGTTTGCATCAAGCTGACCTTGCTTAGGCTACAATGAATTTATAACGCCCCGGGAACAGGGGTGCCATGCGGTTGGAGGAGGATCCAATGTCGGAACGGTCTCTGGATACGTTTCCGCGGCTGCTGTTGCAGCATGCGGCCGTGCGCCCGGCGCACCCGGCAATACGCGAAAAAGACCTGGGCATCTGGCAGAGCTGGAACTGGAGCCAGGTGTCGGCGGAGGTGCGCGCGCTGGCCTGCGGCCTGGCCGAACTGGGTTTTCGCCGCGGCGACAGTCTGGCCATCATCGGCGACAACCGGCCGCGACTGTATTGGGCCATGACCGCGGCGCAATGCCTGGGCGGAATCCCGGTGCCGATGTACCAGGACGCGGTGGCGCAGGAACTCGAGTACGTGCTGCAGGATGCAGGCATCCGCTTCGCCATCGTCGAAGACCAGGAACAGGTGGACAAGCTGATCGAGTGCCGCGAGCGCTCCCCCGGCCTCGAGCACATCCTGTACGACGATCCGCGCGGCCTGCGCCATTACAGCCAGCCGTTCATCCGCAGCCTGGACGGGGCGCAGGAACGCGGCCGCGGTCGCATGGCCAAGCAGCCGGACTTCATCGAGCGCGAGATCGCCGAAGGCAAGTCGGACGACGTGGCGATCATGCTCTACACCTCCGGCACCACCGGAAAACCCAAGGGCGTGTGCATCACGCATTCCGCGCTGATCAACGCGGCGCAGGGCGGCTGCGGCTTCGATCGGTTGACCGCGGATGACGAGATTCTGTCCTACCTGCCGATGGCCTGGGTGGGAGACAACCTGTTTTCCTACGCCCAGTCGCTGATGGCGGGGTTCACCGTCAACTGCCCGGAGTCGGGTGATACGGTGATGACCGACATGCGCGAGATCGGGCCGACCTACTATTTCGCGCCGCCGCGGGTGTTCGAGAACCTGCTCACCCAGGTGATGATACGCATCGAGGACGCGGGCGCGATCAAGCGCGGCATGTTCCATTACTTCATGGACGTGGCGCGGCGCTGCGGCGCGCAGATCCTCGACGGCAAGCGCGTAGCCGCGGGCGAGCGGCTGCTCTACGCCCTGGGCAACGTGCTGGTGTACGGGCCGTTGCGCAACGTGCTCGGCATGAGCCGGGTGCGCGTGGCCTACACCGCAGGGGCGGCGATTGGGCCCGATCTATTCCGCTTCTACCGCTCCATCGGCATCAACCTGAAGCAGCTCTACGGCTCGACCGAAACCTGCGCCTACGTCTGCCTGCAGAAAGACGGCGAAATCAAGCTCGACACCGTGGGCATTCCCGCACCCGGCGTGGAGGTGAAGATCGCCGACAGCGGCGAAGTGCTGGTGAAAAGCGGGGCGATGTTCAAGGAATACTACAAACGGCCGGACGCGACGGCGGAGACAATCGATGCGGACGGTTACTTCCACACCGGCGACGCCGGCTTTTTCGATGCCGACGGGCAGCTGAAGATCATCGACCGCGCCAAGGACGTGGGCAAGATGGCGAACGGCGCCCTCTATGCTCCCAATTACATCGAGAACAAGCTCAAGTTCTTCCAGCACATCAGGGAAGCGGTCGCCTTCGGCCACGCGCGTGAGATGGTGTGCGCCTTCATCAACATCGATATCGGCGCGGTCGGGAACTGGGCCGAGCGGCGCAACATTCCCTATTCCGGCTACACCGACCTGGCGCAGAAGGACGAGGTCTATGCGCTGGTGCGCGAATGCGTGGAAAAAGCCAACGCCGAGCTCGCGCTCGATCCCGCGCTGTGCGATTCGCAGGTGCATCGCTTCCTCATCCTGCACAAGGAGCTCGATCCGGACGACGACGAGCTCACGCGCACGCGCAAGGTGCGCCGCGGCTTCATCGAGGAGAAATACGGCGTGCTGATCGACGCGCTCTATTCCGGCAGGAAATCCCAGTTCATCGAGACGCAGGTGAAGTTCGAGGACGGGCGCAGCGGCAAGGTCAGCGCCGACCTGCGCATCGAGGAAGCGAAGACCTTCCCCGCGGCTGCGGTGAAAAAGGCTGCCTGATGGGAAGCGGCGGCATCAATGGCGGCAAAACGATCGGCGGTGTGGTCCTCGGCCTCGAGGGCATATCGCTTGCGTTCGGCGGAGTGCGCGCGCTGCAGGACGTCAGCTTCGACGTGCGCAAGCATGAGATCCGCGCCATCATCGGCCCCAACGGCGCCGGCAAGAGTTCGATGCTGAACGTGATCAACGGCGTTTACCATCCGCAGCAGGGCACCGTCACCTTCAACGGCGTGGCCCGCCACGACGTGAATACGCACGAGGCCGCAGAGCAGGGCATTGCGCGCACGTTTCAGAACATCGCGCTGTTCAAGGGCATGTCGGTGCTCGACAACATCATGACCGGGCGCAATCTGCGCATGAAATCCGGCTTGTTGGCGCAGGCGCTGCGCCTGCCTTCGGCCGAGCGCGAGGAGCTGCAGCACCGCGAGGCGGTAGAGCAGATCATCGATTTCCTCGAGATCCAGGCTTATCGCAAGACCCCGGTCGGGCGCCTGCCCTACGGCCTGCAAAAGCGCGTCGACCTGGCGCGCGCCCTGGCGATGGAGCCTAAGCTGCTGCTGCTCGACGAACCGATGGCGGGGATGAACGTGGAGGAAAAGCAGGATATGTGCCGCTTCATCCTCGACGTCAACGACCAGTTCGGCACCACCATCGTGCTGATCGAGCACGACATGGGCGTGGTCATGGACATTTCCGACCGGGTGATCGTGCTCGATTACGGCAAGAAGATCGGCGACGGCACGCCAGAAGAGGTGCGCGGCAACCAGGCCGTGATCGACGCCTACCTCGGCGTGAGCCACTGAAACAGGCGGCGTGCATGAAAAGAAATCTCAACCTGATCATTCTGAGTGTGGCGCTGCTCGCGGGCCTGGTCGCGCCCTTGGTCACCGGCGCGAGCGCCCCGGGTTTCTGGGTCGAGGTGCTGCTTGGCGGCCTGATGGCGGGCGTGCTCTATTCGCTGGTCGCGCTTGGCTTCGTGCTGATCTTCAAGGCTTCCGGCGTGTTCAACTTCGCCCAGGGTGCGATGGTGCTGTTCGCGGCGCTGTCGGTGGCGCGTATGGCCGAGAAAATGCCGCTGTGGGCGGCCATGTTGCTCGCGGTCGTGATCATGGTGGCGCTGGCGTTC
>JACZJU010000030.1 GCA_014860395.1 Burkholderiales bacterium | reverse complement strand
AGTTGGGGCAATTCACCAGATCCTCGTTTTCGACGAGGCGGCCGGCGATGTCGGTGCGCAAGCGGTTGTAGCCGCCGGCGAGGTAGGTCCCCGGATAGTGAATGTCATCGGCCTGCGCCCCGGCGGCGGCGCCGCGCGTCGCGAAATAACCGTTCCCCAGCGTGCACAAGGCTTCGCGGATGCCCTCTTGCGCCGGTTCGAAGTCCTCGAACACCAGCGACCACGCCGAAGGCGGCTCCACTGCCACCTGAACCTGGCCCATGTCGGTCACCACGACATCGGCGCCGGCATCGCGCAGCGCCTGCGCCTGGTCACGGCGATCGACGCCGATGACGCAGCCGAAGTCGCCGGCGCGCCCGGCCGCGACGCCGGCGATCGCGTCCTCCACCACGACGGCGCGTGCAGGTTCTACCCCGAGGCGGCGCGCGGCCTCCAGAAAAGCATCCGGCGCCGGCTTGCCCTCGAGTTTGAGGCGCGTCACGTCCTTCCCGTCCACGCGCGTGTCGAACAGCTGCGTGATGCCGGCTGCCTCGAGCACCGCCGCGCAGTTTTTGCTGGAGGACACCACCGCGGTCTTGATCTCCTGCGTGCGCAGTGTGCGCACCAGCGCGATTGCCGCCTCATAGGGTTTGACGCCGTCCTGCTCCAGGTGTTGCAGGAAATAGCGGTCTTTCAGATTCCCCAGCGCGTGCACGCTCTGCACCTCGGGGCCGTCTTCGGCTGCACCCAGCGGCAATTCGATCCCGCGCGACTTGAGAAAGGCTGCGACACCGTCGTAACGCGGCTTGCCGTCGACGTAGCGCGGGTAGTCGGTGGCGATATCGAAGGGCACGAACGGTTCGCCTGCCTGGGTGGCGCGCTGTTCGAGAAACGCGTCGAACAGCTTTTTCCATGCCGCGGCATGCACGCTCGCGGTCCGCGTCAGCACGCCGTCCAGATCGAACAGGACCGCGTCATAGTCGCGCGGCGACAGTGTGATGACGGGCACGCCAGAGGTCATGGCGCACCCCGATCGCCGCGGCCGGCACACTGCATAGGCACCCGCGGCGCGCTATCTCCATGTCGCAGGGTGCAGGCCCGGACACGGCGTAGCCTTGGCAGCGCCGGGCTCATTTCCTTGCGCTGCCTGCCGCCCCCCCGGCACCCCAGCGCCAGTCGCGGATTTCAGGCATATCCTGGCCGTGCTTGTCGATGTACTGCTTGTGCTCGATCAGCTTGTCCTTCAATTGCTGCTTCAGGTAGATGCCTTTGTCGCCGGTCTGCGGCAAGCGGTCGATGGTGTCCATCACCAGGTGGAAGCGGTCCAGATCGTTCAGCACCGTCATATCGAAGGGCGTGGTGATGGTGCCCTCTTCCTTGTAGCCGCGGACGTGGATGTTGTCGTGGTTGGTGCGGCGGTAGGTCAGACGGTGAATCAGCCACGGGTAGCCATGGAAAGCGAAAATGACCGGCTTGTCTTTGGTGAAGAGCTCGTCGAAATCCGTGTCGCTCAACCCGTGCGGGTGTTCGCTCTGCGGCTGCAGCTTCATCAGGTCGACGACGTTGACCACGCGGATCTTCAACTCGGGGAGATGCTCGCGCAGGATGGAGACCGCGGCGAGCGTTTCCAATGTCGGCACATCGCCACAGCAGGCCATCACCACGTCGGGTGCCACGGCTTGATCGTTGCTGGCCCACTGCCAGATGCCGACGCCCTCGGTGCAGTGCTTGACGGCCGCGTCCATGGTCAGCCACTGCGGCGCTTGATACTTGCCTGCGATCACGACATTGACATAGTGGCGGCTGCGCAGGCAGTGGTCCCAGACCGAGAGCAGACAGTTGGCATCCGGCGGCAGATAAACGCGCACGATGGAGGCCTTCTTGTTGACCACGTGGTCGATGAAGCCGGGATCCTGGTGGGTAAAGCCGTTATGCATCTGCTGCCAGACGTGGGAGGCAAGCAGATAATTCAGCGACGCTATTTTCCGCCGCCACGGCAGGTCCGCCGTGACCTTCAGCCACTTGGCGTGCTGGTTGAACATCGAGTCGATGATGTGGATGAATGACTCGTAGCTATTGAACAGCCCGTGCCGGCCGGTAAGCAGGTAACCCTCGAGCCAGCCTTGGCACTGATGCTCGCTGAGCATCTCCATGACCCGGCCATCCAGGGCGAGGAATTCATCGTTGTCCTGCGTGCGTGCATCCCACTGCCGGTTGGTGACCTCGAAAACGGCGTTCAAACGGTTGGAAAGCGTTTCGTCCGGACCGAAGATACGGAAATTGCGCTGCTCCCGATTGAGCCTGGCCACATCGCGCAGAAATACGCCGAGTTCGTGCGTGTCGGCCGCCGTCACAGCCCCGGGTGACGGGACGTTCACCGCGTAGTCGCGAAAGTCCGGCATGACCAGATCGCGCAGCAGCATGCCCCCGTTCGCGTGAGGGTTCGCGCCCATGCGTCGCTTGCCCTTGGGCGCGAGTTCGGCCAGTTCCGGTTTCAGGCGGCCCTGCTCGTCGAACAGTTCGTCCGGCCGGTAGCTCTTGAGCCAGTCTTCCAGCAGAGGTAGATGCTCGGGATGTTCGGCGTCCACGGCGATAGGCACTTGGTGCGCGCGGAAGGTGCCCTCGATCTGCAGGCCATCGACCACTTTCGGTCCGGTCCAGCCCTTGGGTGACTTCAGGACGATCATCGGCCAGCGTGGTCGCGTCAAGTCACCATTGACGCGGGCGTTGTGCTGAATGTTCTTGATCCGCTCCGCCACCGTGTCGAGCGTCGCGGCCATGGCCTCATGCATCAGTTCGGGCTCGTGCCCCTCGACGAAATAAGGCGTCCAACCATAGCCGCGCAGCAACTGTTCCAGTTCCTCGTGCTCGATGCGGGCGAGGATGGTCGGGTTGGCAATCTTGTAACCGTTGAGGTGCAGGATCGGCAGCACCGCGCCGTCGGTGACCGGATCGAGGAACTTGTTGGAATGCCAGGCAGTGGCCAGCGGTCCGGTTTCGGCCTCGCCGTCGCCGACGACACAGGCGACGATGAGATCGGGATTGTCGAACACCGCGCCGAATGAATGGCTGAGCGAATAGCCCAGCTCCCCGCCCTCGTGGATCGAGCCCGGACATTCCGGCGAGGCGTGGCTGGGGATGCCGCCGGGAAAGGAAAACTGCTTGAACAGCTTCTGCAGTCCGGCCTCATTCTGGCTGATGTTGGGATAGATCTCGCTGTAGCTGCCCTCGAGATAGGTGTTGCCCACGAC
>JACZJU010000211.1 GCA_014860395.1 Burkholderiales bacterium | reverse complement strand
GTCCTTCTGGCGCTTTTCATATTGGTAGTTAGGCTTTGCCAATTTCCCACCCTTCCAGCCGATAGGCTTGATTGTTGAAGTTCGAAGTATACGGCCAAAGTGCCGTTCCCGCATAGGCGGGGCAAAAGCGGTGCAGCTTCACACTTGTTGGGGCAGGCCCGCCATGGTGCGCCGCGCGAAGCACAGGTCTTCCCAGGCCTTCGCCTTGTCGTGCAAACTGCGCAGCAGATAAGCCGGATGATAGGTGACGATCAACGGCACGCCCTGAAAGCGGTGCACCCGCCCGCGCAGGGAAGCGATGCTGGCATCGGTAGCCAGCAGCGTCTGGCAGGCGAAGCGCCCCATGGCGACGATCAGCCTGGGCCGGATCAGTTCGACCTGGCGCGCGAGAAACGGCGAGCACTGCGCCACTTCCGCATGCTCGGGATTGCGGTTTCCGGGCGGCCGGCACTTGAGCACGTTGGCGATGTAGACGTTCTCTCCGCGTTTCAGTCCGATGCCTGCGAGCATGCCGTCGAGCAGTTTTCCCGCCTGGCCGACGAAGGGCTGGCCGCGCGCATCCTCTTCCGCACCCGGCGCCTCGCCCACCAGCAGCCAGTCGGCGTTCTCGTCGCCGACGCCGAACACGGTCTGGGTGCAGGTCTTGCGCAGGCCGCAGGCGGTGCATGCGGCCACCGTCGCCTTGAGTTCGCTCCACTCCATGCGTGCGATGCGCTGGGCGCGATCGTCCGCATCGATTGCCGGTTGCGGCGCGCTCGCCGCTGCGGCATCGACTGGATCCGCCGCCGCATTCGGGACTTGCGCCTTCGCATCCACGACGTCTTCCGCTTCCCTGGTCTTGAGCCGCCAGACCGGGGTCAATCCCATTTCCTCGAGGAACAATTCCCGGCGTGAGCTCATAGCGGCAAGCCGAGTATCAGCGCGTCCTCGCGCCCGGCCGACGCGGGATAGTATGCGCGTCGCCTGCCGATCTGCCGGAATCCATCGCGCTCGTAGAGTCGCAGCGCGGCAGAATTGGACGGCCGCACTTCGAGAAACAGCCGGCGCGCGCCGTGCTCGCGCGCGAGTTCGCAAACACGCAGCAGCAGCTGACTGCCATGACCCTGCCGCTGACAATTCGCCACGATGCTCAGATTGAGCAAATGCGCTTCATCGGACGCGTGCATCAGCACGGCGTAGCCGATCAGCTCGCCGTCGCGCCTATAAGTCCGGCATTGGTAGCCGGCGGCGAGCGAATCGCGAAAATTGCCCGACGTCCAGGGGAAAGCATAGATCACGTTTTCGATCGCCATCACCGCCGGCAGATCCGCCTCGGCCATGGGGCGCAGTTCGAACACGGGTTTGAGTACGGCGCTCATCGTTCGTTAGCCTTCAAAGCCACTTTGTCCCGCACATAGAGCGGCACGGCGGCAGCCGCATCGACGCCCTCGCCGGCCGCAAACACCTGCGTTGCGAGACGCAGCATCGCAGTCGCATTCGGCACGGCATCGGCATCGGTGCGCGAAATTGCGCCGTCATAACGCCGCGCCAGAGCGGCTGCATGCACGCGAAAGCCGCTGCCGCAACCGACCCAACCCTTGCCTTCGACTTGCGGCACGCTGTCGGGATGATACAGGCCAGGCGCATGCGTTTCGATCCAGTTGCCGCCGCTCTTCTGATAGGCGGCATGGTACACCTCGCCCATGCGCGCATCGAGACAGGCGATCACCTTGTCGTCGCCGCTATTCTCGGCCAACGCGAGCAGCGTGCCGATGCCCGCGACCGGCAGGTCCCGCGCGAGCGCCAGTCCTTGCGCCAGGCCGCAGGCAATGCGCAGACCGGTAAACGAGCCCGGTCCCGCGCCAAACGCAACACCGTCGATGGACTGCATGTTCAGCGCCGCTTGCTGCAGCAGATCGCGCAACGCGGGCAAGGCAAGTTCCGAGTGCCGCTGCCCGGCATGAAAGCTTTGCTCGAACACTTGTGCGCCGCGCGACACGGCGAGCGAACAGTATTCGGTGGAGGTTTCGAGTACGATGAGATTCACGGCAGGCAGCGGAATGCGACGCCGCATTTTAACTTATCCCGCGAGCGCCCTTAGCCATGATGCCTTTTCGCCATCAGCATTGACATGATAAGGCAGCTGGCATTACCCTCGCCCATGGTCAGTTTTGTTCAACGCCTCCCGCGGCAACGCCCGCGATCAAGACAGTTCCGGGCGGAATTACGAATAAATAAACACAAGGAGATCCGACGATGAAGAAGCTCGCACTGACAGGAACCCTGCTCGCCGCGCTGTGCGCTACCGGCACGGCAGTGGCACAGAACAAGATCAATATCTCCTGGGGCGGTTCGAACCCCGGAGGCGTGATGTACTACATGGTCGGCTCTGCCGGCACCATCATTTCGGAAAAGCTGCCGCAATACAACATCAACCAGGTGACCACCGGCGGCTCGACCGAGAACGCCAAGCGCCTGATCAAAGGCGAGCTCGACATGGGCATCGTCTACGGCGCGCACGTGTTCATGGCGCAAAAGCCCGAAGGTCCGTTCGCGGGCGGGGCCAAGGGCACCATGCTGCGCGGCGTCGCCAAGGCCTACAAGGGCCCGACCTACTTCGTGACCCTGCCCGACTCCGGCATCACCAAAATCACCGACCTCAAGGGCAAGAAGGTCGCGCTCGGCCCGCCCGGTTCCGGCACCGTGTTCAACTGCTCCAACATCCTGCGCGCTGTCGGCATGCTCGACGAGGTGAAACCGCAGATGATGACCTTCGGCGACGCCGGGCGCGCGCTCGGCAACGGGCAGATCGACGCCCTGTGCCAGTCGTCGGCCCCGGCGGCCGCAGTCAAGGAACTGGCCGAGACGCGCGGTGCCTTGGTGCTGCCGTATAGCGCCGACGAAATGAGCAAGATCACCACGACCTACCCGTTCTACAGCAAGGACACGATGCCTGGGACGACTTACAAAGGCGTACCGGCCGTCGACCTGCCCTACCTGACCGTCTATTGGGTCGCGCACGAGCGCGTGCCGGCAAAAGCGATACAGGACATACTTGCACTGGTCTATCAGCCGGAAATCAAGAAGCAGCTCGCCGCCGGCCACAAGGCGTGGGCGCAAATGGAACCTGACACCAAGAACTTCCTCAAGCTCGGCGTGCCCATGCACCCGGGCGCGGAAGCCTACTACAAGTCCAAGGGCCTCTGGCAGGAGTAAGCAAGCGCTTGAATGCGAGCCGCCCCACAAGCTGCGGGGCGGCCTTTTTTTTGCACCTGACTACGGAGCTCGCACTTGGCAACCATTGCCCCTACTCCTCCCCGCTCCGACGAAAGCTGGTTCGCCCCGATCGCCAACGACAATCGCAGACTCGACGGCGCGTATGCGGTGATTTACGCGCTGGTTGCCGCGGCGTTCTCTCTCTGGTATCTCTACACCTCCGGCTTCGGACTGGTCTCGACCGAGACCAACCGCGGCTTCTACCTGATGTTCACCTCGGTGCTGGTGTTCCTTGCGTTTCCGGCGCGCCGCGGCGCGCCCAAAACCCGGCCCAGCATCATCGACTGGCTGTTCATCGCAATGGCCGTGGCCTCGATCACCTATTGGATGGACCAATACGTCCCTTACGCGATGTTCCGCGTCAGCTCTCCCAACCAGTGGGACTTTGCGATGGGGCTGGTCGCGATCATCGTAACCATGGAGACCAGCCGCCGCGTGCTCGGACCGGTGATCCCGGCGCTCTGCCTGATATTCCTCGCGCAGCTCTACTACGGCCCCTACCTGCCGGGCAAGCTGAGCCACGACGGCATGGGCGTGCAGCGCATCATCGAGTTCACCTACTCCACCCAGGAAGCGCTGTTCGGCGTCATCACCACGACCTTCGCCACCTTCGTATTCCCGTTCATGATTTTCGGCGCGTTTCTCGAGCGCAGCGGCGCCGGCGCCTTCTTCATGGATCTGGCAGCGGCGCTGACCGGCCGCTGGCGTGGGGGACCGGCGAAAATCGCCGTCTTCAGCTCGGCGCTTTTCGGCTCGATCTCCGGCTCCTCGGTGGCCAATGTGGTCGCCTCCGGTGTGTTCACGATTCCGATGATGAAACGCATCGGCTTCAAGCCGCACCACGCAGGGGGCATCGAGGCGATCGCCTCGACCGGCGGCCAGATCATGCCGCCGATCATGGGCGCCGGCGTCTTCATCCTGGCGACGCTGACGCAGACCGATTACCTGAGCATCGCCATGATGAACATCATCCCGGCGCTGCTGTTCTTCGGCTTCGTCATGCTCATGGTCGACCTCGAGGCGGTGCGCAGCGGCCTGCACGGCCTGCCTGTCGACGAAATTCCGCGCGCGCGCGACGTGCTGCGCCGCGGTTGGTACTACTTCCTGCCACTGGTGGTGGTTATCACGCTGCTGTTCCGCGGCTACTCGCCCGACCTGTGCGCTTTCTGGGGCATCGTCTCCGTGATCGGCCTGTCGTGGCTAAACCGCGAGACGCGCATGGGCCCGCGCCGCTTGTTTCGCGCCATCGTCTCCGGCGCGCACAGCAACACCTCTGCCGGCGCGGCGATCGGCAGCCTCGGCATCATCATCGGCGGCATCGTCCTCTCCGGGCTCGGCCTGAAGTTCTCGGCGGTCCTGATCGAACTCTCCGGCGGGCATCTGCTCACCACCGTCGCCCTGGTCACGCTGATCTCTGTCATCATCGGCATGGGTAGCAGCACCACCGGCTCCTACATCATCCTCGCGGTGGTTGCGGCGCCGGCGCTGATTCACCTCGGCGTCGCCGAAGTGCCGGCGCACCTGGTGGTGTTCTACGCGGCGTGCCTGTCGAACATCACGCCGCCGGTCTGCGTCTCGGCGTTCGCCGCCGCTTCGATCGCCGGCGCCGACCCGATGAAGACCGGCTTCGCCGCGCTCAAATTCGGCGCGACGCTGGTGCTGGTGCCGTTCAGCTTCGTCTACATGCCGGAATTGCTGCTGCAGGGCACGCCGCCGGAGATCGCCTACGTCACGCTGCGCTACGTGCTCGGTTACGTTGCTCTGGCTATTGGCATACAGCAGTGCGAGTTCATCGGCGGCGAGTTCGCTCCTTGGCGGCGCTGGCTGTTCCTCACCGCTGCGGCCGGGCTGCTGTTCCCGCTGTTTCCCGGCTCGGAATGGGCCGGCGCAGCGCTGCTGGCGGTTGCCTGGTTTTTTGCGGTGCGCGCGCGGCGCGCGCAGCCCGCCTGAGTTGCCGCGGCGGCGCGGCGCGCGTTCTTCTATAGCTTCGGTTCGGTGTCCAGGCGCACCGCCACACCTTCCAGGCCCGGTCCGGCCGCAGGATAGCGCTGCATCACCTGCGGATCGTGTCCGGGCACGACCCAGCGGGGATCATCGGCGAGTTCGCGCAGCCTGCGGTAACCCTCCACCATGGCGCCGACGCTGTGCACGATAGGGAACGGCCGCTCGCCGTCGATGTTGGCATAGAGATGGCTCGCATCCGAGGCGAGCACGATCCAGCCGATGCGGGTATGCACGCGCACCGACTGCAGACCCATGGTGTGGCCGCCGATGTGATGCACAGACAGCCCCGGCGCGAGCTGGGCATCGCCGTCGTGAAACAGGACCCGGCCCTTGTACACCTCGCGCACCATGCCCACCACCTCCTCCACCTCGTATGCGTGCGAGAAATTGTGCTGCGTCATGTGCCGGCCGGTGGCGAACTGCATCTCGCGGTCCTGCAGATGGAAGCGCGCCTTGGGAAACAAGGCGAAATTGCCGACGTGGTCGTAGTGCAGGTGGGTGATGATGACGTCGCGCACCTCGGCGGCTTCCACGCCCAGGCGCTTCAATCCGATGTCCGGCGACAACAGCATCTTGCGCCCGCGACGCTCGGCCACGCCCACCTCGAATCCGGTGTCGATGACGAACGTGCGCGACGGGCTGCGCGCGAGCCAGACGAAATAATCGAGCGGGCTGCCCTCTTCGTGCGGGTCGGCGCCGATGAAATTATCGGACGCCTTGCGCGCCAGCGTGGCGTAGCGAATCGCATAGACCTCGTAGTCATCAATCGTGTCCACCTCTTCCTCCCTCGGATCCGATGCGGCGATTCGCCGCAGCACAGTTCACACACGGCAAGTGCAGGCCAATTATGGAGATCGGCACAATAAAAAACCAGAACTTTTGGCCCGATGAAGTTAAAATTGCACCAGTCCTTTTCGACCTATTTCCACACCCTAAATCCGAATTCGCCACAACGGAGCAGCCATGGCAGCGGCACAAGGAAAAGTCATCATCACCTGCGCGGTCACCGGTTCCATCCATACGCCATCGATGTCGCCGCACCTGCCGATCACGCCGGACGAAATCGCCGCGGCGGCGATCGGCGCCGCCGCGGCTGGGGCAGCGATTGTGCACCTGCACGCCCGCGAACCGGCCGATGGCAGGCCGACGCAGGATCCGAAAATGTTCCTGCAGTTCCTGCCCAAGATCAAAGCCGCGTCGAACGTGGTAATCAACCTCACCACCGGCGGCGCGCCCACCATGAGTGTGGAAGAGCGTCTGCAGCCGGCGCTGCAGCTCAAGCCCGAAGTCGCCTCGCTCAACATGGGCTCGATGAATTTCGGCCTGTACGAAATGCTCGGGCGCTACAAGGAATTCAAGTACGAGTGGGAGCAACCCTACCTCGCCGGTTCGGATGAGCGCATTTTCAAGAACACCTTCAAGGACATCGCCTACATCCTCCAGTCCTGCAGCAACAACGGCACCCGCTTCGAGATCGAGTGCTATGACATCGGCCACCTGTACACGGCGGCGCACTTTCTCGACCGCGGGCTGGTGAAGCCGCCGCTGTTCATCCAGTCGGTGTTCGGCCTGCGCGGCGGCATCGGCCCGCACCCGGAGGACGTGCTGCACATGAAACGCACCGCCGACCGCCTGTTCGGCGACGCCTATCTCTGGTCGGTGCTGGGCGCGGGCAGCAACCAGATGTTCATCGCCGCGCAGTCGGCGGTGATGGGCGGCAACGTGCGCGTCGGCCTGGAAGACAGCCTGTGGCTGGGCCGCGGCACGCTCGCCAAGACCAACGCGGACCAGGTTTCCAAGATACGCCGCATACTCGAGGAACTCGGCCTGCAGGTGGCCACGCCCGACGAAGCGAGGACGATGCTCAAGCTCAAGGGCGGCAACAACGTCGCGTTCTAGCCAATTGGGCAATCTTCCAAGGTATATGACCGCCCTAACCGTGTTTGCCGTTAACCGTAACCGCGTTTTCTGTACGGATGCGCTTTTTATCCGTACAGAAAACGCGGTTGGCGCGCGGAGCGCGCAATGGCCGATCTTCGTTCCTGGCCAACGCAGTGACAAATGTCGAGCTGCAGTGACAGAGCCTGCGCGGACGGCGTCCCGCCCGCGCGGATCACCGATTGCGCGCGGATGAAAAGCCATCCGCGCACAATCGGCGATCTTGTATAAACCCCCCGCTTTGCGCCGATAACCGTAACCGCGTATTTTGACGCCATATATAATCGATTTTTCCAACCTGAGCTTAATAGACCATGAAAACAAACAAAATCGCCGTCATCGCCGGTGACGGCATCGGCAAGGAAGTCATGCCCGAAGGGGTGCGCGCCCTAGACGCAGCAGCGCGCAAGTTCGGACTCTCACTCGCCTTCGATCACTTCGACTGGAGCAGCGACAATTACGACAAACACGGCTGGTGGATGCCCCCCGACTGGAAGGACAAAGTCGGCGGGCACGACTGCATTTTCTTCGGCGCCACCGGCTGGCCGGCGAAGGTGCTCGATCACGTCTCCCTTTGGGATTCACTGATCAAGTTCCGGCGCGACTTCGACCAGTACGTGAACCTGCGTCCGGTGCGCTTGATGCCCGGCGTCGCCTGTCCTCTGGCCAACCGCAAGGTAGGCGACATCGATTACTACGTGGTGCGCGAGAACACCGAAGGCGAATATTCCTCCATGGGCGGCCGACTGTACGAGGGCACCGAACGCGAAATGGCCCAGCAGATCTCGACTTTCAGCCGCAAGGGTGTAGACCGCATCATGAAATTCGCGTTCGAACTGGCGATGACGCGGCCGCGCAAGGAAATCACTTCCGCCACCAAGTCGAACGGCATTTCCATCACCATGCCCTATTGGGACGAGCGCTTCGCCGCGATGGCGAAGAACTATCCCAAGGTGAAGACCAGCCAGTACCACATCGACGGGCTCACCATCCAGATGGTGCTCAACCCGCAGCGCTTCGACGTAATCGTCGGCTCCAACCTGTTCGGCGACATCCTCTCCGACCTCGGCCCGGCGACATCGGGCACCATCGGCATCGCGCCCTCGGGCAACATCAATCCGGAGCGCACCTTCCCTTCGCTGTTCGAGCCGGTGCACGGCTCGGCGCCCGACATCTACGGCAAGAAGATCGCCAACCCCATCGGCCAGATCTGGTCCGGTGCGATGATGCTCGAGCACCTCGGCCACGCCGAGGCGGGCGCTGCGATCCTGCGCGCGATCGAGAAGGTGCTGGTCGACGGCCCGCGCACGCCCGACCTCGGCGGCAAGGCCAGCACCGAAGACGTGGGCAAAGCCGTCGCGGCGGCGATCTGACCATGCGCACCTACAAGATAGCTGCCATCCCCGGCGACGGCATCGGCAAGGAGGTCATTGCCGAAGGCGTCAAAGTCCTCAACGTACTCGCGCGCCAGTCGAAGCGCTTCAAGTTCAGCTTCAGGCAGTTTCCGTGGAGCAGCGACTACTACCTCAAGCGCGGCTACTACATCCCCGCCGGCGGCCTGGAGGAACTGAAGAAGTTCGACGCCATATTCTTCGGCGCCGTGGGCAGCCCCAAGGTGCCCGACCACGTCTCGCTCTGGGGCCTGCGCTTGCCCATCTGCCAGGGCTTCGACCAGTACGCCAACGTGCGCCCGGCAAGGGTGCTCCCCGGCGTGCAAAGCCCGCTCAAGAATGCCAAGGGCATAGACTGGGTGATCATCCGCGAGAACACCGAGGGCGAATATTCCGGCTCGGGCGGCCGCGTGCACCAGGGCCTGCCCGAGGAAATCGCCACCGAGACTTCGGTGTTCACGCGCACCGGCGTCGAGCGCATCCACCGTTTCGCCTTCGAACTGGCGGCGAAGCGCCGCCGCAAGAACCTGACGCTGGTGACCAAGTCGAATGCGCAGCGCCACGGCATGGTGCTGTGGGACGAGATCTTCTACGAGGTGGCCAAAGACTATCCGCGGGTGAAGACGCAGCGCATCCTTGTCGATGCGGTAACCACGGTAATGACGCTCAAACCCGAAACCCTGGATGTGATCGTCGCCTCCAACCTACACGCCGACATCCTCTCCGACCTGGCGGCTGCGCTCTCGGGCAGCCTCGGCATCGCGCCTACCGCAAACCTGAATCCGGAGCGCAAATTCCCGTCGATGTTCGAACCCATCCACGGCTCAGCGTTCGACATCACCGGCAAGGGTATCGCCAACCCCATCGCCACGTTCTGGACCGCGGCGATGATGCTGGAGCACCTGGGCGAGCTGAAGTCCGCGGCGCGGCTGATGCAGGCAATCGAAGCGGTGACCGCGAAACGGATATTCACGCCCGATTTGGGGGGGGCGGCACGCACGGCCGAGGTGACCCGGGCGGTGTGCAATTTTCTGCGACAATAGCGACCGGAAAGCAGCTATGGCTTGCTGCTCCAGATCGAGCGGAGGAGAGAACGTGAACATCGCCAGCCACGTCGAGCGCGTCGCGCTCCAGGATCCCGGCCGCCAGGCCATCGTATTCGAAGGCAAGGACATCAGCTACGGCGCGCTCGAGGCCTGCGCCTGCGCCCTCGCCCACTCGCTCAGGGCCAACGGCGTGCGCCGCGGCGACCGCATCGCGCTATACCTGCCCAACATCCCGGCGTTCATGCTCGCTTACCTCGCAGGAGAGAAAGTCGGCGCCATCGTGGTGTCGGTCAACTCTATCTTCAAGTCCGAAGAGGTGAAATACATCCTCAACGACTCCGGCGCCAAAGTGGTGTTCACCACTGCGGAACTTCTGCCCAATGTTCCGCACAGACAGTGCCTGGCCGTGCAAGCAACGGTGATCTGCGAGGGCGTGGCCGCCGACCAGGTCCTGCTCGGCGACTGGCTCGCCGCTGGCAAGCCCGAGTTCAGGGCCGAAGTCATGGCCGCCGACGATGCGGCGGTGCTGCTGTATTCCTCCGGCACCACCGGCTTTCCCAAGGGCGTGACGCTCACGCACAACAACATCATCACCAACACCCGCGCCGCGGTCAACTGCTCCCATCACAGCAGCAAGGACCGGCTGGCGATCTTCCTGCCGCTGTTCCACGTGTTCGCGCAGAACTACATCATGAACGCCGGCTTCGTCGCGGGCGCGACGCTGGTCCTGTTCCGCCGCTTCGTGCCCGATGTGGTGCTTGATGAAATCCAGCGCCAGCGCGTCACCATGTTCTTCGCCGTGCCGACGATCTACATCACCCTCCTCGGCGCGAACGTGCCGAAGGAAAAGCTGGCTTCGATCCGCTACTACTTTTCCGCCGCGGCGACCATGCCGCAGGAGATATCGCGGCGCTGGACCGAGACTTACGGTCCGGCCGTGCACGAAGGCTACGGCCTGACCGAATGCTCGCCCTGCGCCGCCTACAACCACGTCAGCAAGCACAAGTTCGGCAGCGTCGGCACCGCCATCGAGGATTTCGAAGTGAAGATCTTCGACGAGAACGACAAGGAGCTGCCGCCCGGCGAATGGGGCGAAATCGTGATGCGCGGCCCCGGCGTGATGAAGGAATACTGGGGCAAGCCCAAGGACACGGCGCAGGCGCTGCGCGGCGGCTGGCTGCACTCGGGCGACATCGGCAAAATGGACGAAGAAGGCTACGTGTTCATCGTCGACCGGGTGAAGGACATGATCAACGTGTCCGGCTTCAAGGTCTGGCCGGCAGAGGTGGAGCACTATCTGTATCAGATTCCGCAGATCAAGGAAGTCGCCGTCTACGGCATCCCGGACACACTCAAGGGCGAGAGCGTGTGCGCGGCGGTAGTGCTCAATGAGGGCGCGCAGCTCGGCGCGGAAGACGTCATCGACTGGTGCAAGGAAAAGCTCGCCGCCTACAAGACCCCGGCGCGCGTCGACATCGTCAAGGAACTGCCCAAGAGCGCGACCGGCAAGATCCTTAAGCGCATGCTGCGCCAGCAGGCCTAGCCACGCGCCGGAGCCCGCATGGGCACCGTCACCCTACCCTTGTGGCTGGTCATCCTCGCGGGCGTGCTCGCGCTGGTTGGGCTACTCGACCGGCTGCTCGTGCCGAGTGTGCGCTGGTTCATCCGCAGCCGCGCCAACAAGGTGCTGGACGAAGTCGCCACGCACCTGAAAATCGAAATCCGTCCGTTCCAGCAGACACGCCGCCAAGTCCTGATCGACCGCCTGCTCTACGACGAGAAGGTGCAGCAGGCAGCCGCAGCGCATGCGCGCGAGCACAACATGCCACGCGAGGTGGTAATGGCGCAGCTCAACAGCTATGCGCGCGAGATCGTCCCTGCCTTCAACGCCTATTTCTATTTCCGCATTGGCTATTGGCTGGGGCGCAGGATCGCGCAGTCGCTGTACCGGGTGCGCGTAGGCTATACCGACAGCGCGGGCCTCGCGCGCATTTCTCCCGATGCCACGGTGGTGTTCGTGATGAACCACCGCAGCAACATGGACTACGTCCTCGCCGCCTACCTCGTCGCGGACCAGGCGGCGCTGTCCTACGCCGTGGGCGAGTGGGCGCGCATCTGGCCGCTGCAACAGCTGATTCGCTCCATGGGCGCCTACTTCGTGCGCCGCAATTCGAAGGACGAGCTCTACCGCCGCGTGCTCGAGCGCTACATCGGCATGGCGACCGAGGCCGGCGTGACCCAGGCGCTGTATCCGGAAGGCTCGCTCAGCCGCGACGGCAGTCTGCGCGCACCGCGGCTAGGTGCGTTGGACTACATGCTCCGCGGCTTCAACCCTGAGGGCGAGCGCGACCTGGTGTTCATCCCGCTGGGGATCAACTACGACCGCACGCTGGAAGACCGCACCCTGCTGCTCGGGCTGGACCAGAACGCGAAGCGACCCGGCACGCTCAAGGCCGCCTGGAACACGCTCGCCTTCGCCGCGCACCAGGCGGGACTTGCGCTGCGCAGCCACTGGCACCGCTTCGGCTATGCCTGCGTCAACTTCGGCACGCCGCTGTCGATGCGCGAATACCTGCAGTCGCAGGACTTCGATTTCCGCAAACTCGACAAGGATGCGCGCGAGCAGCGCGTGGCCGAACTCGGCGCAGAGCTGATGCAGCGCGTTGGCAAGCTGATCCCGGTGCTGCCGGTTCCGCTGGTTGCGCTGGTATTCCAGTGCAACCCGGGCAGAGCCCTGTCCGAGCTGGAGCTGAAATCCGAAGTGGAAACCCTGATCGAACGCCTGGAGGCCGCTGGCGCCCATATCTACATCCCGCGGCGCGACCGCGACTACGCCATCACCGCGGGCTTGCGCATGATGCTGCTGCGCCACCTCGTCGCCGAGCGCGACGGCCTGTACGCCGCCGATCCCGCGCAATCAGCTCTGCTCGGCTACTACGCCAATTCAATCGCGCACCTGCTGCCGGCGTGAAGCGGCGCGCGCCAGGCCTAATTCGTCATCAAGATCCAGGGAACACCAATGACTAGCAGGGCCGTGATGAAAATCACCCCGAAGATTGCGCCCAGGCGCCAGAAGTCGCGGCCGGGAATATAGCCGCTGCCGTAGTACACCGGGCTAGGACCAGTCGCGTAGGGTGTCAGGATGCCCATGATGCCCAGCGTCAGCACCAGCAGCATGGTGAGCTGCACCACCGGCATGCCGGGGATCGCGGCGCCGGCGGCCAGCATGACGGGAAGCATCGCCGTGGTGTGCGCGGTGATGCTGGCAAACATGTAATGGGTGAAGAAAAACACAAGCACCAGCACGATCATCGCCGTGGTCGGCGCAATGCCGCCGAGCTGGGCGGCAAGCGACTTGGCGAACCATGCTACGAATCCGGTGCGGCCGAGTCCGTCGGCGAGCGCCACCAGTGTGGCAAACCAGACGAGCGTGTTCCACGCCTGCTTGTTGGCGAGCATATCCTCCCAGCTCAGGACGCCGAGGATCAGCATCAGCGACACCACCACCAGTGCCGCGGTGGTCGCATCGATCCACTTGCCGCCGAAGATCCACAGACCGAGCGCGGTCAGCACCAGCACCGACAGTGCGACTTCGCGCCGCGTCAGCGGGCCCATCTTGTCGAGTTCGGTGCCTGCCCACTTCGGCACTTCGTGGCCCTCTTTCACTTCCGGCGGATAGATCAGGTAGACGAGCAGCGGCAGCACCAGCAGCAGCAGGATGCCGACCGGGGCGAAGGCCATGAACCACTGCGTCCAGCTAATGTCGACTTTGGCGATCTTCCTCGCCAGTTCGACTGCGAGCAGATTCGGCGCCAGCGCAGTGAGGAACATCGAGCTGGTGACGCAGGTTACGGCGAGCGCAGTCCACATCAGGTAGCCGCCGATGCGCCGGCTCGACGGGTCGTTGGGCTTCGAGTCGTAGAGCGCGGGCAGGTTCCGGATCACCGGAAAGATGGTGCCGCCACTGCGCGCCGTGTTCGACGGCGTGAACGGCGCGAGGACCAGGTCGGCGATCGCGACCGCGTAGCCCAGGGTCAGCGTGCGCCGCCCCAGCGCCTTCACCAGCAGCAGAGCGATGCGCCGGCCGAGGCCGGCCTTGTCGTAGCCCAGCGCGAACATGAAGGCGGCGAAAATCAGCCAGACGGTGCCGTTGGCGAACCCCGACAACGCCCATTTCAGCGCTTCCGCCGGCGCCTTGAAGCCCGGCTTGGCGAGCTGATCCGGGGAGAACAGCACGAAAGTGCAGAGGACGGTCGCGAGGGTCACGCCGATCACGCCAATCGCCGCGCCGGGCAAGGGCTCGAACATCAGCGCGACGATCACGCCGGCGAATATGGCGAAGTAATACCATGCGTGCGGCGGCAGCCCCTCCGGTGCCGGAATCAGGGCGATGACGACGGCGACCAGCAGCGGAACCATTGCTTTCATAAATGATTTCACGATTGCGCTCCCGCAGAATTCGCCTGGCCGCAACTGAGCCTGGCGCGTCGCAAATCATCCTATCGGCTCGCCGATAGTCGGGATTGATAAAAATCAAGCGGTGGATGAAATCGGGATTCGCCGCTGCGTGCAAGGCGACGGCGACGACGCGGCAAGCGCTAGGAGGCTTTGCCCGCCTCGGGCCGCCATTCCTTTACCGGGCGCATGAGTTTCTTCGCATCGCGGCCTTTGCCTTGGGCTGAACTCCGCGCGGCAGATAACTCCCCGTGAACATTAGAAATGATAAAAATCAACAGACGTGACGAATGAGCTAGGTACATTAGAGCTCCAAAAAGCGGGAGTGATCCATTACAGCCGCGGCCACATTGCCGTACGCGATCGCCTACGACGGGAAGCATAGGTATGCGAGTGCTATGCGGTCGTCAATCGGGAGTATGAGCGTTTGCTCCGCCTGGCAAACACCAATGGCGACGCTGCACTGCACCTGTTGCCAGCAACCGTACAGGTTGCTTAAGACCCCTCTCACGCTGAATTGACCTGAATCCAACCGTGGGGGAAACGCGCAGAGAAGATGGATGGATCTGCCCTAAGGAAATCAGCAAAATGAGCAAATGCGAGAGCCATTCCAGATTCCTGACGTGGTTCATACCATCGCTGCTGAGCGCTTTGGCGGCAGGATGCGGAGGCGGAGGGCAAGGTCCAACCCCGGGTGGAGGCGGCATTGCCGGACTCGCGCCAGCGGTGACTCTGACAGTCCCTCTTGCCACAACGCCTATTGTTGCAGGCGTGGAACTCAACAGTAAAATCACCGCCACCTTCACTAAGGATATGGCCCCTGCAACGATCAGCACATCAACCTTTACGCTAGCATGCCCCGCGGCCGTACCAGGAACCGTTGCTTATGTTGCAGCAAGTCGCGTTGCAGTCTTTTCTCCCACAGCCAATCTCCCAGCCGGCGCCACATGTACTGCCACGGTTACTGCCGGTGCCACGGACACTACCGGCATTCCACTGGACAGTAACTTTACCTGGACCTTTGCGACCGGGGCGGTCCTGGACACCACCCCACCCAGGGTAAGCGCGACCATCCCTGCCAACAACGCCACCGGTGTGCCGATCAACATCAAGGTTGCCGCAACGTTCAGCGAGGCGATGGACCCCTCAACGATCACCACGGCGACATTTACCTTGAAGCAAGGGGCAACAGATGTTCCAGGCACTGTGACCTACTCTGGCGTATCTGCGGTGTTTGCACCAGCAAGCAATCTTGCAGCCAGCACCACCTATACCGCCACGATTACCACCGGGGCCCGGTGCCTGGAAGGCATTGCAATGGCGGCAAATTACGCATGGAGCTGGACCACAGCTGCGGCCCCGGACACCGCCGCACCCACGGTAACCGGGACCATCCATGCCAACAACGCGACCAACGTAGTCATCAACACCAAAGTCGGTGCAACGTTCAGCGAGGGGATGGACCCCTTGACGATCACCAACGTGAATTTCACATTGAAGGAAACCGTAAGCGGCACTGCGGTAGCAGGCACAGTCACCTACTCCGGTGTGAGCGCGGTATTCATACCGCTGAACAATCTTACCTACAATACAGGCTACACCGCCACAGTCAAAGGCGGACTCGGCGGAGTCAAGGACTTGGCTGGCAATCCAATGGCAGGTGACTTCGTAATTGGCTGGACCACGGCTGCGGCAGCAGATACCACCCCACCCACGGTAACCGGGATCACCCATACCAACGGCGCGACAAACGTAGCCGTCAACACCAAAATCGGTGCAACGTTCAGCGAGGGGATGGACCCCTTAACGATCAACACGACAACATTTACCTTGAAGCAAGGAGCAACGGCTGTTCCAGGCACGGTCACCTACTCTGGCGTAACGGCGGTCTTTACACCAGCGAGCAATCTTGCAGCCAGCACCACCTATACCGCCACGATTACCACCGGGGTCCAGTGCCTGGCAGGCATTGCAATGGCAAGTGACTATGCATGGGTCTTCACCACCGCTGCGGCCCCGGACACCACCGCACCCACGGTAACCGGGACCATCCATGCCAACAACGCGACCGACGTGGCCATCAACACCAAAGTCGGCGCAACGTTCAGCGAGGGGATGGACCCGCTGACGATTACTAATGTGAATTTCACGTTGAAGGAAGCGGTAACCGGCACTGCGGTAGCAGGCACCGTGAGCTACTCCGGTGTGAGCGCAGCATTCGTACCGTTGAGTAATCTCGCTCATAGCACCAACTACATCGTCACAGTCAAAGGCGGCGTCAGCGGTGTCAAGGACCTGGCTGGAAATCCACTGGCAAGTGACTTCGTAATTAGCTGGACCACCGCTGCGGTCCCGGACACCACCGCACCCACCGTGAGTCTCACGGTCCCTGCCAATGCTGCCACAGGTGTCTTGATCAATACGAAAATCGCCGCCACCTTCAGTGAGGCGATGGACCCGTTGACGATCACCAACCTGACCTTTACGGTGGCAGGCGTATCAGGAACAGTCACCTCTGATGCATTAAACAGGATTGCGACCTTTACACCAGCAAGCAATCTTGCGACCAGCACCCTGTATGCCGCCACGATTACAACCGGGGCCAGGGACATGGCTGGCAATGCATTGGCCGAAAGCTATTCATGGCGCTTTACATCATATCCGCGGGACTACACTGCCTGGAGCGACCAGGGCATCGTCTATACCGCCCCTGCCGGAGACGCATATTATCCCAGCGTGGTTTTCGACCTGAATGGATTCGGAGGCGCGGCGACCCACGCCATGTGGTATACGGACGGTTCAGGAGCGGTGTTTCTGGTGACCTCATCCAACGGGACGTCGTGGAGCTCGCCTGCAACGATAACCGGCCTCGGCGGCCGCGCGCATCATATTCAGTTGCTTTACGACGCGAATCACTTCGGACTCGGCCCCTCCGGGCCAAGCTACCGGATGTGGTATTGGGATATTGGCGCCGCCTCGTTGTACGACATCTCCTCAATGGCTACCGCCCAATCGACGGACGGCGTCAACTGGGTCAATAACACCGCATTGACGCAAGACGCATCGGCTCGGTTGGTGACCGGCATCGGGACGGGTTGGAATCGCGGTTCGTATGGTCCCGTATCCTTGTTTTACCAACCCGGCGCGGCGAACTCCGGAACTGACCCGTGGCGTTACAGCTACACCATGTATTATGACGGCACGGACGGCAGCAGAGAGCAAACAGGACTCGCGTATTCTGCCGATGGCGTGTTCTGGAAGGCATACGTCGAAAACCCCGTGTTGTCTATTTCTCCAAGCCCTGCGTGGGACTCCAACGACGCTGTTTATGGTACGGTCTACCGTAACGCAATTGGCTTGCACTTCTGGTATAGCGGCGGAGTTTCGTCGCCTAACGACGGCATTGGCTACGCGTTTTCTACTGACGGAAAGACCTGGACGAAAAACAGCACGCCGGTGTTCCACATAACCGACGGCGCCGCATACCGCAATTCCCGCACCTCCACGCCGTCGGTCATTAATGATGGATCCGGCACCTTGAAAATGTATTACACCGCTGTGGGCCCAGGCGGCACAAAACAAATCGGCTTGGCTCTCTTGCCACCATGAGGCATCTCAATACCTGCCCTGTATGGCAATTGATGAATTGGTCTGGCCAGATATCAGCTAAATGGACTGGGCCGGTTAACTGCCCCGCCAGATTGGGCGCACGATCCGTCCCGCCCAGCTCCGGAGAGTCATCCACGTCTATCGCGAACTTCCGCATTTTGACCTGGCGGTGAAGTCCATCCTTACCCTGGCTGGCCGCATTGAATCGGACGATCGTTTGGGCGCCATCGCCGGCCAGCGCGGAGCCGGTAGCGTTGAACATCTGAGCGAAACCGGTCATGAGTTGCTTCCTTATCGAAACACGAGCAATGTGAAATGCATGCGAGACAATGTCCGAGCTCAGGTTGCGCGTGGTCAACTACAGCAGTTACCATCGCGGCTGGCTCGCCGACGGGTTCCAGCTGACACGAAGGCGCCGCCGACCACCGTCTTGCCCGTGCGCCTGAGGAGCTACGCGCCATGACACTTGCCTACGCCGGCGTCTTCCCCATCGCCCCCACGCCGTTCACGGAATCAGGCGAGCTCGATCTGGCCGGCATGCGCAGCGTGCTCGACTGCATGGTCGACCAGAAGGTCGATGGCATCTGCATACTCGCCAACTACTCCGAGCAGTTCCTGCTCTCCGACGCGGAACGCGACACGCTGCTGGAGTTGTGCCTGGCGCACGTTGCTGGCAGAGTGCCGGTGATCGTCACCTGCAGCCACTACAGCACGGACATCGCGGCGGCGCGCGCGACGCAGGCGCACAAAGCCGGCGCGAACATGGTGATGCTCATGCCGCCTTACCACGGCGCGACGCTCAAGGCCGACGAGAAAGGCATTCTCGAGCACTACGCCAGGGTCGCCGAGGCAGCGCCGCTGCCGATCATGCTGCAGGACGCGCCGCTCTCGGGCGTGAACCTGTCGATAGGGTTGCTGGCGCGGCTGGCGCGGGAAGTGCCGCAAGTTTGTTACTTCAAGGTGGAAACGCCGAACGCGGCGGCAAAGCTGCGCGCGCTTATCGAAGCAGGCGGCAAAGCCATACAAGGTCCGTTCGACGGCGAGGAATCGATCACGCTGATGGCCGACCTCGACGCGGGCGCGACCGGCACCATGCCCAGCGCCCTGCTGCCGGACCTGATCAGGCCGGTGCTGGAACACCACCGCCAAGGGCGGCGCACGGAAGCGATGGCGGCCTACGCGCGCATCCTGCCACTGATCAACTACGAAAACCGCCAGTGCGGCCTGCGCGCGACCAAAACGGTGATGATGGAAGGCGGCGTAATCAAGAGCGACGCTGTGCGCCATCCGCTGGAAGCGCTGCACCCGGCGACGCGCGATGGGCTGCTGGAACTCGCCCGCGCGGCGAATCCGCTCGCACTGCGCTGGGGGAAATAGCATCGCCGGGAATCGGGTTCATTTGACACAAATCAACAGCTTCGCCGCGTGCGCGTGCAAGACTTTGCAGCGTATCCTGGCAACGACGGAGCACGAGGGCATGGCGCAGTTTTCCTTGACCGATGATCTTTACACCGGCAGCAGTCTCATCGACGGCGACCACCACAGGCTGGCGGAGCTGGTCAACGCATTCTTCGAGTCCATGCAAAACGGCGAGAACGGCGAGCGCATGAGCAAAACCCTGCACGCGCTCATCGGCTTTACCGGTGAGCACTTTGCCCGCGAGGAAGCCGAGATGGACCGCATACGGTACGTTGCAACACTCGCGCACAAGGCGGAACACACCAAGCTGCTGAAGCAGATCGTCGAACTGAACGAGATGCTGGACGCAGGCGGAAAGATCAACGTCCCCGCCGTCGCCGAATTCCTGAGCGAATGGCTGCGCGGCCACATTCTCGCGGCGGACATGAAATTCGCGGCCGCCCTGAAACAGCAGAAAACCGCATAAGTCGGCGCTGCAGCTGCGCCCGGCGCTTATCTGCCTCCGGAGCGCCGGCCGTCCCCCCGCCCATGCCGTGAAGGGCGGTAGATATCCTTGCCTGCATCCTGGATATCGCGACGCAATTGGCGCCGCTCCTCGGGGCTCATGCGGCCGCGCTCATCCTGATCCGTGCCGCGCGCATCACGCTGCGGCGCCGCCCGGTCGGCACCGCGCTGCGGACCCGGCCGCGAGCGCTGATCCTGGAGCAAGGGCCGCAATCCGGTTCCGCGCTCGTCCGGGCCCGCGGCAGCCGCATTGGCGCTGCCGACCACGAGCAAGCCGCAACAGGCAATTGTCCAGAATTTCACGCCGCGCTCCTCAAAATATGGCCGCAGACGCATACTAGCGCCGTGGCCTGCCGAAAGTGTGAGTCCGGGCCAGGAATTTGTAATAATTTGTAAGCCACACGGAAGTTGACATGCTTTCTTACCTATCGGCCCTTGCCGTCCGGCAATATTGAGTACGATACGCTCATGACAAACGTAAAAACAAAAATTCTAGTAGTGGACGACGACCTGCGCCTGCGCGATCTGCTCAACCGCTATCTGTCCGGGCAGGGCTTCGGCGTGCAGGTGGCCCAGGATGCCGCCGCCATGGACAAGCTGCTCGCACGCGAGCGCTTCGACTTGATCGTGCTCGATTTGATGATGCCTGGCGAGGACGGTCTCTCAGTATGCCGCCGCCTGCGCGGCGGCAAGGACGCGATCCCCATCATCATGCTGACGGCCAAGGGCGACGACGTCGACCGCATCGTCGGCCTGGAAATGGGCGCCGACGACTACCTGCCCAAACCGTTCAACCCGCGCGAACTGGTGGCGCGCATCCATGCCGTGCTGCGCCGACGCGCCGACCCGCTGCCGCCGGGCGCACCCGCACTGGAGGAAGGCGAGATGCGCTTCGGCCAGGTCACGATCGATCTCGCCACGCGCGAGCTGACGCGCGCGGGCAAATCCATTTCCCTTACCACCGGCGAATTCGGACTGCTCAAAGTCCTGCTCGCGCATCCGCGCGTGCCGCTGTCGCGCGACAAGCTGATGGAGCTCGCGCGCGGGCGCGAGTACGAGGTGTTCGACCGCGCCATCGACGTGCAGATCTCGCGACTGCGCAAACTGGTCGAGCCCGACCCGGCGCATCCGGTGCACATCCAGACCGTGTGGGGTTTCGGTTACGTATTCGTGCCGGACGGCAAAACATGAGCCCGACGGGCCACCCCGAGGGCCGCATTTTCGAATTGGCCTTAGCGCGTAGCGACAAGGTAGTCCCATGAGATTCGCGCCGCGCACCCTGCTGTGGCGCTCCTTCCTGCTCATCAGCCTGCTGATGGTGATCTCGGTCGCGGCCTGGTTCCAGATCCTGCGCAGCTACGAGCGCGAGCCGCGCGCCAGGCAACTGGCGCAGATGGTGGTAAGCGTGGTCAACCTCACGCGCACGGCCCTGGTCACGGCGCAGGCCGATAAGCGCCGCGAACTCCTGGCCGAGTTGTCAGAGCGCGAAGGCATACGCGTCTATCCCGCGGAGCCCGGCGACAAGCTTGCACCCTTTCCCGAATCGCGCTTCGTGCACCTGCTGCACGCAGAAGTCCGGCGCCAGTTGGGAGCAGACACGCGCTTCGCCGCCGGGATCGGCGAGCAGCGCGGTTTCTTCATCAGTTTTCATATCGACGACGACGAATACTGGGTGATGCTACCGCGCGAACGGGTCGAGCGGCCGTTCCCATGGCAATGGCTGGGCTGGACCGCGCTCGCGCTGCTGCTGTCCCTGATCGGCGCCTGGCTGATCGTCTCGCGCATCAATAGGCCGCTAAAGGCGCTGGCCGCCGCCGCTGCCGACATCGGCCGCGGCAAGACGCCGGCGCCGCTGCCCGAATCCGGGCCGGTCGAGATCGAGACCCTGGCGCGCTCGTTCAATCAAATGTCACAGGACCTCGCGCGGCTGGACGCCGACCGCGCGCTAATCCTCGCCGGCGTGTCGCACGACCTGCGCACGCCCCTGTCGCGCCTGCGCCTGTCGACCGAAATGAGCACCAGCGAAGACAAAGCCGGGATGATTGCCGATATAGCGGAAATGGATTCCATCATCGGCCAGTTCCTCGATTTCGCCCGCACCCAGAGCGAAGAGCCGCTGGAGCCCTACGATCTCGCCGCGCTGGCGCGCGAGGCAGTCGAACACCTGCAGCGCCTGGGTCATGCGGTCGAAGCGCGGATCGAACCCGTGGCCCTGCAGCCCCTGCGCCGCCTGGGCATCAAGCGCTTGATCTCGAATCTGATCGCCAACGCCCTCGCCCACGGCGGCAAGGACGTGTGCGTGGCCGTGCGCAGCGAAAGTGAAAAGCTCATCCTGGAAGTGCTGGACCGCGGCCCCGGCATCCCCGAGCACGAGGCCGAGCGGCTGAAGCAGCCGTTCACGCGCCTGGAGCAGGCACGCAGCGGCAAGGGCGGATCGGGGCTCGGGCTTGCGATCGTCGACCGCATCGCGCGCCAGCACGGCGGTAGTTTCGAATTGTTGCAGCGCGAGGGCGGCGGATTGATCGCGCGGGTCAGTTTGCCGCTGCCGGGAAACGCTGCAGCACCTGATAGCTGACACCGCCCTCGATCGCAACCGAGCGCACCAGGGCGAAATCGCGCACTTCCCAGACCAGCGGCACCCAGCGCGGCGCACCACCGAGGCCCAATGACTTGCGCACCAGCGTCACATGCGACACGAAGGGCTTGGGGTCGTAGCGTATCCCGGCTGCATCCAGCCCGGCGCGCAAGTCGGCGACCAGCGCGGTGAGCGCCTGCGGCTCGTCCTCGGTGCCGCACCAGATGATGCGGTTGTGCTTCCAGTAACCGACGCGGTCGAGCATCAGCCGGATGGGCGCGAAGCGCACGGCGCGTGTGTTCTTAGTAAGGACGGGTAGTAGATCCGGGTCGGTGGCGCCGAGAAAGGCGAGCGTCAGGTGTATGTTCTCGCGCCGCATCGCCCTGCCCTTGCCGGCGGCCTTGTCGGCCCAAGCGGCGAGCTTCGCCTGAAGATCGTCGGGCGGCCATAGCGCGAAAAACAGCCGCAGCGGTTCCGCGGCCTGCTGCAGCACTTAGACTCCGTTTCGGAATGAACTGTCATTCCGAGGCCCCCTCGACGATGCTCGGGGCAGGCTCTGGCCGAGGAATCCGCTTCTTCCTACATTTGACAGCAGATTCCTCGCTGCGCTCGGAATGACAATTTTCGAGATCGTCATTTCGAAACTGCTTCTTAGTCCTTCAGGCGGCGGAATACCAGGCTGGCGTTGGTGCCGCCGAAACCGAAGCTGTTCGACATCACGGTGTTGAGCCCCGCATTGTCGACGCGCTCGCGCACAATCGGCATGCCCTCGCCCGCGGGGTCCAGATTTTCGATGTTGGCCGAGGCGCAGACGAAATCGTGCTGCAGCATCAGCAGCGAATAAATCACCTCGGTAACGCCGGCCGCGCCCTGCGCATGTCCGGTGAGCGACTTGGTCGAGCTGATCAGCGGCGCTTTGTCGCCGAACACCTCGCGCACGGCTTCGAGTTCCTTGGGATCGCCGACCGGCGTGCTGGTGCCGTGCGTATTCAGATAATCCACCGGCGTGTCCACGCCCGAGAGCGCGAGGCGCATGCAGCGCACTGCGCCTTCGCCCGAAGGCTGCACCATGTCGTAGCCGTCGGAGGTCGCGCCGTAGCCGACGAGCTCGGCGTAGATCTTGGCGCCGCGCGCGCGCGCATGCTCCAATTCCTCCAACACCACCACGCCGCCGCCGCCGGAGACCACGAAGCCGTCACGGTCGGCATCGTAGGCGCGCGAGGCCTTGGTCGGCGTGTCGTTGTACTTCGACGACAGCGCGCCCATGGCGTCGAACAGCATGGACAGATAAGGATGCACCTCCTCCCCGCCGCCGGCAAAAACGATGTCCTGCTTGCCCCACTGAATCTGTTCAAACCCGTTGCCGATGCAATGCGCGCTGGTGGAGCAGGCCGAACTGATGGAGTAGTTCATGCCCCTGATCTTGAACGGCGTGGCGAGGCAGGCCGAGGTGGTGCTCGACATGCAGCGCGGCACCATGTACGGGCCGACGCGCTTCACGCCCTTGGTGCGCATCAGGTCGGCGGCCTCCACCTGATTCTCCGGCGAACCGCCGCCGGAGCCGACGATCAGCCCGGTGCGCTCGTTCGACACCATGCTCTCCGGGAGTCCGGCGTCGGCGATGGCCTGGGTCATCGCTATGTAAGTGAACGCCGCGGCATCGCCCATGAAGCGCAGCAGCTTGCGGTCGATAAGCTCTTCCTTCTTGACCCGCACAGGGCCGTGCACGTGGGAGCGAAAGCCCAGCGTTTTGTATTCCTCTGAAAATTCGATGCCGCTGCGGCCTTCGCGCAGCGAGGCCAGCACCTCGGCGGTGTTGGTGCCGATGCTGGAGACGATGCCCATTCCGGTGACGACGACGCGACGCATGGCGCTACCCTCAGACTTTTTTTTCAAAATGAGGGGATAGATCCCCTCATGCTCCCCTGAATCAGCGGCCATTTCGACAATTCCGAAATGGCCGCTTAGAACCCTTCGGTGGAGGTGAACAATCCCACCTGCAGGTCCTTGCCTGCATAAATATCGCGGCCGTCGACCTCCATCACGGCGTCGGCGATACCCATCACCAGCTTGCGCAGGATCACGCGCTTCATGCTGATGCGGTAGGTGATCTTGTTTGCAGTCGGCAACACCTGGCCGCTGAACTTGACTTCGCCGCAACCCAGCGCGCGTCCGCGCCCCTTGCCGCCCATCCAGCCCAGGTAGAACCCTATCAGCTGCCACATCGCATCCAGGCCCAGGCACCCCGGCATCACCGGATCGCCCTGGAAATGGCAGGCGAAAAACCAGAGGTCCGGCTTCAGGTCGAGTTCGGCGACGATCTCGCCCTTGCCGAATTCGCCCCCTTTTTCGCTGATATAGATGATACGGTCGAACATCAGCATCGGCGGCAGGGGCAACTGCGCATTGCCGGGGCCGAACATCTCCCCGCGCCCGCAGGCGAGCAGTTGCTCGTAGGTAAAACTGGATTTCTTGGTCAAAGCGCTTGTTTCCTAAGAAGACACCGGGGCGTTACGGCCGCCAATTTTGCTCAATGCCAAGTGCAAGTATAAAGGCTTTTTGCTGCGGTCAGATGCACAATGCATTGCCCGGACGCCCCGCTTGCGCTGCCGGAAGCGCACGCCCCGGCTGCGGCAGGGATGCCGCGCGTACGCAGACTGCCACGTGCACGCCGTACGCGGCTATCTCCCGCTCAGACCGCCCAGTTCAGCAAGACCACCGCCTGTGCGGCGATGCCTTCGGCGCGGCCGGCGAATCCCAGGCGCTCGGTGGTCGTGGCCTTGATGTTCACCTGGCCGCGCGACAGGCCCAGGTCGGCGGCGATGTTGTTCACCATCGCCGGTATGTGCGGGGCCATTTTCGGCGCCTGCGCAATGATGGTGGCGTCCATATTGACTATGCGGTAGCCCGCCTCCTGCACCAACCGGCTCACCTCGCGCAGCAGGACGCGGCTGTCGGCGTTCTTGTAGCGCGCATCGGTGTCCGGAAAATGCCCGCCGATATCGCCCATGGCCACGGCGCCGAGCAGCGCATCGCAAAGCGCATGCAGCAATACGTCTGCGTCCGAGTGTCCCTCCAGGCCTTTGTCGTGCGGAATGTCCACGCCGCCGATGATCAGCTTGCGTCCCGGCACCAGGGCGTGAACGTCGAATCCCTGCCCGATCCTCATGCTTGCGTCCTCCGGCTCGCGAGTATGGTCTGCGCCAACTGCAGGTCCTCCGGATAGGTCACCTTCAAGTTCGTGTGGGAACCTTGCACCAGCTTCGGCTGCATCCCCAGTGCCTCGATCGCGCCGGCCTCGTCGGTGAGCTTGGCCGAGCGGCTCAAAGCCTGCAGCAACAAGCCATGGCGAAACATCTGTGGTGTCTGCGCCTGCCACAGATGCTCGCGCGGCTCGGTCGCCTGGATGCGCCCAGCAGTGTCGGCGCGCTTGAGCGTGTCGGCGACAGGCACGCCCAGTATGCCGCCGACCTCGTCCTTGGAGAGCGCGTCCAGCATGCGCTGCAATTCGCTCTGGCCCAGGCAGGGCCGGGCCGCGTCGTGGACCAAAATCCAGTCGTCGGGCGAGACCACGGACGAGGCCGCCACCAGTCCGTTCAACACGCTGTCGTGACGCGTCGCGCCGCCGCAGTAAAGAGGCGCGACGCGCTCGCCGAACTCGCTCCAGTCATATTTCTTGAATTCGCCATCCGCGGGAGCCAGCACGACGAACACGGTGTCTATCCTGTCTTTGGCAAGCAAGGCCTTCACGCTGTGATAGAGCAGCGGCCGCCCGAGCAGTTTGAGATATTGCTTGGGCTTGTCGCTGCCCATGCGCTCGCCGGCGCCCGCCGCCGGGATCAAGCCATAACATCGCTCGGACGTCATTGTTTTTTCATCATAAATGGCTGCTGAAGCCGTTATAATACAGCTTAGTGAAACTATGATGTCGGCCGAATCCCTATTCCCAGGGTCGCCCCCTCCGGGGTTGCGCCCGCGGGATCTTTTTTTTCCATGAATCCAAACCAGCCTCAGGTACCGCAAAAGCACCGCTACACCCGGCTGCATGGCTCCGCAGACGCGCTGGCGCTCGCCCGCCTGGCACAGGAGACAAAGCCTCTGATCGTGCTGTGCGCCTCGGCACTGGACGCGCAGCGCTTGCTCGAGGAAATTCCCTATTTCGCGCCCGGGCTGAGCGTGAACCTGTTGCCGGACTGGGAAACGCTGCCCTACGACAGCTTCTCGCCGCACCATGACCTGATCTCCGAGCGCCTGGCGACGCTGTACGCGATCACCCGCGGAAACTGCGACCTGACCCTGATTCCGGCGAGCACCGCGCTCTACCGCCTCGCGCCGCCGTCCTACCTCGCCGCCTATACCTTCTTTCTCAAACAGGAAGAGAAATTCAGCCTGCCGCAGCTGCGTGCGCAACTGACGCTCGCAGGCTACAGCCACGTCACCCAGGTGGTGGCGCCGGGCGAGTACTGCGTGCGCGGCGGCCTCATCGACCTGTTTCCCATGGGCAGCGCCCTGCCCTACCGCATCGATCTGCTCGACGAGGAAATCGAATCCATCCGCACCTTCGACGTCGATACCCAGCGCACCATTTACAAGGTGAAGGAAGTGCGCCTGCTGCCGGCGCGCGAGTTTCCGCTGGACGACGCAGGCAGGACCCGGTTTCGCGCGCGCTTTCGCGAGACCTTCGAGGGCGATCCGTCCAGAAGCAATATCTACAAGGACGTGAGCAACGGCATCGCGCCGGCCGGCATCGAATACTATCTGCCGCTGTTTTTCGAGCAGACCGCGACGATTTTCGATTACCTGCCCGAGAGCGCCACGCTGTGCCTGCACCGCGATGTCGCCGCGACCATAGATGCGTTCTGGAAAGACACGCAGTCGCGCTACAAGCTGCTCGGCGGCGACCGCGCGCAGCCGCTGCTATCGCCGGTGCAGATGTTCCTGCCGGCGGAGGAATTCTTCATTGCGGCGAAAACTTTCGGGCGCATCGATATCAGCGCGCCGCAGGAAGCGGACGCCGTTGACGCCCGCGCGGCCGACGGCGGGATGGTCGCCGCCGCGCTGCCGCCGCTCGCGGTGGAGCGGCGCGCCGCCGATCCGCTCACGCGGCTGAAGGCCTTCCTTGCCGCCACCTCCGCGCGCACGCTGCTGCTCGCCGAATCGCCCGGCCGGCGCGAGACCATGAGCCAGTACCTGGCCGAATACGGCCTGGGCCCTGAGCCCTGCGCAAGCTTCGCCGAGTTTCTGGCGTCCGACGCGCGCTGCATGCTCGGCACGGGACCGCTGTTCAACGGCTTCGCCCTGCTCGACGAGAATATTTGCGTCATCACCGAGGCCGAGCTCTACGCCGGCACGGTGCGCGCCGGCCGGCGCATCGAGGCCCGTCCGACTTCGGTCGAGGGCATGGTGCGCGACCTGTCGGAACTGCGCATCGGCGATCCGGTGGTGCACGCCCAGCACGGCATAGGCCGCTATCTGGGCCTGATCAATCTCGACCTCGGCGAAGGCGAAACCGAATTTCTGCACCTGGAGTACGCCGGGCACGACAAGCTCTACGTGCCGGTGGCGCAACTGCATCTCATCAGCCGCTACAGCGGCGTATCGCCGGAGCAGGCGCCGCTGCACAAGCTCGGCAGCGGCGACTGGGACCGCGCGAAGAAGAAAGCCGCGCTGCAGATCCGCGACACCGCCGCTGAATTGCTCAATCTCTACGCCAGGCGCGCCGCAAGGCTGGGACATCAGTTCGAGCTCAAGCAGCGCGACCTGGATGCGTTCGCCGAGGGCTTCGGCTTCGAGGAAACCGTGGACCAGGCCGAGGCGATCCGCGCCGTGATCGAAGACATGTGTTCGGGCAAACCCATGGACCGCCTGATCTGCGGCGACGTCGGCTTCGGCAAGACCGAGGTCGCCCTGCGCGCCGCCTTCGTCGCGGTCTGCGGCGGCAAGCAGGTCGCCGTCCTCACTCCGACCACCCTGCTCGCCGAGCAGCATTTCCAGACCTTTTCCGACCGCTTCGCGCAGATCGCCGACGAATGGCCGATCAAAATCGCCCAGTTGTCGCGCTTTCGCACGGCGAAGGAGCAGACGCAAAATGTGAAAGCCTTGGCCGAGGGCACGGTCGACATCGCCATCGGCACGCACAAGCTGCTGCAGCGCGGCATCAAGTTTGCGCGCCTGGGGCTGGTGATCATCGACGAGGAGCACCGCTTCGGGGTGCGCCAGAAGGAAGCGCTGAAGGCGCTGCGCGCCGAGGTGGACGTGCTCACGCTGACGGCCACGCCGATTCCGCGCACCCTGGCCATGTCGCTCGAAGGCCTGCGCGATTTCTCGGTCATCGCCACCGCGCCGCAGAAGCGCCTCGCGATCAAGACTTTCGTCAGCCGCGAAAGCCCTGGCGTGATCCGCGAAGCGGTGCTGCGCGAACTGAAGCGCGGCGGGCAGATCTATTTCCTGCACAACGAGGTGCAGACCATAGAGAACATGCACGCGAAGCTGGCCAAGCTGCTGCCCGAGGCGCGCATCGTGGTGGCGCACGGCCAGATGCGCGAGCGCGAACTCGAGCGCGCGATGCGCGAATTCCACCAGCAGCGCTACAACCTGCTGCTATGCACCACCATCATCGAGACCGGCATCGACATCCCCACCGCCAACACCATGCTGATCAACCGCGCCGACAAATTTGGCCTCGCGCAATTGCACCAGCTGCGCGGCCGCGTCGGCCGCTCGCATCACCAGGCTTACGCCTATCTGCTCACCCACGGCGAAGAGACGCTGTCGACGCAGGCGAAAAAGCGCCTGGAGGCGATACAGATGATGGACGAGCTCGGCGCGGGTTTTTTCCTCGCCATGCACGATCTCGAAATTCGCGGGGCCGGTGAAGTCCTGGGCGAGTCGCAGTCGGGCGAAATGCAGGAAATCGGCTTCAATCTTTACGCCGACATGCTCAATCACGCGGTGCGTTCGCTCAAGGCGGGCAAGGAGCCCGACCTGTCCGCGCCGCTCGCGATCACCACGGAAATCAACCTGCACCTGCCGGCACTGCTGCCGAACGACTATTGCAGCGATGTGAACGAAAGGCTGACGCTGTACAAGCGCCTGGCGAACTGCGAAACCGCGGAAGACCTCGACCGCATGCAGGAGGAACTGATCGACCGCTTCGGCCTCGCGCCCGAGCCGGCGCAGGCCCTCGTCGAATCGCATCGCCTGCGGCTCGCGGCGCGCGAGCTCGGCGTGGCGCGCATCGACGCCAATGGCGACACCATCCTGCTGCAGTTCATCGAGCATCCGCCGCTGGACGGCGCGCGCTTCATGCAGCTCCTGCAGCGGCAGCGCCACTGGAAACTCTCGGGCCCGAGCAAGCTCCGGGTGCAGACGCCGAGCGAAGGCCTGGCGCCGCGGGTGCAGACGGTGAAGGAGCTGCTCAAGCTCCTGCGCACGGCGCTGCAGCCTGCGCCCGAGCGCGTAGCCGTCGCGGCAGCCAGCTGAATGAACCTGATCATCCAGGGCGCCAGCCTCGCCGAGGACGATCTGCACCACCTCGCGCAGCTCGCCGACACGCAGCACATCGAACGCCTGGGCCCGACGGTCTGCCGCCTCACCGGCGCAAAGTCTGTTCCCGGCGTCGCCGCCTATTGCGCCCGCGCCGGGCTCGACTACGGCTTCGTGCCGGAGGAGCGCAGGCTCGCCGACATGCGACTGCTCGCGATCGACATGGACTCGACGCTCATCACCATCGAGTGCATAGACGAAGTCGCCGATCTCGCCGGCCTCAAGGCGGAAGTCGCGGCAATCACCAGCGCGGCGATGGCGGGCGCGATGGATTACGCCCAAAGCCTGCGCCGCCGCGTCAGCCTGTTGCGCGGGCTGGAAGCGACCGCGCTCACGCGCGTCTACGACGAACGCCTGCACCTGTCGCCCGGCGCCGAGACCATGCTTGCCGCAATGCGCAGCGTTGGCGTGAAGACGCTATTGGTGTCGGGCGGCTTCAGTTTCTTCACCGAGCGGCTCAAAGCGCGGCTGGGCCTGGACTACAGCACCTCCAACACCATCGAAATCGAAGACGGCCGCCTCACCGGCCGCGTGCTCGGCGACATCGTCGACGCCGAAGGCAAAGCTGCGAAGCTGCGCGCCGTGCGCGCCGAGCTGGGCATATCACGGACCGCGACCATCGCCATCGGCGACGGCGCCAACGACCTCGCGATGATGGCTGAAGCCGGCATGTCCATCGCCTACCGCGCGAAACCGGTGGTGCGCAGCAAGACCGACTACGCGCTGGACCATAGCGGCCTGGACGGGGTGCTGAATCTGTTTGCGTGAATCTGAGGACCCGAGTGGATTCTTACGGGGTGGTAGCGGCTGCGGCACTCGCGGGCAGCCGTTGTCGGATTTAGCGTGGCAGGCCTTCGCGCGGCTGGCTCGAAGCGAAGGCGTGGGTTACTGACTCTTGCGCTCAACGCCGCGGCTGAGCCGCGGCCGTCTTTGCGCCTCGGCTCGAGCCGGTAATTCGGCTACACGATCTTTTCAACGTTTCCATTAAGGCTCATGAGTAGAAGCTCAACGTCCAGCTTGGGATACTTTTCGCCGATTTGTGTACGAAGCTCTTTGAGTTTTTCTGAATGTATGGTCGTCTCTTTGGAGTGATCTTTCGAGAAATCCTCTCCGAAGATGACGTTGTAGGCACCGCAATCTCTGTGGTCGAGCACGATGACCTTGTGAACCTGGTGCAGCTGTATAGCGACCTCCAGGTGCTCCCAGAATGTCTTGTTCCACGCCGGGTACTTGTCGGTTAGGGCGCCAAGGGAGGCGCCGGCAAGGATGACGTGATCGTACTTGTTCCTGAGCCCCCGGCTTGACATGTAGCGCTCGGTTTCGTCGATCAGACGATAGTCCATGCAGCTGAGCAACAAGGCGTCGGTCTTTCCTGCGGCCCGGGCCGTACCGCCAGGCAGAGAGAGCGCGAGGAGGCTGATACCGCCTCCGAGGGCGCCAAGCTTCAGAAACGTCCGACGGCCGACACACACTGTTTCGTATTCAGTACGCGAGTTGCAATCCATGGATTTCCTCCGGTGGTGGTGGCTGCAGAGCCTAACGACGAGCGTCAGTAGCGCACACGGAGTGCCTTTGTCACGTTCCGCGCACCGTGTCTGCTATTCGGAATCCAAGCCTTCTAGGCTCAATTGGTCAGGCAGCAAATTGACCACAACACAGCATGGGTATGACCTTGAAAAGCAATTCGTCTCTAACGAATTGATTGTCAGACCCGATGTGCTTCCAAGGCACGATTCGTCTCCTCCCCCTGTGCCTCCCGAGTAATGCGTTTGATCTGCATTGTCACGTGATGCAACTTGCACACACAATCGGCTAATTGCCGATATTGCACCTCCAGAAATCTGACTTGCATTTTCTGGCCGGTGCCGCCGAGGCATCGAATCACAATCGACAGGGCCTCCCGCGCTCAACCTTGCCCGCCCGCAACCACCGGACGGATCGAAGGAATCCACTTCTCATGGATTCCGTCTTTCAATACGCGGAAATTAAGGGGGCCGAGACGCTTTCTTTGCAATGTTCCGTTCGAAACACCTGGCGCACCGGACCTTCGCGAGCACGCTAACCGCGGGGGCCTTTGGTCATCACCCCGACTTCTTCTCGCGCTTGCGCTGGATGAAATCCTCCATGTAGCGCTGCGGCTCGCCGGTGTCGAAGGCGCGACCGAACTCGGCGACGCTTTCTGAGATGGCCTGATCGAGCGGCTTATCCTCCCACTCGCGCAATAGGCGTTTTTGCTGGCGCACGGCGCTGCTGCCATAGCCGGCGAGGAGCGACGCGATGCGCACCACTTCCTTATCCAGTTCCGCGAGTGGCACGACCTGGTCGACCAGTCCCCAGGCGAGCGCCTGCGCCGCATCGATATTCTCACCCGTCAGAATCAGCCAGTTCGCGCGCGCGCTGCCGATGAGGCGCGGCATGAGCGCGGCGTGGATGACTGAAGGAATGCCGACCTTGACCTCGGGCATGCCGAAGCGCGCGTCGTCGGAGGCGATGCGGATATCGCAGGCAAGCGCAATCTCGAGCCCTCCGCCCAGCGACCAACCCGGCATGCGTGCGATCACTGGTGCGGGGAAATGCCGCAGCGCATCGCACAGTCCGCGCAGCCCGGTGATGAATATTTCCGCGGTCTCGCGCGTAAGTGCGGCCATTTCCTTGATGTCCGCGCCGCCGATAAAGGCCTTGTCTCCCGTGCCGCGCAGGATCAGTGCGCCCAGATCCGATCGCTCGCGCAGGCTTTCGATGCCGCGCGTGAGATCGTCGATTGCCGGGGTGCCAAGTATGTTCAGGGTTCCCGCGTTTGCGACGGTGATGGTGGCGATGCCGTCGCCGGAAAGCTCGACGACACAATACCTTCCGCTCACAGCTTGTGTCATCGTCGGCTCCTCCATGCACGATCCGCGTGCGCTTGCACCGCCAGTGGATTCACCGAGCGGGCCGAGGTATCCCCTCGTTTCGGACTTGCTAGTCAGCCTCGTCGATCCAAGCCAGCTGGATCGCTTCGAGGATTTTCTCGCCCGAGTGATTCGGATCGTCGTCAAAGCCCTCCAGTTCCATCACCCACCGGTGCAGATCGGTGAAGCGCACGTACTGCGGCTCGACGTCGACATGTTTCTCCGACAGGGCGATCGCGATTTCGTTGACGTCTGTCCATTTCATATTTCAGTGATTCCCTTCGCTGACCATATTGACCGTGTACTTGGGGATTTCTATGACCAGATCATTCTCGGGCATCAGCGTCTGGCAGGACAGGCGCGACGTCGGCTCCAGGCCCCAGGCGCGATCGAGCAGATCGTCCTCTTTTTCCTCGGATGGCGTCAGCGTGTCGAAGCCCTCGCGGATCACCACGTGGCAGGTGGTGCAGGCGCAGGATTTTTCGCAGGCGTGCTCGATTTCGATGCCGTTCTGCAGCAGGTTGTCGCATATCGAAACCCCGGGCTTGGCCTCGATCAGCGCGCCCTCTGGGCACAGTTCTTCGTGCGGTAATACCGTGATTGTGGCCATGGTCAGATCTTCATGTCTTCGAGCTTCTTGCCTTTGAACGCCTGGTCGATGGAACGATCCATGCGCCGCGCGGCGAATGGTTCGGTGATTTTGTTGACGCGTTCGAGCGCAGTCGTAATGGCGCCGCGATCGCTGCCGGAGGCGACTTCGACTAGCGCAGCCAGCGCCGCGCGTATGTCGGCGAGTTCCGCCGGCGTGAGCAGATCGGCATCGGCCGCCAACGCCGCCGTTACCGCCTCTTCCATGCGCCTGGCCTCAACGCGCTGCTCGTTGAGCGCGCGCGCCTGCGCGTCGTCGCCGGAATGGGAGACGGAATCCTGCAGCATCTGCGTGATCTCCCCGTCGGACAAGCCGTAGGAGGGTTTCACCGCGACCGCGGCCTCGACGCCGGTCGTCGCTTCGCGTGCCGATACGGACAACAAGCCATCGGCGTCCACCTGGAAGGTAACGCGGATGCGCGCGGCCCCGGCCACCATCGGCGGAATGCCGCGCAGTTCGAAACGTGCGAGCGAACGGCAGTCCGATACCAGCTCGCGCTCGCCCTGTACCACGTGGATGGCCATCGCAGTCTGCCCATCCTTGAACGTGGTGAACTCCTGCGCCTTGGCGATCGGAATGGTGGAGTTGCGCGGAATGACGCGCTCGACCAGCCCGCCCATGGTCTCCAGACCCAGGGACAGCGGAATCACGTCGAGCAGCAGCCAGTCGTCTCCGGCGGGCCGGTTACCGGCGAGCACGTCCGCCTGAATCGCGGCGCCCAGCGCCACGACTTTGTCCGGATCCAGATTGTTGAGCGGCGCCTGCTTGAAAAACTCTGCGACCGCCTGTTGAATCTGCGGCATGCGCGTGGCGCCGCCCACCATCACCACTCCGTTCACGTCATCCACCGTCAGCCCGGCGTCGCGCAAGGCCTTTTTCACCGGCGCTATGGTCTTCTGCACCAAAGTGCGGGTGACTTCGGCATAGGTTTTCAGCGGCAGGGTATTGTCGATCAGCTCGCCCGTCCCCAAGCGCGCGGTGATGCGCGCCTCGTTGTGCGAGCTGAGATGTTCCTTGGCCTCGCGCGCCTCGGTCAGCAACAGGCGTGTATCTTCGTCCGACAAAGGCGCCGGCCGCGCTTGCTCGACGATCCAGCAAAACACGCGGTGATCGAAATCGTCGCCCCCCAGCGAAGCGTCGCCGTTGGTGGCGAGCACCTCGAACACGCCCTTGGACAGGCGCAGAATGGAAATGTCGAAGGTGCCGCCGCCGAGGTCGAACACCGCGTATACGCCCTCGGACGCGTTGTCGAGGCCATAGGCGATTGCAGCGGCGGTGGGTTCGTTCAAGAGGCGCAGCACGTTCAAACCGGCAAGCCGCGCGGCGTCCTTTGTCGCCTGGCGCTGCGCATCGTCGAAATAAGCCGGGACTGTGATCACCGCGCCAACCAATTCCCCGCTCAACGCGGTTTCGGCGCGCGCGCGCAGCGTGCGCAGGATTTCCGCCGAAATTTCCACCGGACTCTTCACCCCGGCGCAGGTGCGCAACTGCACCATGCCGGGAGAATCCAGAAAATCATAAGGGCAGTTTTCGGCGTGGGCGACGTCCTTCAGCCCGCGCCCCATGAAGCGCTTCACCGAGACGACGGTGTTCCTGGGATCGCACACGAGTTCGGCCTGGGCCGGGTAGCCCACTGCGGTGGTGCCGTTCGGGAAATAGCGCACCACCGAAGGCAGCAGCGCATGGCCCTCGGCGTCGTTGAGCACCACGGCGATGCCGCTGCGCACCGTCGCCACCAGCGAATTCGTGGTCCCCAGATCGATGCCCACCGCCAGCCGGTGCTGGTGCGGCTCGCGCGACATTCCCGGTTCGGATATCTGCAGCAGGGCCATCAGGCGTCCGAGCGCTCCAGGGCATCGCCGATTTCCTCGCGCAGGCGTTCGAGGAACATCAGCTTGCGCACGGACTCGGCCGCGAGCGCATAGTCGCCGTCGCTGTCCAGGCTGCGCTCGAGTTCGGCGTAGTGATCCTTCATTTCGCCTGCGAGGCGCAGCTCCAGTTCGGCGAGCGCTTCGGGCTGATCCGCCGCCTCCTCCACCGCCTCGCGCCATTGCATCTGCTGCATCAGGAATTCCGCCGGCATGGCGGTATTGTTCTCGCTTTCGACGTCCACCTGCTGCAGCGCGAGCAGGTAGCGCGCGCGCGTCAGCGGATCCTTCAGCGTGCGATAAGCCTCGTTCACCTGCGTAGCGGACTGCATCGACGCGCGCCGCTCGGCGTCGCCCGCTTGCACGTAGCGGTCGGGATGAACCTGCGACTGGATCTGCCGGTACGCCTGCTCCATCTGCGCCAGATCCAGATGGAAGCGCTGCGGCAAGCCGAACAGTTCGAAATGATTGTGCTGGAAGTTGATCATGCGCGGAATGAATCTTTGAGGCGCAGGAACGCCAGGCTTTGGCGTTCCCTGCGCCCTTTCCCCCGAAACCTAGATATTAAAGCTTTCGCCGCAACCGCACTCGTCTTTCACGTTCGGGTTCCTGAACTTGAAACCTTCGTTCAGTCCCTCGCGCGCGAAATCGAGTTCCGTGCCCTCGAGGTAGGGCAGGCTTTTCGGATCGACGATGACCTTCACCCCATGGCTCTCGAACAAGGTGTCCTCGGGATTGACGTCGTCGGCAAACTCCAGCTTGTAGGCCATGCCGGAACACCCGGTGGTACGCACGCCCAGGCGCAGGCCCACGCCCTTGCCGCGCTTGGCAATGAAGTTGGAGACGTGCTTGGCGGCTTTTTCTGTCAGCGTAACCGGCATCTCGGCCTCAGGCTGTTTGCGGTGCCGGGGCGGCCGCTGTTTCAGCTGCGTTCCCTTCCGCGGCCACTCCGTGCTTGGTCTTGTAATCGGCGATGGCGGCCTTGATCGCATCCTCGGCGAGGATGGAACAGTGGATTTTCACCGGCGGCAGCGCCAGCTCCTCGGCAATCTGCGTGTTCTTGATGCCCATCGCCTGGTCCAGGGTCTTGCCCTTCACCCACTCGGTCACCAGCGACGAAGAGGCGATGGCCGAACCGCAGCCGTAGGTCTTGAAGCGCGCGTCCTGGATCACGCCGTCCGTGCCCACCCTGATCTGCAGCTTCATCACGTCGCCGCATGCGGGCGCCCCGACCATGCCGGTGCCGATCGTGGTGTCGCCTTTTTCAAATGAGCCGACGTTGCGCGGATTTTCGTAATGATCAAGTACTTTATCGCTGTAAGCCATGGTGTATCTCCTTCAGAGCAATTCTACAAACCATTTCGGCATCGCCGAAATCCGACCTGGGGAAGCATGAGGGGATCGTATCCCTTCATATCGAAACATATTCATTAATGTGCTGCCCACTGCACGGTATTCAAGTCGACGCCTTCCTTGAACATGTCCCACAGCGGGGAGAGTTCGCGCAGCTTGGCGATCTTGCGCTTGAGCAGCTCGACGGTGAAATCGATCTCTTCCGCGGTGTTGAAACGTCCGATGGTAAAACGAATGGAGGAATGCGCCAACTCGTCCGAACGCCCCAGCGCGCGCAGCACATAGGACGGCTCCAGGCTGGCGGAGGTGCAGGCCGAGCCCGAGGACACGGCGATTTCCTTGATGCCCATGATCAGCGACTCGCCCTCGACGAAATTGAAGCTGACGTTGAGGTTGCCCGGAATGCGCTGGTCCAGGTCGCCGTTCAAGTGCACTTCCTCGATCTCGGAGAGGCCCTTCCACAAGCGGTCGCGCAAGCCGCGGATGCGCTCGTTCTCGGCGGCCATTTCAAGCCGTGCAATGCGAAACGCTTCGCCCATGCCGACGATCTGGTGTGTGGCGAGCGTGCCCGAACGCATGCCGCGCTCGTGCCCTCCGCCGTGAATCTGCGGCTCGATGCGCACGCGCGGCTTCCTGCGCACGTACTGTGCGCCTATGCCTTTCGGCCCGTAGACCTTGTGCGCTGTGACGGTCATCAGGTCGACCTTCAGTTTGGAGAGATCGATCGGGACCTTGCCCACCGCCTGCACCGCATCGCAGTGAAAAATGATGCCTTTCGGACGGCAGATTTCGCCGATGGCGGCGATGTCCTGGATCACGCCGATTTCGTTGTTGACCATCATCACCGATACGAGAATGGTGTCCGGGCGTATCGCGGCTTTCAGTTTCTCCAGGTCGACCAGGCCGTTCGGCTCCGGGCTGAGGTAGGTCGCTTCGAACCCCTGGCGCTCGAGTTCGCGCACCGTGTCCAGCACCGCCTTGTGCTCGGTCTTGACCGTGATGATGTGCTTGCCCTTGCCCTGGTAGAAATGCGCCGCGCCCTTGATCGCGAGGTTGTCGCCTTCCGTGGCGCCCGAGGTCCAGACGATTTCCTTGGGGTCGCAATTGAGCAACGCAGCCACGTGCGCGCGCGCCTCCTCCACCGCCGCCTCGGCTTCCCAGCCGTAAGCATGCGAGCGGCTGGCAGGATTGCCGAACTTCTCGGTCAGATAGGGAATCATTTTGGCCGCAACGCGCGGATCGACCGGCGTCGTTGCCGAGTAGTCAAGATAAATTGGTTGCTTCATCGGTTGTTTCATCTGAATGGCTCTTTCTGCAATCGAATCGGTTTGACTCAGACGGGCAGCGAGGCGACCTTGCGCGGGGCCGCAGCACGCCGGTCCGCCAGCACGGTCACATTGCCGTCTTTCGCGAGTTGCTCGTTGACCAGATCCTGCAACGTCACCGAGTTCAGGTAGTCGTGCAACTTCTCGTTCAGTGTAGCCCAGAGGTTATGGGTCATGCAGCGCCGGTCTTCCTGGCAATTTTCCAGGCCGCCGCACTGTGTTGCGTCCAGCGGCTCGTCCACGGCAAGGATAATGTCCGCCACCGAGACTTTCTCGGTCGGGCGCGCGAGGCAGTACCCGCCGCCCGGTCCGCGCACGCTCTCCACCAGCGCATGCCGGCGCAGTTTGCCGAACAGTTGCTCCAGATAGGATAGCGATATGCCCTGGCGCGTGCCGATGCCGGCCAGCGTCACCGGCCCGTTCTGATGGCGCAATGCCAAGTCCAGCATGGCGGTAACCGCGAATCTGCCTTTGGTAGTCAGTCTCATAGCAATCTCCGACTTAATGCCTATATCCGATGGATTTAGTCAACTATAGCAAAGCTTGAGTGATTCAGTCAACTATTTGTCTGCAGCGGCGCGCGGCCTTCCCGGGTCGAAGCGCTCCGCCACGGCGAGGTCGTCCTCGGTTCGCCCCTTCAGAGCCTCGATTTCGTGCAGCAGTTGCTCCAGGCGATGATCCTGCTCCATCGAATGGTCGAGCAGTCCCTGCAAGGCCTTCGCGATGGGATCGTCGGCGGCTTTCGCCGTGACGGCATAGGCGGAAAATCCCAGCTTGGCCGCCTTCTCTTCGCGCGACTTGTCCTGCTCATCGAGGATGAAGCGCGCCGGAATCCCGACTGCGGAGGCGCCGGGCGGAACGTCTTTCACTACCACCGCGTTGGAGCCTATCTTAGCGCCCTCACCTACGATGATGGGTCCAAGTATCTTCGCCCCTGCGCCGATGACCACCCTATTTCTAAGGGTCGGATGACGCTTGCCCTTGTTCCAGGAAGTGCCGCCCAGCGTAACGCCATGATAAATCGTGACATCGTCGCCGATCTCCGAAGTTTCGCCGATAACCACGCCCATGCCATGGTCGATAAAGAAACGCCGGCCTATGGTGGCACCAGGGTGGATTTCGATGCCGGTCAGGAAGCGTCCGACATGCGATACCAAGCGCCCCAGCCAGCGCAGGTTCTTGTGCCACAGCCAGTTCGCGATACGGTGTATGCGCAGCGCATGGAAGCCGGGATAACAGGTGACCACCTCCCAAGTAGAGCGCGCTGCGGGATCGCGGTCGAATACGCTGGCGATGTCTTCGCGGATGCTATCGAACATAGGCGTGTCTGGTAGTTACCCAGCCTCCTGCATGATTAAGCCCGAATACAAAGTTAACTTACATTATGAATGCATTTATACAACACGCTGTTTCACAAAGAAGTCTTGTAGACAAATACATCAACCCGACAAGTAAATTCTACTAATCCCTAGTCTTTTAGTCAAGTATTTTTCCCGAAGGAATTCAGCATGCCGCGCAGGATATTCACCTCCTCCTGCTCCAGTCCCGCACGTCCGAACAGGCGCCGCAGGCGAGGGATCAGCCGCTTCGGATTTGCCGGGTCGAGAAAGCCGCTGGCAAGCAGGCTTTGTTCGAGATGCACGTAAAAGCGCTCCACGTCTTCGTGTTTTGCCGGCGCGAAGTCGGCTGCGGGGAACGGCTGCGCGCCCAGCGCTGCCACGCGCGCCTCGTAGGCCAGCACCTGCACCGCTGCGGCGAGATTGAGCGAGGAGTACCCCGGGTCGGCAGGAATGTGCGCCACGGCCCGGCATTGCAGTATCTCCTCGTTGGTGAGGCCGGACATTTCGGTGCCGAAGACGATGGCGACCTCGCCTTGCCGCGCGGCGGCTATCAGCGCCTGCACCGCGCCGCGCGCATCGGCAGAGTCGTACGCCAACTCACGCCGGCGCGCGCTCACCGCCAGCGCGTACACCGTACCCTGCAGGGCCTCGGCCAGGCTCGCGCAGATGCGGGCGCCGTGCAGAACGTCCGCCGCTCCGCTCGCCATGGCCTCGGCTTCGGCATCGATCGGCTTCTTCGGATTGACCAGGTAGAGCGAGGTAATGCCCATGGTTTTCATCGCGCGGGCCGCCGCGCCTATGTTGCCCGGATGCGAGGTATGCGACAGCACGATACGAATGTGCGACAGCAGGTCAGCGCTCATATTAAAATCAGCGCTTACGCGCAGGCCGCGAAATCAGGCAAAGACCCCACATCATATGCATCCCATGCTCACTATCGCGGTGAAAGCCGCGCGGCGCGCCGGCGCCATCATCAACCGCGCCGCGCAGGACATCGACGCCCTGACGGTATCGACCAAACGCCACAACGATTTCGTCACCGAAGTCGACCAGGCCGCCGAACAGGCGGTGATCCAGATTCTGCTGAAAGCCTATCCGGACCACGCGATTTTAGCAGAGGAGTCGGGCGCGCAAGGCAAATCGGACTATGTCTGGATCATCGACCCGCTGGACGGCACCACCAATTTCATCCACGGCTTTCCGCAATACTGCGTCTCGATCGGACTGCGGCACAAGGGCACGGTAACGCAGGCGGTGATCTACGATCCCGGCCGCAACGAACTGTACACCGCCACGCGCGGGCACGGCGCCTACCTCAACGACCGGCGCATACGCGTGTCCAAACGCAGGCAGCTGGACGACGCACTGATCGGCACCGGCTTTCCTTTCCGCGAGATCGGACACGTCAGCGATTACCTGCCGGTATTGGGCAAGCTGATGGCCCAGACTGCGGGCGTGCGCCGCGCGGGCGCCGCCGCGCTCGATCTCGCCTATGTCGCCGCCGGCCGGCTGGATGGCTTCTGGGAAAAGGGCCTCGCGCCCTGGGACATGGCCGCGGGTAGTCTGATGATCCAGGAAGCAGGCGGCCTGGTGAGCGATTTCGAAGGTGACGGCAATTACCTGGACAAAGGGGAGATCGTTGCCGGCACACCCAAGGTATTCGCGCCGCTGCTGCAAATCGTCGCCGCGCACCGCCCCAAATAGTAGTAGGTCGTTGCAGAACCGCAGAAACGGCTTGCGCCTCAGCGGAGAAGAAGCGGCGCGTTTTCGCTAATTCCCGCCCGTATACATAGTGTAGAGCGTCAGCATCACCTCGAACACGATCAGGAGCACGATCGCCCATTCGAGCCGCAGGGAACGCTTGCTGTGCAATAGCTCGACTACCGTCTGTACCGTGCGCGAGATGAGGTTCAGCTTGCGCTCCAACACCGCGTACCGCTCGCGGATCTCGAACTCGCTCTCCATGCGCAGATAAAGCCCCTCCAGATCCGGATGATCCCAGAGCGTGTCGGGTTTTTCGCTGATTTCCACGCTGCCCACCATCATCTGCTCGGACAACAGCATCGCGCCGATGTGCTTGAGCAAATCGGAAGTACGGCCGCCGATGCGGCCATTGCGTTCGAGATTGCGCGCCAGCGGCTCGACGCGGTCGAAGTTCTGCGCCACGCGCGACTCGTACATCGCCAGCACCAGGCTCTTGCTCAGGACCGAGGCCACGATCTGCATGCGCTCGACCGACATGGACGTGAAATAGACGGTGCCGCCCTGCACGCCTTCAAGGATGGCCGGGTCGATACACACCGCGACGTCTTCGGTTTCGGGTTTTTCGTAGCGGTTCCAGACAAGTGCAAGCACCTGGTCGAGGAACGGCGCTTGCACCGCCTCCGGAACATCAAACAGGACGACTGCGCCGTAGCGGAACAGTACGGCGACCCCGCCGCCCTTGACCGGGACGGTCAGTGGATTGCGCGCGAGAGCCTCTGCGGCGAAGCGGCTGCGCAAGTCGATGCGCTCGCCCAGGAGCATGGCCCTGGCGCCGAAACTTCCGCTCGGCAGTACGGTCGATACGTCCATGCGTTCAGAAGCGGCAGGCGATACGCTTCCCTGGTTGGCAGATTACTCTTTCGCGCCGCTCGGCCGCATTTCGCCTTTGCGCACCCAGACGCCGCGCTCCTCGCAGCGCAGCAGTTCGCTGCCGCTCAGGACGTAGGTGCCGATCGGGTAGTCGGAATCGTTGAAGTAACAGGCTCCCGCCTCGATATCCAAATCGAGCGAACGCTCCTCGTACCCATCCAGGATCGGTGAGGTCCTGCGTTCGGGATCGGGAGCGCCTACTTGCAGCACGTGGTCGGCCATGCGCTACTCCTTTAGTTGAGATCAAAACCTTGCGCCGGTTGTCAAGAGCTTAGCGCGGCGGGAGGCCGAGAGTCTTGATAACGATCAACGTCTCAGACAAGCCCCGCTGCGCTGCAGCGCGGGCGCTATTTGGTCGGGGGAAACTCCATGGTGGCCATCTCTCGCAACGCGGCCTCTTCGCGCAGAAAGCTCTCCACCGCCCTGGGATCGAACTGGCTTCCTGCCATGCGCAGAATTTCCGCCTTGGCGGTATCGAAAGGCAGGGCCTTGCGGTAAGGGCGATCGAAGGTCATGGCGTCGATGGTGTCGATCACGGCAAACAGTCTTGCGGCCAGGGGAATTTCCTCTCCCTTGAGCCCGCGCGGGTAGCCCGAGCCGTCGAAACGTTCCTCGTGACACAGAACGATATCCGCCGCCATCGAAAGGAAAGGCAACTTCTGCAGAATAAGATAACCGTTGCGCGGATGCTCCCGCATGATCTGCCATTCTGCATCCGACAACCGGTCCGGTTTCAACAGCACCGCATCGGGCACGCCGATCTTGCCGATGTCGTGCAGCAGGCTGCCCCAATAGACTTCCCGCAGATCCTTTGCCTCCTTGTAGTGCTGCGCCGCCAGGAGCAGGGTATGCGTCGCGACGCGCTTGGAATGCAGTCCGGTTTCCTGCTCCCTCAAGTCCAGCGCTTCGGCGAGCGCTTCGACAAACATCTCATACGGGTCGTCTTCCAGGCCACTGCGGCGTTTCCGGGAACCGAGCAGGCAATGCTCGCAGGTGTGGCGATCGAGCATGCGCACATATTGCCGTTTGTGAGAAACCGAACCGCACTCGGCACAGGCGGCCGAGAAACTCGCCGCTATCGAATTGGGAGAAACCTGCTCATCCATCACGATGCTTCCGCCCGCAGCGACTTCAAGCTGCCATTGAACGTCAGACGGCGTCGGCTCAGTTCCGCCGGCCCGGGAACAGCCGCGACGCCCGCCACATGTGGAACCTGGTCTCGGTCGAAGCGAGCAGTACGCTGCCGTCGGCCGCGGCTATCTGCGCCTGCAGGGTGTGGGTGCCGCGATCGACGCCAGTCAGCCGGATCCGCGCCTTGGCGCCGCTCGCCGCAACCCTGCCGTCCAGCAAAAGCACGATACGATCGCCCGCCGCGGTACGCAGGGCGGGCAGGACCTCAACCGAGATATCGACCCGGCCCTGATTGTCGTGCACCGTCGCATCCGGCTGCGGCGCGATGATCCTTACGGATTGATAGCCCGCCGCATCGCCGCCCCAGGCAAATGCCGGTGCGCAGGCGACCAGCAGCGCAAGCAGAATCCGCGCACGCTTTCTCATTTCACGCCTGGCGCGTTCGCGCCCCTTGCAAGAATCGTAATCGTCATTGCACCGCTCCGATCGGCAAACGCCGCGATTTCGACGTTAAACCCCTGCCCCGGGTCGATAGTGACAATTGTCAAACCCGTACTGCAGGCTATGGTGGTTGGAGGCGCAAAAGCAGAGGGAAGTTCAACAGGCGAGCGGCCGACCCCAAGCGCGGGCGCACCCGTGGGAATTAGTCTTGGACGAAACGCTACTGCAGCAGATCCGCGTCGGTCTGATCCTTGCTCAAAAGAGCAATTTTCACCGGCTTGACCCGCCAGATATCCTCGCAGTATTCGCGGATGCTTCGGTCGGAAGAAAACTTGCCCATGCGCGCGACGTTGGCTATGGACATGCGGGTCCATCGCTCAGGTTCGACGTAGGCGGCGCTGACCAGAGCCTGGCAATCGACATACGACTGAAAGTCCGCCAGCAGGCGGTAGGGGTCGCCATGCAGCAGCGAGTCGACTATCGGACGGAACAGGTCGCGGTCGCCGCGGGAAAAATGTCCGTCGCCAATCAGGTCGATCACCGCCCTCAGTTCGTCGTTGCTGCGGTAGATCGCGCCGGGATCGTAGCCATTGGTCCAACTGGCTTTCACCTCCGCGGCAGTCAATCCGAACAGGAAAAAATTCTCGGCGCCGACTTGTTCGCGGATTTCCACGTTGGCGCCGTCCAGCGTGCCGATGGTGAGCGCCCCGTTGAGCGAGAACTTCATGTTGCCGGTGCCGGATGCTTCCTTGCCGGCAGTGGAAATTTGTTCCGAGAGCTCGGCCGCCGGGTAGACGCGCTGACCATTGGTGACGTTGTAATTGGGCAGGAACACCACCTTCAGGCGATCTGCGACCGCCGCATCCTTGTTGACGACCTCGCCCACGGCGTTGATCAGCTTGATCATCAGCTTGGCGAAGCGGTAGCCGGGAGCGGCCTTGCCGCCGAAGATGAAAGTGCGTGGCTGGATGTCGGCGCCGGGGTTGGACTTGATGCGGTGGTACAGCGCCACGATGTGCAGTACGTTGAGATGCTGGCGTTTGTACTCGTGAATTCGCTTGACCTGGACGTCGAACAACGATTCCGGATCGATCGAGATGCCGGTGACGCGCCGCACGTAGGTGGCCAATTCCTCCTTGACCAAGCGCTTGATGAAGCGCCATTCGCGGCGGAAACCGGCATCCTTGACGTGCGCTTCGATCTTGCGCAGTTGCTCCAGATCGCGGAGCCAGTCATCGCCGATGACGCCGCAAAGGAAGCGCGTGAGGCGCGGGTTGGTCAGGGCGATCCAGCGCCTGGGCGTCACCCCGTTGGTAATGTTGCGGAATTTGTCCGGCCACAAGGCGTGGAAATCCGCCAGGACATCCTCCTTCAGCAGCTCGCTGTGCAGCTTTGCAACGCCGTTGATGGCATGGCTGCCGACGCATGCAAGGTGCGCCATGCGGATGTAGCGCTCGCCGGACTCATCGATGATGGACATGCGCGCGAGGCGATCATGATTGTGATCGAAGCGATGGCGGACTTCATCCAGGAACAGCGCATTGATCTCGAGCACGATCTCCACATGGCGCGGCAGCACGCGCGAGATCAGCGCGAGCGGCCAGCGTTCCAGCGCCTCGGGCAGCAGGGTGTGATTGGTGTAGCCGAAGCATTGCCTGGTTACCGACCAGGCGCGGTTCCATTCCATGCCGTGCTCGTCCACCAGCAGCCGCATCAGTTCGGCAATGGCGATTGCCGGATGGGTGTCGTTCAGCTGCACGGCGAACTTTTCGTGGAACCGCTCCGGCGGAATCTTCTGGCCGCGCATGATGCGCAGCATGTCTTGCAGGGAGCAGGACACAAAGAAGTACTGCTGCTCCAGGCGCAGTTCCTTGCCCTGGACCTGCTCGTCGTTCGGGTACAGCACCTTGCTGATGTTCTCGGACACGATCTTTTGCTGCACGGCGCCGTAGTAGTCGCCGCGGTTGAACACGCCCAGATCGAAGGACTCCGGCGCCTCCGCGCGCCACAGCCGCAACGTGTTGGCGGTGTTGTTGCGGTAGCCGAGAATAGGCGTGTCGTAGGGTATGCCCTTCACCCTGCGTGCGGGCACCCAGCGCGCGCGCGCGCGTCCATTTTCGTCGGTGAAACGCTCGGTATGTCCCCCGAGCTTCACTTCCGCCGCCCATTCCGGACGCGGGATCTCCCACGGGTTGCCGTTACGCAGCCACTTGTCGGTTTGCTCCACCTGCCAGCCGTCGATCAGGGACTGGGCGAAAATCCCGAACTCATAGCGGATGCCGTAGCCGAGCGACGGTATTTCCAGGCTCGCCAGGGAATCCAGGTAGCAGGCCGCGAGCCTTCCTAAGCCGCCATTGCCGAGGCCGGGCTCCTCCTCCTGGCCCACCAGCTCTTCGAAGCTGAGGCCCAGTTCGTGCACCGCTTCACGCACCGGCTTTTCGATGCCGAGATTGATCAGATTGTTTACCAGATGCGGCCCGAGGAGGAATTCGGCGGAGAAATAGGCGACGGTGCGCGATCCCTCCCGCGTATAGGTGGCCGCTGTGCTGATCCAGCGCCGCAGCAGCCGGTCGCGCACGGTGTAGGCGAGCGCCATGTAGTAGTCGTGCTTGGTCGCCAGCGCCGGAAATTTCCCCTGCACGTAGTAGAGGTTGTCCAGGAACGCCCGCCGCAGCGCGTCCTTGCCGAGACCGGTCCGATCGTCCTCGACCTCGGCCGGGCGCGCGACCGGCAAGGAATCCAATTGGTCGAGGGAGTGTGGGGGTCGGTTGAGCATCGTGGTACCTGGCCGGAATCTACACTAAAACCTGTGCAATATGTGTGCCCGAAGGCACGCCACTTGCCTTGGTCATTGCAACAACGTTCTAGGGCGCCAAATCCAGCTTTATGGCCTATTTCAAAATGAGGGGACGCACCCCCTCATACTCCCCTGAAGCGGAGGCTATTTCGTTAATTCTGAAATAGCCTCTTAGGCGATCCACGCTGGTGCGCCATGGTTACGCTTGCCCTAAAACGATGCGCACGACGAGCACGCAAGGCCGGCGAACATGGTCACACCCGGAGACGCGCAACACGACGAAAGTAAGGACCGGCTGTGACCCGTCCGACAGCGTCTATTACTGGAATCAGCCAGCGAGGGCTTTCACCATCATCGCCTTCAACACCCCGCTGTCGATCGGCTTGGCCATGTAATTCGTCGCCCCCAGCATCATGACCTCCTTGGCCGTTTCAGGCATCGCGTCCGCGCTGACCACGATGACCGGGACGCTGGAACCCTGAACTTTGATCTTTCTCAGAATATCCTTGCCGTTCATATCCGGCAGCTGCAGGTCCAGCAGCAATATGTCCGGGCTGAACGCATTGAGCATTCTCAGCCCCTCACCGCCATTCTGTGCGCACTTGACCTCCATTTCAGGGAAAATTGACAGGATGTTGGTCATCAACAGCCTGTTCATTTCGTTGTCCTCGATGTAAAGGACCTTCTTCGCGGTCAGTGCGGCCAGTCTTTCGTTTACATCGCTGAGCTCGTCGGCATTGCTTCTGCCCGACGCGGGTTTTGCCTGTTCCGGGGCCATCTCGGCGAACTCGACCCAGAATCTGGAACCTTCGCCGACGGCTGATTCCACGCCGATCTCACCGCCCATGTATTCCACCAGCTTCTTGGTAAGCGCGAGGCCGATGCCATGGCCCTCGACTTTGCCGAACTCCGCCCCCAGCCGGCTGAACGGCCGGAACAGCAATTTCAGTTTGTCGGGCGGGATTCCAATGCCGGTATCCGCGACGATGATCCTCAGTTTGCTGTTCGGGGACTTTTCGACCGATACCGTGACCTGACCTTCCGGCCGGTTGTACTTGATCGCGTTGGATAAAAGATTGATCAGCGCCTGCTTGAGACGCACCTGGTCGGCTTGCGCAAACCAGTTCTGATCCGCAGTAACATCGTTTTTGATCGTGACCTGATGCTTGCTGGCGGTGGATTCGTTCATGACAATGGTCTGCCCGATCAGCTTCCCGATATCCACAGCGGTTTGTTCTATGCTGACCTTGCCGGCCTCGATTTTCGCCAGATCGAGGATGTCGTTGATCAGATCCACCAGGTGCCAGCCTGCCTTGTGGACATGCCCGACAAACTCCCGAGCCTGCTCCCGGTTCGAGAATGAGCCTCCGGTATCATTGATCAGAATATCCGTGAAACCTATGATGGCGTTCAGCGGCGTGCGCAGTTCGTGACTCATGCTGGCGATGAAATCCGATTTGGCGCGATTGGCGTTCTCGGCCTCCAACATCGCATCGAGCATCGCGTGGCATGCCTCGTCACGCTGGATCCGGTTCAGGTAGGCCGTGGAGTGATGACGGATGCGGGCGATCAGTTCGATCGCGTTCGGCAGTTTGACCAGGTAATCGCTCGCGCCCCGCTCGAAAGCCTCGCTTTTTACCGTCGGATCCTCCTTGGTCGAGAGCACGATAACCGGTATGTTGTGGGTGTCCGGGTTTTCGCGGTACTGCCGCAGCAACGTCATTCCATCCGTGCCGGGCATCACCAGGTCCTGCAATATGACCGTAGGCTTGACCTTGGCGATGACTTCCATGATGCCGGTCGAATCGGCGCAGAAATGGAATTTAATGTCGGTCTGGTCGGCAAGCGTGCGCCGGACAGCTTCCCCGACCATCGCCTGGTCGTCGATCAGCAGCACCGAAATCGGATAGCGATTGGAAAATGCTGCGATGACGGAATCGAAATCCTGCCTGCATCCTGCAACAATCGAAGAAGTTTTGATGACTGACATGACGCTCCCTTTATTCAATTCATGCCGGAAAAACACTGGCCAGTTTCGGTGCAATAGCCTGAACCGGCAGAATATCCACCGCGGCGCCCAAGCTGACTGCGGCTTTGGGCATGCCGTAAACCGTGCTTGTCGCCTGGTCCTGAGCGATGGTGTAGTGGCCTTTGTCGCGCATGCTTTTCAGCCCCGATGCCCCGTCCGACCCCATGCCCGTCAATACGATGCCGACTGCATGTCCGCGTAACTGCTTGCAGACGCTTCTAAAAAAAACATCTATCGATGGTTTGTAGATACTTTCCCGCGGCTCCGGCGTATAGCCAAGCTGATTGGCGTTTTTCAGCACCAGATGACCCCCGGCGCCTGCGAGCAGGGCAACGCCGGCTTCGAGACGGTCGCCTTCGCTCGCCAGCCGCACCGGAATCGCCGAATGCTGGTTCAGCCACTCGGCCATGCCGGCGAGGAACATGTCGTCGACGTGCTGGACGATGACCAGCGCAGCCTTGAACCTCTTCGGCAGGCCGCCCAGTACGGTAGTCAACGCGCCGGGCCCGCCCGCGGAGGCACCGATCGCCACCAATCCGACAGGCGGCAGGGGCTGTGTTATGACTTCGGCTTGATCGTCGACGCGAACGACCTTATCGTGAGCAACGCGCTGTTCGATGTCATCGATTTTCTTGAGCAGCGGCGCCGCGTCTTTGCGCATATCGCCGGTTCCGAGGAAGGGGGTATCGATTGCGTCGAGCGCGCCGCGGGCCATCGCCTCGAACACGAGGCCGGCATTGCTGCCGACATTGGCCGTCACCACCAGGATCGGGCAGGGTTGAGCCGACATGATGCGGCGGGTCGCCTCCACCCCGTTCATGGTCGGCATGATCAGATCCATCAGAATCAGATCTGGCCGGCGCCTTGCCGAGTGTGCCACAGCCTCGACGCCGTCTTTGGCCACCCAGATGACCTCATGCCCGGGATTCACCGACACCGCCCGCCGCAGCGCCTCGACAGCCATGGGCATATCGTTGACGATCGCGATTTTCACGCGTCGGCCTCGCCGATCAGGTCCACCACGGCCTGCAACAGCGTTTCGTCGTGGAAGCTGCCCTTGGTCAGGTAGTAGTCCGCGCCGGCGGCAAGCCCGTTCTGGCGGTCTTCCTCGCGATCCTTGTAGGAAACAATCATCACGGGCAGCGATTTCAGGCTGGCGTGTCCCTTGATCTGCGCCACCAGTTCAATGCCGTCCATGCGCGGCATGTCGATGTCCGTAACGACAAGGTCGAACTGGCTCGTTCGAACCGCGTGCCATCCGTCCATGCCGTCGACCGCGCTCTCGACTTCGTAGCCGCGGTTGCTGAGCACCTTGCGTTCAAGTTCGCGCACCGTCAGCGAATCATCCACCACCAATATGCGTTTGCGCCGCTGCTGTTTGGACTTTGAGGCTTCGCTGTGTATCTTGTCCAGGTGGCCGCTGGACACCAGTCTTTCCAGCGACAGAATCATGTCATCGACGTCGACGATCAGCACCGGCGCGCCGTTTTCCATCAGCGCCCCGGCGGTGATGTTCTTGATCTTTCCGAGCCGGGCATCGAGCGGATGCACGACCAGCTCACGCTCGCCGAGAAAGCGATCCACGACCATGCCGTAGATCGTGTCATCGTGCCCGACCACGACGACCGAGAGATCTCCGGACAAATCGGGCTCATCGACTTCCAGGATCTGATAAGCGCTGGCCAGGCCGACCTGGCGTCCGTCGAGGTCGAAATATTGCCGTCCTTCCAGGAGTTGGATGCGCTCCTTGGGAAGTCTTAGCGTGCGCCTCAAATTGGCAAGCGGGAAGGCGTAGGGTTCGCCGCCGATATTCACCAGCATCGTGCGCAGCACCGAAAGGGTCAGCGGAAGCTGCATCTGGAAGGATGTACCGTTCCCGGGTTCGGACGAAACGCGAACCGTGCCGCGCACCTGCTGCGCCATTTCCTGCACGACGTTGAGACCGACGCCGCGCCCGGATATTTCGGTAACGGTATCCTTCAGCGTAAGGCCCGGAAGAAACAGAAATGCCAGCAGCTCGGCATCGCTGAGCAATGTTGCGGTCTGCGCATTGGTCAGGCCGCGCTGCACGATGTCTTCCCGCAAATGCTCGCGGTCGACGCCACGGCCGTCGTCGGAAACGACGATTTGCAGCACGCCGGAATTGTGCCGTGCCTCCAGATGTACGGTGCCCTCCTCGGATTTCCCGGCCGCGCGGCGCTCATCCGGCGATTCGATGCCATGATCCACGGCGTTGCGCAGCAAATGACCCAGCGGCGCGTCCAGCTTTTCCAGAATATCGCGGTCCACCTGCGTCGTCTCGCCGGTGATTTTCAGCCGCACCTTCTTGCCCAGGGCATGGCCAAGGTCGCGGACCATGCGTGGCCATGTCTGGGTGCCGTCTGCAAACGGGCGCATCCGGCAGGCCAGCGCGGATTCGTACAGCCGGCGCGAGAGATCGACCGAACGCCGATCGTACGTTTCCAATTCGGCCAGGCGCTCCAGCAGAAACTGCTGGCATTCAATCAGGCGCTGCTGGGATTCCGCCAGTACGCACTGCGTCTGTTCGTCGAGCACCTGTTCCGATAGCGTATCGCGCAGCACATCGAGCATCCTGCCCGACTCGTTGTGCATCCGCTTGAGCCGCAGCAGCGAACCTGCAAAAGGGCTGAGCCAACGCGATTCGACCAGTGATTCCCCTGCCAGGCCCAGCAGCCGGTTCAGGTGTTCCGGGGTTACGCGCAACACCCGGTCGATCGCCTCGTTTCTGGTCGCAGGCGCGGCTTCCTGCGCAACCTGCGGCGATGCCGCAGCGTCATTTGCAGGGTTGGGCGCAACTTCAGGCACAGCCATGCCGGCATCGCCGCGGCCTTCGAGTACCGCGGCCAGCGCCGCAACGTAGGCATCGATTTCCGCCTTTCCTTCAGTTTCCCAGCGGGCGATTTCGGCCTCGGGCGTCGCCGCGATGCGGCCGAGCAAATCCACACCCCGCAAAAGCAGATCGGCCTGGGATTGCCCCAGTTTCATCCGGCCTCGCTGAACCGCAACGAAGCAATCCTCCATCGCGTGGGCAACGCTGACGCCGACAGAAAGACCGACAATGCGCGCGGCGCCCTTGAGCGAATGCGCGGCGCGCATGCACGCCTCGGCCTGGTCGTTGGCACCAGGATCGCGTTCGAGCGCGAGCAGTCCCGAGGTCAAGGTTTTCGCCTGGGATTCCGTCTCCATGCGGAACATATCGAGCATCGACATCTGGCTCAGGTCGGCTGAGCTCATGCGAGGCTCCGATTCAGCGCAAAGAACAGCAGTTGATCGTCGAGGCAGCCTATGGCCCTGTCGTTCCAGGGCACCATGGCCTTGGTATAGGGAGCCGCACCCTTGGCCACCGTTGCAGGCACGTCTTTCAGTTCGCCGACGGAAAATCTGTGGATGCCGTGCACCTCATCCACCGGGAAAACGATACGGCTATCCTTGTCGTGAACTACCACCAGTCGCCTGTAGGTCGCGAGTTCCCGTCGCTTTTGGGTCTGCGCCTGTTTTTCGATGCCCAACACGTTGTTCAACGACACGCAAACCAGCAGTTCGCCGCGCACGTTGGTCAGGCCGAGCAGATTGCCGTTGCGTCGGTGCGGCAGCGAATGAATGGGGCGCAGATCGACGAATTCCGATAACACCGCAGTCGGCAATCCGAGCCATTCATCGCTGATGCGGAAAACAACGATCGATTCAGTGTCAGGCGCCTCTGCCCGATGTTCTTCGGAAAAATGGCGCGTCCACTCGCCCTGGTAAGCTGGCGGAAGATCGCGCTCCAGCAAAACCGACGCTGCCGCCATGTATTGAGGGCAGTTGCGACAATGAACATGCTCTTCCAGATCCGCGCAGGTGCCGTCGCCATGCACGCCGATTCTGCTCCAGCATGCATCGATGACTGCGTCGATTGTGTGCGTCCGCGAGGGTGCGTTCATGTCAGGCGCCGCCTCCGGCACGCTTCGCGCGCATGTGCAATCGCTGTGCGCCGGCCGAGTCGCCCTGCTTCTCGATCAGGAAGGCGAGATGGACAAGCGCTTCCTGGTGGCACGGATCCAGATACAGCACCTTGCGGTAGTATTGCTCGGCTTCCTCAGGCCTGCCGGCGGCATCATGTGCTAGGCCCAGCAGGTGATACGCCTGTACCGACGGACCGCCGCTGCGCAGGTGCTCGTCGCAGCGCTGTATCGCCTCGTTCAGGCGGCCTTCGTTGGCAAGCCGGACGATCTCCTCCATTGCGGATGCCACGGGCTGACCTGGCGGTCTTGCAGTCGCAGCGGGTCGGGAAGTCGCGACTGGCTTCAGTACAGACTTTGCGGCAAGGCGGCGGTCGGCTCCGGGCACCGATCGCCGCCCGGGTTTGGACAATCCTGCCGGATCTGCGATCGCGGCGTGCGCCGACTGCGCTTTCTTGCGGAAAGCAAATGCTCGCGGCGCCTTTACTGGCGCGAAATCGTGGTCGAGAAATAGGCCGCTTTCAGACGAACCAACGAACAGCATGCCGTCCGGTTTGAGCAGGCGCGTCAATGTCTGCACAGCCCGATCCTGGGTAGCGCGGTCGAAATAGATCAAAACATTGCGGCAGAAAGCGAAGTCGTACGCTGTTGTATCAGACACGAAGCCGGGATCCAGCAGGTTGCCGTGCCGGAAGCGCACCTGTGCGCGCACGGCTTGCGCAAGGCGGGCGCCGTTTCCGCTTTGCTCGAAGAACTGGTCGCGGAATTCGGGGCCGTTTCCGCGAAACGAATTCCTTCCATAAACCGCTTTCTCGGCGAACTTCAACAAGCGCGCACTGATGTCGATCGCGTCGACTCGAAACAGACCTGCCGGAAAGCCAGCCATCAACAGTGCCATCGCCATCGAATACGGTTCCTCGCCGGTCGCGCACGGCAGGCTCAGCAGTCGCAGTTCCTGTCCTGGATGCGCCGGCAGCCATTTTTCGCAAGCCTCGCGTGCCAGCGCCGCAAAGGCTTCGGAATCGCGAAAGAACCAGGTCTCTGGAACCACGACTTCATCGATGAGTTCCTGCAGTTCGGCGTCGCAAGCATGGACATGCTCCCAGTAGTCGTACAGGCTTTTCAGCCCGCATGCCGAAGCGCGCGCCTTCACTGAAGACTCAATCGCCCCGAGTCCGATCGTATCGGCGCTCAGGCCTATCTTTTGCTGGAGCAGGATTGCGAAATCCGCGACGCTCGTCATGTCTGTTCCAGCGCTTGTTTGAACAGCACATGGCGTACCGATGCCGGCAGCAAGCCGGCAACCTGGATCCATTGAAGCAGCCCATCGGGATCGGTCGCCACCGGACCGAGATATGCTGCCTCGTGACTGAGCACGCCAGAATCGCGGAAATCAGCCGGATCGCGGCGCAGGGTCTGCGTCGTTTTCTCCGCGATCAATCCCAACGGATGCTGGGCGCCATCCCCGTCTGGATAGAGCACGATGATGATGCGTGTACTCATCTGCAGCCGCGCTGGCCGGCCCAACACCAATTCGCTCAAGTCGATCACCGGCACCGGCGTGCCGCGGTAATTGAATACTCCGGCGACTCCCGCAGGCGCCTGCGGAATTTGTTTGATTCCGAGCAGCGGCAGCACCTCGACCACGTTCGCGGAATCCAGAACGTAGCGGTCTTTGCCGAGTTGGAATTGGAGAAAAAGCATTTCGGTTATCCGGCCGGTCGTCGCTACCGTATCTGCGCGGCGTCGCGGCGCCGGACGACTATGCCAGCTTGAAGCGCGAAACGCCGCTGCTCAGCCCGTTTGCGACCTGGCTGACGTCGGCTATCGCCACGTTGGACTGGCGGATCGCATCGGTCGCCTGCTGCATCGCCTGAGTGAGCTGGCCAAACGCGCCGGTGATCTGCTCCGCGCCGGCGGTTTGCGAACGCATTCCATCGTTGACTCCCTCGAAACGCGGTATCAGCGTCTGCACCTGTTCGATAACCTGCGACAACTGTCCGCCGACCTGCTCGATTTCCTCCATGCCACGACGGGATTCTTCGGAAAATTTGTTCATGCCCATCACGCTGGCGGAAACCGCCGACTGAATCTCCTTCACGATCACCTCGATGTCATAACTTGCCACCGCGGTCTGGTCGGCCAGCCGGCGGATCTCGGTCGCGACGACCGCAAACCCGCGCCCGTATTCCCCGGCTTTTTCCGCTTCGATCGCCGCGTTCAGCGAAAGCAGGTTGGTCTGGTCCGCTACCTTGGTAATCGTCGTGGTGACCTTGCTGATATTGCCGGCTTTTTCATTGAGCACCGCCAGCTTGGCATTGATGGCGCCGGTTGCCTCCATCACGCGGCCCATGGTTCCCTCCATCCGGGACAGGCCGGTTTGCCCGTCGCTTGCCAGAAGTGCCGATTTTTCCGCCATGCCGGAAACTTCGTTCATGGTCTTGAGCAGCTCCTTCGAGGTGGTGGAAATCTGCTTGGACGTCGCGCTGATTTCAGTCGCGGTCGCTGTAACCTCGACCGCCGTTGCTTCCTGCTCCTTCGCACCTGCGGCAATCTGGGTAACCGAGGCGCCCACCTGTACTGCGGACTTCTGTACCTGGCCGACAATCGCGGCCAGCTCGTCTGCCATTCGGTTGTAGCCCTTCATCAGATAGCCCAGCTCGTCGTGCCGGTCGATCTTCAATCTGAGCGAAAAATCACCGGAGCGCGTCGCCTCCAGTGCGCCGACCAATTGCCTCCACGAATCGGTAACGCTGCGAACCAGCCAGATCATGCCGACCAGCGCCAGCACCAATATGATCGCCATCAGCAGAATGCCGATGATGATCACCCGGCGCGCGCTCGCGAAGCCCTCCTGCATTGTCTGCTCGGCGCCGCTCTGGATTTCCTTTGCCGCTTTCTGCAGCAGGTCCGTGGGCACGCGGTCCACATCCATGACTGCGGCATCCCCGGCAGCGCCGTCCGCACCGGCGCTTTTGTAGGCTTGCAGTCCGCGACGGTAGATCTGGCCCATTTCCTTGTGCGACTCCAGGAACTGCGCAACCTGGTCCCTGGCCATGGGGGCGGCGATTTCCCCGACCAGCCGCATCCCGATTTTGTCGACGGCGGCCTCCTTCTCGACGAAGCCGGCCCAGTGCTTGTCGAGCGCCTGCGGGTCCTTGCCGCGCAGCAGCACGTCCTTCCACGCCTGCAACTGCTGCCCGAACAGCACCGTCATATTGCGCACCGAGCGTTCCTGTCCGGCGCTGACGTGGCTCGCTTCGGCAACGGTCGCGATGCTGCTCCATAAATTCGCGAACGTGCCTGCTGCGGTGAGAATCAACATGCCCAGCGCCCCACTGCTCATCGCCAGTACCTTGCCCTGAAGACCGATCCTAAGACCCATCGCTGCACCTCTCGTCGAGTTCACACCAAAGCGTCGCATCCATCGCAACAACGCGGCTGCACGCCGGCCCGCCTTTTTCTGCCAGCGTGTCGGAGACTTTGAATAGATAAATCCGGCACGATTTGCATGCGGTCGCTCCGGCTACCCTGATTGTTGCGTATCGCCATCCGTCCCAAGACTTCGATAAGCACAGGGGAATGGGCCCATTTCAAGGTTTGCCGATGCCGGGCCGGTTATGCAGGAAGCCTGAAAAAGGTGAGCAGTTGCCGAGACGGGCGGACGGAACCGACTGCACGCGCATTCCTGGCTTGCCGCCAGGCATCCCGGGTTAGAATTGCGCCGATGAGCAAGCCGGATTCCCCCGCGGGCAGCGCCCACACCCCGATGATGCAGCAGTACCTGCGCCTGAAGGCGCAGCATCCGGACATCCTGCTCTTCTATCGCATGGGCGATTTCTACGAACTGTTCCACGCCGACGCGGAGAAGGCGGCGCGGCTGCTGGACATCACCCTCACCACGCGCGGCGCATCCGCCGGCGTGCCGATCAAAATGGCCGGCGTGCCTTACCACGCGGCGGAGCAATACCTGGCGAAGCTGCTGAAGCTGGGCGAGTCGGTCGCGATCTGCGAGCAGATCGGCGATCCGAACACTTCCAAGGGTCCGGTGGAGCGCGCCGTCACCCGCATCGTCACCCCGGGCACGCTCACCGACTCGGCACTGCTCGACGAAAAATCCGATAACCTGCTGCTCGCGCTCTCGGCCGAGGACAACAGCGTGGGCCTCGCCTGGCTCAGCCTCGCCAGCGGCGAGCTGCGCGTGGCCGAGATTCCGCAGCGCATGCTCGCGGGCGAACTCACGCGGCTGCGCCCGGCCGAAATCCTGGTTGCAGATCGGACATCGCAACCCGGCCTGAACGGTTCCGCCGCCATTACCCATCTGCCGGAATGGCATTTCGAATATGAAGCCGCTCGGCAACAGCTGCTCAAGCATTTCAATGTGCATTCGCTCGCGGGCTTCGGCTGCGAGGACCTGCGCTTAGGTGTAGCTGCGGCCGGCGCGCTACTCGAATATGCGCGCAAGACCCAAGGGCAGGCCTTGTCGCATGTGAACGCCCTGCGACCGGAGCGCGCGGACGACTACGTGCGCATGGACGCGGCCACGCGGCGCAACCTGGAACTCACCGAAACCCTGCGCGGCACGAGCGCCCCCACGCTGTACAGCCTGCTCGACGGCTGCGCCACCGGCATGGGCAGCCGCCTGCTGCGCCACTGGCTGCATCATCCCTTGCGCGACCGCGCCGTGCTGGCGAATCGCCATGAGGCGGTGGAAGAACTCGCTCAAACCGCGGGCACCGCATTGCGCGAGGCCCTGCGCCGGATCGCCGACGTGGAGCGCATCAGCGCGCGCATCGCCTTGAAAAGCGCGCGGCCGCGCGACCTCTCGGCGCTGCGCGACACGCTCGCCGCCCTGCCCCGGCTGGGCGAGCTCCTAGCCGGCGCTTCGGCGCCGCGGCTGGCCGAACTGCGTGAAGCGCTGGCGGTGCCGCAGGACTGCGCTACGCTGTTGACGCGCGCGATCCAGCCCGAGCCCGCCACGCTGCTGCGCGAGGGCGGCGTCATCAATGACGGCTACGACGCCGGCCTGGACGAACTGCGCGCGCTGCAGACCAACTCGGGCGAGTTCCTGGTCGCGCTCGAAGCGCGCGAGCGCGAGCGCAGCGGCATCCCCAACCTCAAAGTCGAGTACAACCGCGTGCACGGCTTCTACATCGAAGTCACCCACGCCCAGGTGGAGAAGATTCCCGCCGATTACCGCCGCCGGCAAACGCTGAAAAATGCCGAGCGCTATATCACGCCGGAGCTCAAGGCCTTCGAGGACAAGGCCTTGTCGGCGCAGGAGCGCTCGCTCGCGCTGGAAAAAGCCCTGTACGAGCAGGTGCTGGAAACCCTGCAGCCGCATATTCCGGCGCTGCAGCGCATTGCACGCGCCCTGGCCGAATTCGACCTGCTGGGGTCCTTTGCCGACCACGGCCTGCGGCTCAATTGGTGCCGGCCGCAATTCGTGGACGAGGCGCTGATCGAAATCGAGGCCGGGCGCCATCCCGTGGTCGAGTCACAGGTGGATCAGTTCATCGCCAACGACTGCCGCCTGAACCCCGCGCGCCGGCTGCTGCTCATCACCGGGCCGAACATGGGCGGCAAATCGACTTACATGCGCCAGGTGGCGCTGATCGTGCTGCTCGCCCACGTCGGCGCCTTCGTGCCGGCGCGCGCGGCGCGCCTCGGACCGATCGACCAGATATTCACGCGCATCGGCGCGGCCGACGACCTCGCCGGCGGCCGCTCCACCTTCATGGTGGAAATGACCGAAAGCGCCAACATCCTGCACAACGCCACGCCGACGAGCCTGGTGCTGATGGACGAGGTCGGGCGCGGCACCTCCACTTTCGACGGCCTGGCGCTGGCCTGGGCGATCGCGCGTCATCTGATCGAAAAGAACCGCTGCTACACCTTGTTCGCGACCCACTACTTCGAACTGACGCGGCTCGCGCTGGAATACCGCGAGGCGGCCAACATCCACCTGGATGCCGTGGAGCACAAGGATTCCATCGTGTTTTTGCACGCGGTGGAGGAAGGGCCGGCCTCGCAGAGCTACGGCCTGCAGGTTGCTGCGCTCGCCGGCGTGCCGGGCAACGTCACGCGCGCGGCCAAGCGCTATCTGCTGCAGCTGGAGGAGCAGAGCCTGACGCGCGGCGGGCAGACGGATCTCTTCGCAGGCGCGCCGGCCGCGCCCGAACCCGAGCCGCACCCGGCACTCGATCTGCTCGCGACGCTCAAACCGGACGAACTCAGTCCGAAAGAAGCGCTGGACCTGCTATACAAGCTGAAAAGTCTCTGAGGGCCCGCTGCAAAAGCCATATTGCGACGGGCCGAGTAGGGAAGCGCGAGGGAGTCTATCCCCTGGCTTGTCGCTGACCGCTAGCGCGCGAGGTGCACGCCGTGTTCGGCGCACCGCTGGATCGTCGCTTTAACGTTGCGCAATTCGCCGCTGCGCCAAGCGCGCCAGAAACAGACCAGCGTGCCGGCGAATAGGGCAAGCAACATTGCGTCGTAAGCGTCCATTGCATCCTCCAGTTTTGGCTTTTTCCGGTACCCGTAGGCCGATACTGGCACCGGCCCCGTGCGCCTGGAGCGCGGAATACAGAAGTCAAACCGGTCTATTTCGTCGATTTGGCCGGTTTCGAGACTGCCGGACCAAGAAACAGCTCTTCGGACGATTCAGGCTAAGCATATACCCTTTTAGGCATGAGATATTATTCTTATGTGCTAATATACATTGACAGCAGATTATAATTCATTAATATACATAAATACATTTCGAGACCCTCTCGACTCACATAATGAAGCCCACGATCCACGAGACAATTCGAGCGAGACGGCTTGCCTTGGGCCTGTCGCAAGTCGAGGCTGCACGCCGAAGCGGGATTCAGCAAAGGCAAGTGTCCACCTTCGAGCGCGGGGGAGATGTCACGCTATCCACTCTCTTGAAGCTGGCACAGGCGCTCGACATGGAACTCATGCCCGTTCCGCGGGAGGACAGCGCAAAGCTTGAATCCTTTCTCAAGGCCAAACGCGGGCCGGCGCCTTCAAACTCTTCCCCTTCCCTCCTCGACCGCTACCAGGTAAAGGACGACGAGGAGCTATCAAATGGCTGATGCCCGCGTCCTGAAGATACTACTGGGCGAAATACCAGTCGGCCACCTCACCGGCTTTCCGGAAGGCAAGAGCCTGTTCGCCTTCGACGACAGCTACATCGACTTGGGACCAAGCCGGCCGACCCTGAGCCTGTCCTTCAACACGCCGGGAAATGAAGAAGCGACTGAGAGCAAACTGCGGGAAATTTTTTCGAGCCGGATGAAGCTGCCGCCTTTCTTCAGCAACCTGTTGCCCGAAGGCGTGCTGCGGGAATACATGGTCAAACGACTGAAGATCCACCACGACCACGAATTTGACTTGCTCATGGCCCTGGGCGCGAGCCTGCCCGGCGCAATTCGCGCGCTTCCGGCGGATGAATTGCCGCACGCCGCCATCAATTACCGGACGGGCACCACGCACGCCGTTCCAGACGAGGCACCAATCAAGTTCTCGCTGGGCGGGTCACAACTCAAGTTCTCGATGATCGAGCGCGGCGGGCGTTTCACGCTGGAAGATGGCAAAGAGGAATGGATCGTCAAACCCCCTCACCCGACCCATCCGGACGTCCCGGCGAACGAGTACACGATGATGCGGCTGGCAGCCGCTGCCGGAATACAAACGCCCGAAGTTAAACTGGTGAAACTCAATGATATTGATCTGACCGGAATGGTCGGCCTCTCGATACCGCAATGGGAAACCTGGGCTTACGCCATCAAACGTTATGACCGCAGCACCGAAAGCCGGGTCCATGTCGAAGACTTTGCGCAAGTATTTAACGTCTATGGCGACCAGGAATACAAGGCGACCAATTACGATACCATCGGCAGATTGATATTTGATCTTTTTCCCAACCGATTTGAGCAGCTCGCTGAATTCATTCGGCGACTGGTCGTCAACATTCTCGTCGGCAACGGCGATGCCCATCTCAAGAACTGGTCGGTGATCTACAAAAACAAAATCACTCCCCAGCTATCGCCGGCATACGACCTGGTATCGACAATTCACTACGTCCAGAACGACAGCCTTGCGCTCAATCTGGGTGGGGAAAAGCGCTTTGAATCGATCGATGAGTCGCATTTCGACCGGCTCGCCCGCCGGATGGAAGCCCCGCCGAAATTCGTGCTGAACATCGTCAGGGAGACGGTGACAACCGCCAGGAAAGAGTGGCCCGGAATACTCCGGGAAGTCGGTCTCCCGGAGAACATGCGTGACCGCCTCAACCGCCATTGGGGTGGACTTTCCAAGCTACTGCGAATTAGCCAATAGCAAATCGCTTACTGCCCGGCGACAACTAGAGCCCGGTATGGCGCGCGATATAGGCTTTGACTGCACCCGCATCGGCATCCATCACCTCGAAGCGTTGCGGCAGCGACTCCAGGTTTTCGCAGCCGGCCGGATAGTCCGGGTCGCGTCCCAGCGCTTCGCGTATGGTTTCGGCGAATTTCACCGGCAGCGCCGTCTCCAGGCATATCAGCGGAACACCCGGCTGGCGCTGCTCCAGCCCGACCTTGAGCCCATCCGCGGTATGCGTGTCTATCATCACGCCGTACTCCTTGTACACGCGGCGGATCGTCGCCAGCCGGTCCGCGTGGGTGCTGGAGCCAGAGACAAAACCGTATTCCTTCACGTTGGCGAAGTAGGGCGTGCCGGCGAGATTGAACTCGCCGCCGGCGTCCACCTTGCTCCATAGATCTCTCACCAGGCCTGAGTCGCGCCCGACCAAGTCGAACACGAAGCGCTCGAAATTGGATGCGTTGGAAATGTCCATGGACGGACTGGAGGTCTGCGTGACCTCGTTCGGCGGACGCACGCGGTAGCGGCCGCTGCGGAAGAATTCGTCGAGCACGTTGTTCTCGTTGGTGGCGAGGATCAGCCGCGCGATCGGCAGCCCCATCATGCGCGCGATGTGGCCGGCGCAGATGTTGCCGAAATTCCCCGAAGGCACGGCAAACGCGACCTGCTCGTCGTTCGATTTTGTCGCCGCGAAATAGCCGCGGAAGTAATACACCACCTGCGCCGCGACCCGCGCCCAGTTGATGGAATTCACCGCGCCGATCTTCTGGCGTTTCTTGAACGCGGCGTCGTTGCTGACCGCCTTGACGATGTCCTGGCAGTCGTCGAACACGCCGCGGATGGCGATGTTGAATATGTTCGCATCCTGCAGGGAAAACATTTGCGCCGTTTGGAAGGCGCTCATCTTTCCGTGCGGCGACAGCATGAACACGTTCACGCCGCGTTTTCCCCGCAGGGCGTATTCGGCCGACGAGCCGGTGTCACCCGAGGTGGCCCCGAGGATGTTGATGCGCTCGCCGCTCCTGGCGAGCACGTACTCGAACAGGTTGCCGAGCAGCTGCATCGCCATGTCCTTGAACGCCAGCGTCGGCCCGTTGGAGAGCCCGAGCAGGTGCAGCCCCGGCGCCAGCGTCTTCAGGGGCGCGATCGCCTCGGTGCGGAATATCGCCTTGGTGTAGGTCTTCGCACACAGCGCCTGCAGGTCGGCCGCCGGGATATCGTCGCAGAACTTGTGCAGCACCTCGTAGGCGAGTTCGGCGTAGGACAGGCCGCGCCAGTCTGCAAGCTCGGCCGGGCTCACGCGCGGATAGCTCTCCGGCACGGCCAGGCCGCCGTCCGGGCACAGGCCGCCGAGCATGATCTGGGTGAAGCTCTGCGGCTGCATGCCGCCGCGGGTGCTCAGATAGCGCATTGTGTCAATGTCCGGCGGTTATGAGGCTAGTTGCGCCCCAACTCTTCGAGCCGGATGCGCGTCACCTTGCCCGACACCACCGGCAGCGCTTCGATTGCCACAATGGCTGCGTTGATCTGCTTCTCGCGCGTCTCGTGCGTAAGCATGATGATGTCCACCAGCTCTTCGCCCTCGGACGGCTCTTTTTGCACCATGGCGTCGATGGAAACGCTGCGGTCGGCGAGGATGCGGGTGATGTCGGCCAGCACCCCGGGCCGGTCCACAACGCGCATGCGCAGATAGTAGGAGGTGACGACCTCCTCCATCGGCAGGATGGCGATGTCCGACAATTGGTCGGGCTGAAATGCAAGATGCGGCACGCGGTGCTCCGGATCTGCGGTGTGCATGCGCGTCACGTCGACCAGGTCGGCCACCACGGCGCTTGCGGTCGGCTCGGCGCCGGCGCCGGCACCGTAGTACAGCGTCGCACCGACCGCGTCGCCTTTGACGAGGATCGCGTTCATCACGCCTTCGACGTTGGCGATCAGGCGCCGCGCCGGAATCAGGGTCGGATGCACGCGCAGCTCTATGCCTTCGGGCGTCCTGCGCGTTATGCCCAGCAGCTTGATGCGGTAGCCGAGCTGCTCGGCGTAGCGGATGTCTGCCTGGGTCAGCGCCGAAATGCCCTCGGTGTAGGCCTTGTCCAGCTGCATCGGTATGCCGAAGGCGATCGCCGACATGATGGTGAGCTTGTGCGCGGCATCGATGCCTTCGATGTCGAAAGTCGGATCCGCCTCGGCGTAGCCCAGGCGCTGCGCCTCCTTCAGAACCGTGTCGAAGGCGAGACCCTTGTCGCGCATTTCCGACAGGATGAAGTTCGACGTCCCGTTGATGATGCCGGCGATCCATTCGATGCGGTTGGCGGTGAGGCCTTCGCGCAGGGCCTTGATGATCGGGATGCCCCCGGCCACCGCGCCCTCGAACGCCACCATCACGCCTTTGCTTTGCGCGGCGGCGAAAATCTCGTTGCCATGGGTCGCGAGCAGCGCCTTGTTGGCGGTGACCACATGCTTGCCGTTTTCGATCGCCTTCAGCACCAGTTCGCGCGCGATGCCGTAGCCGCCGATCAACTCGACCACGATATCGATGGCCGGATCGTTCACCACCTCCCAGGCGTCGGCGGTGACCGCGGCCTGGTCTCCGACCAGTTGCCGCGCGCGCGCCAGGTCCTTGTCGGCGACCTTGGTAATACGGATGCCGCGCCCGGCGCGGCGCTGGATCTCCTCCTGGTTGCGCGCGAGCACGTTCCAGGTGCCGCCGCCCACCGTGCCTATGCCCAGCAGTCCTACGCTGATCGGATTCATCGCGCCAATTTCCCGCAAATTTTGCTCACAGCAAACCATCCTTTTTGAACATTTCCTTGATGCCCCGCAGCGCCTGGCGGCTTCTCGATTCGTTCTCGATAAGCGCAATGCGCACATGATCGTCGCCGTAGTCGCCGAAACCGATGCCCGGGGACACCGCCACCTTGGCTTCGGTGAGAATCTTCTTCGCAAACTCGAGCGAACCCATGCCGGCATAGTGCGGCGGAATCTTGGCCCAGATGTACATCGACGCCTTGGGGTTGGCCACCATCCAGCCCATTTCGTGCATGCCCTTCACCATGACGTCGCGCCGCTTCTGGTATTTCAGGCGCACTTCTTCGACGCAGTCCTGCGGTCCCTCGAGCGCCACGATGGAGGCCACCTGGATCGGCGCGAACGTGCCGTAATCGTGATAGCTCTTGATGCGTGCGAGCGCGTGCACCAGGTCCTTGTTGCCGACCATGAAGCCGATGCGCCAGCCGGCCATGTTATAGCTTTTCGACATGGTGAAGAACTCCACCGCCACGTCGCGCGCGCCCGGCACCTGCATGATGGAAGGCGCCTTCCAGCCGTCGAAAGTAATGTCGGCGTAGGCGAGGTCGTGCACCACCATGATGTCGTGCGCCTTGGCCAGCGCAATGACGCGCTCGAAAAATTCCAGCTCGACGCACATCGCCGTCGGGTTCGAGGGGAAACCGATCACCAGCATTTTCGGCTTCGGAATCAGCTCGCGGATCGCGCGCTCGGTCTCGGCGAAGAAATCGACGCCCGGGGTCATGCGCACCGAGCGGATGTCGGCCCCGGCGATGATCGCGCCGTAGATGTGGATCGGGTAGCTCGGGTTGGGCACGAGCACCGTGTCGCCGCGCTCCAGCGTCGCCAGCATCAAGTGCGCGAGGCCTTCCTTGGAGCCGATGGTAACGATCGCTTCAGTGTCCGGATCGAACTCCACGCCATAGCGGCGCTGGTACCAGGTCGTGATCGCGCGGCGCAGGCGAGGTATTCCTTTGGACACCGAATAGCCGTGGGTGTCCGGACGCTGCGCCGCTTCGACCAGCTTGTCGACGATGTGCTTGGGCGTGGGCCCGTCAGGGTTGCCCATGCTCAGGTCGATAATGTCCTCGCCGGCGTGACGCGCGGCCATCTTCAACTCGTTGGTGATGTTGAAAACGTACGGCGGCAGGCGGTTGATGCGGGAGAATTCTCTCATATGGTGCAGCGCAAGGTCGCGGTAAGTGCTGAAAAAGTTTATAATTTTAGCCTATTTGTACCCTGTTGTACCCTGCCATGAAGCTCCAATTGTCCAATCCCTCCGGCATTAACGCGTTCACCGGCTACGGTGAGGGCTATGTCATGATCAACCGCCAGCGCTACGAACGCAACCTGGTGGTGCTGCAGGACCGCATCCTGACCGACTGGCAGCCCACGGGGTTCGATGAACTGAGCGCCGCGGATTTCGCCCAGCTCGCCGAACTCAAGCCCGAAATCGTGCTGCTCGGCACCGGCGCCCGCCTGCGCTTTCCGCGACCGGAACTCACGCGCGCGCTGATCGAGGCGCGCATCGGCCTCGAAGTGATGGACGTCCAGGCCGCCTGCCGCACCTACAATATCCTGGCCGCCGAAGAGCGCAAGGTCGCCGCGGCGCTGCTGTTCACTTGAAGACTTATATATCCCGTGCCGAAGCAAACAGGGCGTCTCCGGCAGGGGGAAAAACCCTGTCAAACGAACAAGGGGGGCGCGCCCCCCTTATTATTCCCCCGCGCATACCGGTTCACCTTGCTTTGAAATCCTTACGACTTCTGACATCTCATGACTTTTATAGGGCGACGCTATGACGAGGCGCCTGACGATCATGTTGCTGCTCGCCTTCACGGCGATCTGGTTCTCCAATCTCGAATATCGCAAGCTGGTCAACCCCGACGAGGGCCGCTACGCCGAAATCCCGCGCGAAATGGTGGCGAGCGGCGACTGGACCACGCCGCGCCTGAACGATATCAAGTATTTCGAAAAACCCGCGCTGCAGTATTGGGCCACGGCGACGGCCTACACCCTCTTCGGCGAGCACCAATGGACCGCCAGGCTGTGGAGCGCACTCACCGGTTTTCTCGGCGTGCTCATGGTATTTTTCACCGGACGGAGGCTGTTCGGCGCGCAAGCCGGCTGGTATGCGGCGCTGGTGCTCGCCTCCAGCCTGCTCTGGGTGCTGATCGCGCATGTCAACACGCTGGACATGGGCGTGAGCTTTTTTCTCGCCGCTGCGGTGTGCGCCTTCCTGCTCGCCCAGCACGACACCACCGCGGCGCGCAAGCGCACCGGCTGGATGCTCACCGCCTGGGCCGCCGTCGCGCTGGCAGTGTTGTCCAAGGGTTTGATCGGCCTGGTGCTGCCGGGCGCGGCGCTTGTGCTCTATATCCTGGTCGAACGCGACTGGAAGTTGATCGGCCGCCTGCGTCTCGCCACAGGCATTGTGTTGTTGCTCGTGCTGACTCTGCCCTGGTTTGTCGCCGTGTCGCGGGCCAACCCGGAGTTCTTCCACTTCTTCTTTATCCACGAACACTTCGAGCGCTTCCTCACCAAGCAGCACGGCCGCTACCAGCCGCCCTACTATTTCATTCCAGTGTTGTTGGCGGGCATGCTTCCCTGGACGGTCACGCTGATCGACGCGCTTGCGCGCGCGTGGAAGCGCGCGCCGCGGCAAAGCTTCCAGGTGCAGCGTTTTCTGCTTCTTTGGTCGGCGGTGGTGTTCGTGTTCTTCTCCGTTTCCGACTCCAAGCTGGTGTCCTACATCCTGCCCATATTCCCGGCGCTGGCGCTGCTCATCGGCGTGCGCCTGACGCAGCTCAGCACACGTGCGCTCGCATGGCAGACGCTGCCCGCGGCGCTTGCGGGCATCGCCGTGCTCGCGCTCATGCCCGGCATCGAGAGCTACGCCAGCCGCGAAGTGCCGGTCGAGATGTTTCACAATTACGCCCCATGGCTGATCGCGGCGGCCGTACTGCAGATCGCCGGCGCCGCGGCCTGCGCCTGGCTCGCATGGCGCGGCAGGACGAATGCTGCGCTCGTGGTATTGGCCAGCGCGGGGCTCGCGTTCGCGCAGCTCGCTTTGAGCGGACACGAGAGCCTGTCTAAGGCCAATTCCGCGTATTATATTGTCCAGAAAATCAAACCTGAATTGAAACCGGGCATGCCCTTTTACAGCGTCGACACCTACGATCAGTCGCTGCAGTTCTATCTGCAGCGCCCCACTACCATGGTGTCGTACAAGGATGAGCTGGGTTTCGGCATCGCGCAGGAGCCGCAGAAGTTCATTCCCACCGTGGCACAGTTCGAAAAGAAATGGGACGCCGAACATGAGGCGCTGGCGATGATGTCGCCCCAGCGCTACGACGAGCTCCGCGCCAAGGGCCTGCCGATGCGCCTCGTGGCGCGCGACACGCGCCGCGTGATCGTCGCCAGAGACCTCACCGGCCATCGATGAACCTGGTCAGCTTCTCCCTGCTGATGCTGGGCGTGTTCCTCAACGCCACGGCGCAACTGCTGCTCAAGGCCGGCACCAACGCGGTCGGGCATTTCGATTTCAATGCCGGCAACATCGTCCCGGTGGGGATGAAGCTCGCGCTGGAGCCGCACATCATGGGCGGCATGGCCTGCTACGTGGTGAGCCTGGTTGTCTGGATCATGGGACTCTCAAGGGTCGAAGTCTCCATCGCCTATCCCATGCTGTCCATAGGTTACGTGCTCAACGCCGTGGCGGCCTGGTATCTGTTCGGCGAAGCGGTCAGCGCGACGCGGCTGGCGGGCATCGGCGTAATTATCGTCGGCGTCTATATAGTTGCACGCTCCTGATGGACTACCTGCCCTTCACCCGGCCCTCGATCGACGAGGAAACCATCGCCGGCGTGGCCGAGGTGCTGCGCTCGGGCTGGATCACCAGCGGCCCCTGCGTCAAGCAACTGGAGCAGGAACTGTCGCAGTATTTCGGCGGTCGGCCGGTGCGCGCGATGAGCTCGGGCACCGGAGCGCTGGAAATCGCCCTAACCGTCGCCGGCGTGCAGCCAGGCGACGAAGTCATCACCACGCCGCTCTCCTGGGTGGCCACGGCGAACGTGATCCTGCGCGCCGGCGCGCGCCCGGTGTTCGTGGACGTCGATGCCGTCACGCGCAATATCGACCTCGAACGCATCGAGGCCGCGATCACGCCCAAAACCCGGGCGCTCCTGCCGGTGGACATGGCAGGGCTCCCGGTGGACCGCGACCGGCTGTACGACATCGCCCGGCGCCGCGGCCTGCGCGTGATCGAGGACGCCGCGCAGGCCATGGGAGCCAGCTGGGGCGGCCGGCGCATCGGCAGCTTCGGCGATCTCGTCGCGATCAGCTTTCACGCGAACAAGAACATCACCACTGTGGAAGGCGGCTGCCTGGTGCTTACCGATGAAGCAGAGACCGATTTTTGTACGCGGCTGCGCCTGCAGGGCGTGGTGCGCCTGCCCGACGGAGGCCAGGAGGTCGAGGTCGCAGGCGGCAAGCACAACCTGACCGATGTCGCCGCGCGCATCGGCCTGGGCCAGCTCAAGCACTTGGAAGCATTCACCGCCAGGCGCCGCACGCTTGCGCGACGCTATTTCGAGCGCTTCGACAAAGAAGCGGGCTGCGAGCTGCCGCTGGCGGATTTTTCCAACTGCAACTGGCATATGTTCCAGGTGTTGCTGCCGCTAGAGCGCATGCGCATCGACCGCGGCGCATTCATCCAGGCGATGCACCAGCGCGGCATCGGCGTGGGCGTGCATTACCCGGCGATGCACCTGTTCGGGCTGTACCGAAGACTCGGCTACAATCAGGGCGATTTCCCGCAGGCAGAACGCATAGGCCGCACCACGCTGACGCTGCCGCTGTTCCCCGCAATGACGGACGCAGACGTCGATCGCGTGTGCACGGCGGTCGCCGAAATCATCCGCGACAATAAGAAGTGAACGTCTAGAAATGAACGTCGGAAAATGAGCATAGAGCTTTCGGTCGTCATTCCGGTCTACAACGAAGAGCAGGGGCTCGCGGCCCTGTTCGCGCGCCTGTACCCGGCGCTGGACGCCTTGCACATCCCCTACGAGATCCTGTTCGTCAACGACGGCAGCCGCGACCGCTCGGCGGCGATGCTGCGCGAGCAATTCCAGCAACGCCCCGATGTCACCCGCGTCATCCTGTTCAACGGCAACTTCGGCCAGCACATGGCGATCATGGCGGGCTTCGAGCGGGTGCGCGGCCGGCGCATCGTCACGCTGGATGCCGACCTGCAGAATCCACCGGAGGAAATCGGCAACCTGATCGCCAAGATGGACGAGGGCTACGACTATGTCGGCACGATACGCCGCATGCGCCAGGATACGGCGTTTCGCCGCTACGCTTCCAAGGCGATGAACCTGGTGCGCGAGCGCATCACGCGCATCCGCATGACCGACCAGGGCTGCATGCTGCGCGCCTACAGCCGCGAGATCATCGAAGCCATCAACGACTGCCGCGAGGTCAGCACCTATATCCCGGCGCTCGCCTACACCTTCGCCCAGCGCCCCGTGGAAATCGAAGTCGAGCACGAGGAGCGCGTGGCGGGCGAGTCCAAGTATTCGCTTTATCAATTGATCCGGCTCAACTTCGATCTGGTGACTGCATTTTCTCTGGTGCCGCTGCAGATGTATTCGCTGGCCGGCATGCTGATTTCCCTCTTGTCTATCCTGTTCGTGGCTTACCTCGCGGTGCGCCGGCTGCTGGTCGGCCCGGAGGTCGAGGGCGTGTTCACCCTGTTCGGCATCGTCTTCTTCCTGCTCGGCATCGCCTTGTTCGGCATCGGTTTGCTGGGCGAATACGTGGGCCGCATTTCGCAGCAGGTGCGCCAGCGGCCGCGCTATCTGATCCAGGCGGTGCTGGAGCAAGGCGAGGCCGAGGCGGCGCTGTTGCGCCCCACACCGGTACCGACCGAAACCGGAAGCGGTGAAACCTGAGGTGAACCATCGCCCGCTGTTCACCCGCCGCTCCTGAGAAACTCGCGTTGTACAACCCATGACTTCAGCCGTAGTGTTTGCCTACCACAATGTCGGCGTGCGCTGCCTTTCGGTGCTGCTCGCCCAGGGCCTGCGCGTAAGCCTGGTGGTCACGCACCGCGACAACCCACGCGAAACCATCTGGTTCGACAGCGTGGAAAAGCTCGCGCGCGCACGCGGCCTGCCGGTGATCACGCCCGAGGATCCGAACGATGCGGCGATCGTCGCGCAGATCAAGGCGCTGACGCCGGATTTCCTGTTTTCCTTCTACTACCGCAATATGCTCGGCCCGCAACTGCTCGCCCTGCCGCGGCGCGGCGCCTACAACATGCACGGTTCGCTCCTGCCCCGGTACCGCGGCCGCGTGCCGGTGAACTGGGCGGTGATCCTGGGCGAGCGCGAAACCGGCGCCACCCTGCACCAGATGGTGGAAAAGCCTGATGCCGGCGGCATCGTCGACCAGGAAGCCGTGCCCATAGGGCCTGAGGACACCGCCGCCGAGGTATTCGGCAAAGTCACCGAGGCGGCGGAACAGGTGCTCACGCGGGCGCTTCCGGGACTGGTCGCGGGCACTGCGCGCATCCGGCCGCAGGATCTCAGCCTGGGCAGCTATCACGGCGGACGCAAGCCCGAAGACGGCCGCATCGACTGGACCAAAGGCGCGCGCGAGGTGCACAACCTGGTGCGCGGCGTCGCCCCGCCCTATCCCGGGGCATTCGCGCGGATCGGCGCCGCCACCCTGCGCATACTGCGCACCCGGATCGAGCCAAATAGGCGCCCTAGAAGCGGCACGCCTGGGTTATATTTCGAAGCTGGCTCGCTTTTCGCCGATTGCGCCGACGGCAAGGTGCTGCAAATACTGGAATTTGACGCAAAGGACGATAGCGGCTGCCCACTCGACCTCAGGGCATTTACCAACGAAAAAATCACATTCAGCTGACCAAATGAAAAAAATCCTGATACTCGGCGTCAACGGCTTCATCGGCCACCACCTGTCCAAGCGCATCATCGCCAAGACCGACTGGGAAGTCTATGGCATGGACATGCAGACCGAACGCATCTCCGACCTGCTCGACGAGAAGCGTTTCCATTTCTTCGAGGGCGACATCACCATCAACAAGGAATGGATCGAATACCACGTGCGCAAATGCGACACGGTTCTGCCGCTGGTGGCGATCGCCACGCCGGCGACCTACGTGAAGGAGCCGCTGCGGGTATTCGAGCTCGACTTCGAAGCCAACCTGCCGATCATCCGCTCCGCGGTCAAATACAAGAAGCGCGTGGTGTTCCCTTCCACCTCCGAAGTCTACGGCATGAGCCGCGACAAGGAGTTCGACCCGGATTCCTCCGAACTGGTGCTGGGCCCGATCAACAAGCCGCGCTGGATCTATTCCTGCGCCAAGCAGTTGATGGACCGGGTGATCCACGCCTACGGCATGCAGGAGGGCCTCGACTACACGCTGTTCCGGCCGTTCAACTGGATCGGCTCCGGCCTGGACTCGATCAATACGCCCAAGGAAGGCAGCTCGCGCGTGATCACCCAATTTCTCGGCCATATCGTGCGCGGGGAAAACATCAAGCTGGTGGATGGCGGCAGCCAGAAGCGCGCCTTCACCTATATCGACGACGGCATCGATGCGCTGCTCAAAATCATCGACAACCCGGCGCGCGTGGCGAGCGGCAAGATCTACAACATCGGCAATCCCAAGAACAATTACTCGGTCAAGGAGCTCGCCGAGATGATGCTGAAGCTGGCGCTCGAATATCCCGAGTACCGCACGCACGCGAAGAAGGTAAAGCTGGTCAAAACCAGTTCGGCGCAATATTACGGCAAAGGCTACCAGGACGTGCAAAACCGCGTGCCTAAAATCACCAACACCTGCAAAGATCTCGCCTGGAAGCCCAAGGTCAGCATGCAGCAGGCGATGAAGCATATCTTCGACTTCTACCGCGGCCATGTCGCCGAAGCGCGCCATCTCGTAGATTGAAACAGACCGGGCGCATCGCTAGGTTTTGCGCGCTCGCGCGCGCCGACCACGTTTTTGGCGCGGTTATGGATAATATCCAGGACGGCTTGGGTGGGTTCTATTCGAGATTGCCGATTGTGCGCGGACACGCTTTACCTCCGCGCACAATCGGCGATCCGCGCGGACGGGCCGCCGTCCGCGCAAGCTCGGTCGCTGCGGCTCGACGTGTCGCATTCCGTCGATCTGTATTGATGTGGCAGCCATTGCGCGCTCCGCGCGCCAACCGTCTTTCTGGTGCGGAGGTGAAGCGAGACCGCACCAGAAAGACGGTTATGGTTGCAACCCTCGCGGCTTGGGGTTTTCATACAAGATCACCGATTGTGCACGGATGTGCTTTTCATCCGCGCACAATCGGTGATCCGCGCGGACGGGCCGCCGTCCGCGCAAGCTCTGGTGCCCCAGTTCGCCGTATCGTCCGATGTCCGCGAACGGGAATTGCGCGCTCTGCCCGCCAAATTAGACCCCAGCTCCTATGAAACTCGCCCTGAAAATCGACGTCGACACCTATCGCGGCACACGCGAGGGCGTGCCGCGGCTGATCGAAGCGCTGCAAAAGCACCAAGCCGGCGCGACTTTCCTGTTCAGCCTCGGACCGGACCATACCGGGCGCGCGATCAAACGCGCGTTCCGCCCCGGTTTCATGAAAAAGGTATCGCGCACCTCGGTGCTCGCGCACTACGGCCTGAAGACCCTGCTCTACGGCACGTTGCTGCCGGGCCCCGACATCGGCAAGCGCTGTGCCGACATCATGCGCGCCACGCGTGATGCCGGCTTCGAGGTCGGCATTCATACCTGGGACCATGTCAAATGGCAGGATCATGTGGCGGGCGCTGGCGAGCGCTGGACCGGCGAGGAAATGGGCGCGGCCTACCTGCGCTTTTCGGAGATTTTCGGCGAACCGGCGCACACCCACGGCGCCGCCGGCTGGCAGATGAACCTGCACGCGTTGCGCCTGACGCAGCGCCTGGGCTTCGACTACTGCTCGGACACGCGCGGCCGCTGTCCTTTCATCCCGGTCTACCGCGGCGAA
>JACZJU010000210.1 GCA_014860395.1 Burkholderiales bacterium | reverse complement strand
GTCGCGCGCCAGCGCCGCGCGCGCGAGCCCGAGCGTGCGCCGCTCGTGCTCGGAGGCTGCATCCGCGCCCGCGCTCACCCGCGCGAACGCATCGAGCACGCGCTCGCGCATTTCGGCCGCGGCTTTCCGGGTGAAGGTGATGGCGACGATTTCCTCGGGCTCGTTCACCGTCGCGAGCAGGCCGAGATAGCGCTGGATCAGGAGTTCGGTCTTGCCCGAGCCGGCCGGCGCCTGGACGATGAACGAGCGCGTCGGCGCCAGCGCCTCCTCGCGCGCGGCCAGGTCGGGGATCATTTCGACATCAGCCATGCGCCGCTCCAGGCTTGCCGACTTTGGCAATCGAACCCCGCTCGGGCTTGCTTCTATCCAAGATCGCCGCTTGCGCGCGGATGCGCTTTTCATCCGCGTGCAAGCGGTGATCCGCGCGGACGGGACGCCGTCCGCGCAAGTCCTGGCGTTGCAGCTCGAAGCATGCTGTTTCGTCCACCAACGTTGCTGAACGACTATTGCGCGCTGCGCGCGCCAACCATGTTTTCTGTACGGATGAAACGCACATCCGTACAGAAAACATGGTTATGGATAAACCCAAGGACGCTCCGGGGGTTTCATCCAAGATCGCCGCTTGCACGCGGATGCGCTTTTCGTCCGCGTGCAAGCGGCGATCCGCACGGACGGGACGCCGTCCGCGCAAGTCCTGGCGTTGCAGCTCGAAGTACCCTGTTGCGTCCGCCAATGTTGCTGAACGACTATTCCGCGCTGCGCGCGCCAACCATGTTTTCCGTACGGATAAAAAGCACATCCGTACGGAAAACACGGTTATGGATAAACCCAAGGGCGCTCTGGGGGTTCTAATCAAGATCGCCGCTTGCGCGCGGACACGCTTCTCATCCGCGCGCAAGCGGCGATCCGCGCGGACGGGACGCCGTCCGCGCAAGCTCTGGCGTTGCAGCCATTTGCATCTTCGCCCGCACAAGAGCGAAAACTCAACCTTCATCTCCGCCCTCCCGCTCGAGTACGCCCGCGCCCAGGCGTTCGTGTATACGGCACAGCGGCTGCACATCGCAGTTGCGGCAGGTCGTGCGTGGATTCTTCGGCTGCACCGCGGCCTCGCCCGCGGCGAACTGCGTCGCGAGCCGCGCCAGAACCCTGCGCCATTCAGCGACTTGCGCATCCCAGCCCGGCTCGGGCAGCGATTTGCGCACCGGCAGCAGCGTCTCGTCGGCTGCGAGCGCGGCAAACTTCATCTCGCCTGCCTTCACCTGGGCGAAGGCGATGGCGACGGCGTCGGGCTCGGTCGCGACCAGATACAGCGGCAGTTGCGGCTCGTCCGGCCGCTCGCCCAGCCACGCGCTTGCCGGCGCGGCGCTGGACTTGTAGTCGATGACGATGCGCCGGCCGTCGTCGAGTTCGTCCACGCGATCGAGCTTGCCGCGCAGCGTGAGCGGGCCGATGACCATGCTGCGCTTGTCCTCGACCGCGGCGACGCTGAAATCGTCGCCGCGCGCCTCGCGCTCCATTTCCAGCCAGGCGCGCGCCAGGCGCACGAGGCGCCCTTTCTCGATTTCGGCGAATCGACCGGCTAGCGTCGCCGGGCGGTCGCGCTTCACGCGCGTCACCGCCTCGTCCGCCGCCTGCGCCAGCAGCGCCTGCAGCTCGCCTTCGCCTATCGCATCGAGTGCTGCCTTGGTCTTCAGCTGGCCCCAGGCGCCGGCGAGCACGCGATGCACGAGTATGCCGCGCTCCATTGCGTCCAGGCCGGCGTGCGGCGCTTCGGGCGATTTCGCCGCCAGGCGGTGCCGCGCGAACGCGCGAAACGGGCAGGCCGACTGGTCGGTGATCACGCTTGCGCCGCCGGTCAGTGCGGCACTTGCTGCGAGCGTCGGCGCGACGGCATCCTCGATCGCCTCGATGCTTGCGGCGGCATGGATCAGGTCGCGATGGCGCGCATACGCGGGCAAGGCGAGCGTGCCTCGCGCCAGGTCGCGCAGCAACGGACTGGGCAAGAGCTTCCTTTCGCCCTCGGCCTCGGCGTGCGACAGCACCACCTCGCCCGCCGCGCCCAGCCAGCCGCGCGTGATCGCGGCATCGAGCGCGAAGGTGGCCTCGGTCGACGCCTCGGGCACCCCCGCCTTGCGCTGCGCCTCCAGCGGCAGGAACGGATTGGGCCGCGGATGGATGGGCCAGGCGTCGTCTGTGAGGCCCATTACCCAAAGATGGTCGAACGCCATGCCGGCCGATTCCAATACGCCGAGTATCTGCACCGGCGCATCCGGCGCCTCAGGCTGGAACAGCGTCTCGGCAGCCAGCCGCCGCAGGCGTGCTACCGCCTCGCCGTAGCCCAGCTTCGCGTGCACCCGGTCGAGTCCGGCGAAAGCGGCGACGACTTCGTGCCATTTCTTCAAGGTCTGGTACTCGGCCGAATCGAGGCTGCGGCCCTTGTCGGGAAAGCCCATGAGTTTCAGCGCCTCGATGATGGCCCTCGCCCATGCCGATGGCGCGCGCGCGGCGAAAAGATCGGACTTGCGGAATTCCGCCAGTTTGCGCAGGCGCTGCGCCAGCTCCGGCGCGTACGCGCCCGCGCCCGCGGCGGCGATGGCGTCGACAGTGGCCAGCAGCCGCTCCAGGCTGATCGCAGGCTCGGCGCGGCGGCGCAATTCAAGATCGATGCGGGCGCGGCCCGCAGCCTCGGTCTCACCTGCCGCGATGAAGGGCGAGCGAATCAACAGGCTGGCGCGGCCGAAGTCGATTTCGCGCCCCGCGAGCTCGAGGATCAGGCAGGCCGCCTGCACCAGCGGATAGCTGGTGAGCGCGGCGCCCAGCGACACGTTGAACGGCAGCGGCGCGCTGCTTCCGCCTTGCGCGCCGGATGCGCGGGGCAACATCGAGGCCGGCGCCATCACCGTGCGCAACGCGCGCAACAGCGCGCAGCGATGTTTGCTCAAATCGGGAACGACGATGCCGATGCGCGCATGCGGCGCGGCTTCGAGCCGCACGCGCGCCCAGGCCGCGGCGCGCTGGATTTCGTCGCGGGCATCGGTGCAGGCCAGGCGCAACACGATCGCATTGCGCCCCTGCGGCGCACATGCGACGACTTCGGCACCAGCGGTCTGCAACGCGGCGAAGAGACTGCGCTGCTGCGACGTCATGATGTCGAAGCCGTAGAGCACCAGCCGTTTCGGCTTACGCATCGCGCTGTCGTTCGCGTGCGCCGCCACAAAGTCGGGCAGCAATGCGGAGTCGGTATAGCCGTCGCGTACGCAGCGTTGGGTATATTGCGCGCACCAGTCGCGAAAGGCGATCGCATCCTGGTTCAACTGGGCCGAACGCAGGCTGTCGAGCAGCCTCCAGGCGTGGGCGGTTTTCCATGCGTCGGCAGCGAGCGCCGCGGTCTCGGCGAGCGCGAGCAGCGCCTCCCCCGCGTCCGAGCGCCGGATGACGTCTTCCCAGAGCGCGAGTTCCTGTGCCGGCGTGAGCACCAGCGGCAGACCGGAGGCGGACTCGGAGTAGAGCAGGTCCTCAAAGCAGCGCTCGACGAATGCCGAATACGGCAGGATGTCGGCCGACTCCCAGGCGCTGCGCCCCTGCGCGGCCGCGCCCGCGTCGAACTCGCGCGCGAGCGCCTGCGCCAGTCGGCGGTTCGGCGTGACGACCGCGACGCCGCCGGCGAGTCCCTCGGCGAGACGCGCGAATAATTCGGGTTTGGAGAGTGTCGCGATGGCTGTGGCGGGCATGGTGGCCTATGATAATCCACCGTCCCCACGTGCGTTCAGCCGAGTGGCAATTCGCCCCCGCTCGACCCAAACCGTTTAGAAAGTCATTCGAGCGACCATTCTCGATCGACCTATTGCCGGCTGACGGCTCACTGAACATGGAGGAGTCGTTCAGGGCGCGCAGGCGCCGAAGTGCGGCGCTGCCTAACCCCCCAGACTCTCGCGCAGGGATTGGTCGATCAGGAGAATGGCAGGGTACATCACCTCATCCTCGACCTTTTCCTGACGTTTCAGCGCATCCGCCACGCCGGCGATATTGCGGTTGTTCGCTTCGCTCGCCCGCTGCAACAACTCCTGGATCGCGGCATCGATCAAATGACGGCGATCGCGCGCGCTATCGCGCAGACCGCGAAGCTCGGCAAGCACCGGCAGCGCGACCGCCCGATCCGGTCGCGCACGATCCGTCAGCAGATCATCCAGCAATCCGAAGACGCGGAAGACGTCTTTTTCTTCCTTGTCGAAATACGGTACGCACAGCTCGGCCAGGTGTTTGGCCGCCGCACCGACTGGCCCGGGTTCTGCAGTGGCCCTGGCCAATGCCGCGCGCAGTTCGTCATGTGCATGGGTCACGGCCTCGGGAATGCCTAGTTCTCCGCAAGTAAGCAGGTTCGTGGTCATCTACATGTCCTCCTCGATGATGCCGCTGTTGCACGTCGGTCGCGCAAGCTCGTTTGCCGCAGCGCGACGCGACACATTGCTCTTGGTTTGTTCAATGCATCGCCGCGCGCATGCCCTGCTTTATGCGCGGCGAAATTCGGATACGGGCCCGGTAAAGCGGGCCCGGCCGCTCGCGCGGACTTCGTACTAGAAGTGCGGCTGCACGTTGTTCTCAGCGCAAACCATCCGCGCCTCGATATTGGTGACATACGGACTCGAGCTTACCTTGAGGAACAGCGCGGACTCCGTGCTCTCCTTGCGTATCAGCGGAGACGAGCCCTTTAGCAGCGCCTCCTGCGGAATTCGGTACAGGTCGCCGGTGGCGATATCGACATACGCCCCCGGCTCGTCGATACCTTCCCAGGTTACCTGCTGAAGCTTGCCGCGGTGTTGTTCGGTTGACTGCATTGATGCTGTTTGTGCCATGTTAACCTCCATACAATAGGGATAACAGAACGCTGTGCTGCCCGAGGAACCGCCTGTTTGACTGCGCTGCTTCCACATTCGGACGAACGGCAATCCAGCACATTCAATCGAGTGAATGATTGCCGCCCGCGTCGAGATGGCTTGTGGAGCGACCCCTGGGGAATCGTTGCTCCCTGGTTCGTTTCGATGACACGCCAACACGGAAGTTCCTCAAGCTCGCGAACACGTTCTGGAACACCGTTGAAGGGCATTTGCGTCACCGCTTGTTCAAATCCGCTAAGGCGCAATATAGGAGCGCAGACTTAAAATAGCCTTAAGAAGGCGTCACCCGCCTGAACGCCTGTTGCTGCGTAGGCGATGCGCAATCGGAAGTATGAGCCCAGGTAAGACCGCCCCATGGGCGCATTGCCGTCGGCATCCACATAGAGGAACTCGCGAACGCGCCCGAGGGTTCGGGCACAGGCCGCGCGAAACGGTTCATCACGGGCTATCTTTACGGCGATGACGATTTCGATCCGGTCCGGATCGACTTTGTAGGAGACGCTGGCACCTTCGATCGGGAAGGGCTAGTCATTTATTGCAGCGAGAGCAAGCTCCAGTTTGAAACTGGAGAATTCCAGCCTAGACACCGGCACCCCGTGAATTTCTTCGAGCGGCGTAGCCTGGAGTTTGCCGCTGAATACGGCGGTCAACGCCAGGAAAAGAACAGCGATATGTGTCTTCATTGCTGCCTAGATTATGCCAAACGTGGCGTCCAGGGGCCGCGCGTTTGCGCAATGTGCCTAAACGGGCTGCTGGATTCGCGTTTCGAAGTTTGCCGGATCCGTCTATCGGCACAGGCCGCTTTGGGGCATCACTGCCGAATGCGTACTCGCAATCATGACCGGTCACCGGCTAGCCCTCTCCAAAGCTGACACCGAGACACTGATACTGTGCCGCTACGCGGAATCGTCCGTTGGATCGTTGCCTCTCACCTTCTTAGATTGAACGTCGGCGACGCAATGATTACCGCTAGTCAAGAATTAATCCAGCTCGGACGCTGCCGGCAGAACACAGGAAAGCCCGCTTAAGGCGGGCTTTCCTGTCAAACCGCCCGAATCAGAATTTCATTGCACGCCCGGTTCGCCGGTTTCGGGCGCGGGAAGATGCAGGATCGGTCACACAGTTTGCGGGGGCAATGACACACCGCCTTTCCGTCACCGCCATTCTTAAGTCTGTTTTAAGTTTCCGCTCATAGGATCGTCAACAGATGAGGCGATGCCCGCTGCATGACCAAGCAGGCGCATCCGTACGAACTTTTCATCGTGATTAGATTGTGAGGGGGTCTATTGACATGAGAAAGATTGCGATCTTGCTTCTCCTGGGAATGTTTCTCGCGCCCGCCGCGTGGGCGAAGTATACGGGGATCGTCCTATCCACTCCGTTTCCGGACCAGACCGTGCAGTCCGGGCGAACCGCCGTGATCCCGCTGACGATCCATAACTTCGGTGTCGATCCGCAGGCGGTGACGCTGAAGGCACTCTCAGTCGCCAAAGGATGGACCGCGGAATTCCAGGGCGACGCGCGCGACATCGGCTCCGTGTTCGTCGAGCCCGACGGCAGCCGCGACGTCAGCCTCCATCTCACGCCACCCAAGGGTGTGAGCGCGGGCCAATACGCGTTCCGTCTCGCGGCCGCGGGCAACGATCACCGGGCCGAGCTTCCGCTCACTTTGCACCTCGCCAAGACACTGCCGGACTGGCTCAGCATTACGGCCAGCCTGCCGACGCTCAAGGGAACTGCGACGACGCAGTTCAGCTACGACGCCAAGATCACGAATAAGAGCAGTCGCGACATTCTGGTCAATCTCTCGGCCACCGCCCCTCAAGGCTTCGACGTCGCATTCAAGCCGCAGTACGGCTCGCAGGAGGTGACCGGCATACGCGTCAAGGCGGGAGAAGACAAGAACATCACCATCAACGTGAGCCCCCCGGGCGATGCCGTGGCCGGCGCCTACGACGTCAGGGTGCAAGCGGCCGCGGGCGACACGCGTGCCGGGCTCGGCTTGCACATGGTCGTCTCCGGCAAGCCGAGCCTGACGCTCACCACGCCGTCAGGGGTGCTCTCCGGCGAGGCTCAAGTCGGCAAGACCGAAGAGGTGAAATTGGTCGTGCGCAATACCGGCAGCGCGCCCGCGCGCAACCTGAGTCTTTCTGCCGACAGCCCGAGCCAGTGGAAAGTGAGTTTCGAGCCCGAGCGCATAGACCTGCTGCCTCCCAACCAGGAAGCCAAGATCACCGCCGACATCGTGCCCGCGGCGCGCTCGCTCGCGGGCGATTACATGGTGACCTTCGACACCAACGGCGGTCTCAGCCGCGCGTCGGCCAACTACCGCGTGACGGTGATGACCTCGACCCTGTGGGGCGTGATCGGCATCCTCATAGCGGCGACGGCGATACTGGTGGTCGGCTTCGCGGTCATGCGGTACGGACGCCGATGAACCGCGTCGTCATCCGCACGCGCGCCCTTGCCAAGCGCTACGGCGACCAGCTCGCCGTTGACGGCCTCGATCTCGAGGTGCGCGAAGCCGAGGTATTCGGTCTGCTCGGACCAAACGGCTCAGGCAAGACCACCACAATACTGATGCTGCTCGGGCTCACCGAGCCCAGCGCGGGCGAAATCGCCGTACTCGGCCTCGATCCGCGCCGGCAGCCGATTACGGTCAAGCGCCAGGTGGGGTACTTGCCCGACGCCGTGGGTTTCTACGACGACTACACCGCGCGCGAGAATCTGCGCTATACCGCGCGCCTGAACGGCAGAAAGCGGGCCGGATTGGAGGCCGAGATCGAACGCGCGCTCGCGCGCATGGGGCTCGCGGATGTGATCGACCGGCGCGTCGCCACCTATTCGCGCGGCATGCGCCAAAGGCTCGGCCTCGCCGAGATCGTGCTGCGCGCGCCGCGCATCGCCATCCTCGACGAGCCGACGGTGGGGCTCGACCCCGCGGGCGCCGGAGAATTCCTCGACATGGTGCTCGCGCTCAAGCACGAGGGCATGTCGGTGCTCTTGTCCTCGCATCACCTGCACCAGGTCCAGGCCATTTGCGATCGCGTCGGGCTGTTTTCCCGCGGGAAAATGGTGTTGCAAGGAACGGTGGATGAATTGGCGAGCCAGGTGCTCGGCGCGAGCTGGCGCGTACACCTCGAGGCGCAGGGCGAACGTCTCGCGGCGGCGCTGCAGGCGATACCCGGCGTCGGCCGCGTGGCCGAGGAGCGCAAGAGCCATTGGCTGGTGGAAGCGGACAACGACGTACGTCCGGCGCTGGTGCGCGCAGCGCTCGACGCCGGCGCGGAGATTCGCAGCGTCCAGATGGAGCGTCCGGGTCTGGACGAGATTTACGCGAACTACTTTCGGTCGCCTGCCGCAGGAGCATACGCATGAATCGGGAAGGCTCGCCCTGGACCGGACTCGGGCCGGTATTCGGCAAGGAATTATCCGACCAACTCGGTTCGGTGCGCATGCGCATCCTCGAACTGTTGGTGCTGATCGCCGCGATCGGCGCCGTCTACGTCGCCAGCCAGACGATGCGGGCGACGCTCGCGCAGAGCCCGATTGCGTTTCTGCAGCTTTTCACCACGGCCGAGCGGCCGTTGCCCTCTTTCGTGACGTTCCTCGGCTTCTTTGTGCCACTGATGGCCGTGAGCCTCGGCTTCGACGCCGTGAACGGCGAGTTGAACCGCGGCACGCTGAGCCGGGTGCTGGCGCAGCCCATTTACCGCGATGCGCTGCTCATGGGCAAGTTCCTGGCGGCGCTGGCAACCCTCGCGCTGGTACTCGTTGGGCTGTGGCTGGTGACGACCGGCTTCGGGATCGTGGTGCTCGGCGTGCCGCCGGGCGGCGAAGAAGTCGGCCGCGGACTGCTGTTTCTCCTGCTGACCTTGTTCTATGCCGGCGTGTGGCTGTCGCTCGCCCTGCTCTTCTCCCTGCTGTTCCGGCAGCCCTCGACCTCGGCCATGGTCAGCCTGGGGGTGTGGATCTTCTTCGCGGTGTTGTGGCCGATCTTCGCCCAATACCTGGCTCAGGCAATCACCGGACCGGCCTTCTTCGAATCCTCCCAGATCCGTCAGGCGGAACTCGCCACGATGATCGCCCGCGTATCGCCGAGCACGCTCTACGCGGAAGCCGTGCAAGTGATCCTGCATCCGTCGGTACGCAGCCTGGGACCGGTGTTCTATAGCCAGATCGAGCGGGCGCTGATCGGCGCCCCGCTGCCGCTCGTGGAAAGCCTGAGCCTGGTCTGGCCGCAGGTGGTTGCCCTGCTCTCGGCCAGCTGCCTGCTGTTTGCGTTGGCATACGTGGTCTTCCAGCGCCGCGAGATACGGGCCTGACGGCACGGCTAGACTGTGCCGCGACGGTAGCGAACGGCAGCTTCGTCCAGGCGCCGCCGATCAGACGGACTCCCTGATCGTTTCGTCTACCCGGAAAGCGCTTTCACGCGCCCCTGAACGTAGCCGACACCACGACACCGTCGCCCGACGGAAGGTTATCCGCGCGGACGGTCCCACCGTGGAACTCGGCGATAAGGCGCGCGATGTACAGGCCAAGGCCGAGATGCGGCTCCCCACCGCGCTCCTTTCTCACCGAGATCATGGATTCGAACAGCGTGCCGCGCATCTCGTCGGGCAGCGGCGGCCCCTGGTTCTGCACCGAAACGCGCGCCATCCCGCCTTCGTGCTCCACGCACACGCCTATCGCCGCGCCGGCCGAAGAGAAATCCACCGCGTTCGCCACGAGTTTGTCCAGCAGTTGCGCGGCAAGATCCGGTGCGCCATCCACCTCCACCCTGCTCCCGGGCAGCCGCAGCTCGAACGCGTGGCCGGGGTAAGCGCCGCGATAGCCCTCGACGCAGCCCGCCACCACGGCGGCGAGGTCGAAGCGCTCGCGCTCCTGCGAGGCGAGGCCCTGCTCCAGGCGCGTCGCCTCGCTCATGCGCCTGAGGATGGTGTTCAGGCGCGCCAGGCCTTCCTCGGCGCGTTCGATGTATACGCGCGCCTCGCCGGGCAGAGGCTGCAGCTCGAGGTTTTCCAGGGAGGAGCGCACCACCGCGATGGGCGTGCGCAGTTCGTGCGACAGCCGGCTCGCCATGCTCTCGAGGTAGGCGTGGTGCTGCGACAAGCGCGCGAGCATGGTGGAAAAGCTGCGCGAGAGGTCGCCGATCTCGTCGCGCGCGTCGGAGCCGGTGTCTATGCGCGTCGTCAGCCGCCCCCTGGCGTCGACTGCCGACTCCGCCTCGTCGCGCAGCCGGCGTATGCGATGCGACAGCCGCGTGGCGAAGGCGAGCAATACCGCGGCGGCGACGGTGAACGCCGCGAGCGTGACGAGCAGCAGGCGCTCCAGCGCGCGGCTGCGCACCGAGAGGATGGAATTGGTGGTCTCCTCCACCACCACCGCGCCCAGCACGTCCTCGCCGTTCCAGATCGGATACGCGGCCGAGACGACCGCGGCGCGACCGTCGGGCGTCTTCCTCACGCGCGCGCCGGGTCTGCCCTGCAGCGCGCCGGCGATATCGCGCCCGGTGGCGAGCACGTCCGCGGCGATGGCCTCGTCGAAATCCTCCGTCGGCAGCTTGATCAGCCTGCCGAGCAGCTTCTGCCAGAAGTCCGGCGCATCGGCCGCCTCGGGATGCTTGAGGCTGCCCGCGAGCGCGAGCACGCGGTAGTCGCGGTTGACCACCCAGATGCGCGCCGTGGTGCGCTCCAGGCCCGCGAGTATGGCGTCGATCTCGGCGACCTGCTCGCGCGGCGCCGACTCGCGCGCGATTTCACGCGCCGTTGCCGCTGCGGCGAACGCGCTGTCGGCGCCCGCGGGCGTCTCGCCGCGCGCCGCGGCCAGCCGCTGCAGTTCCGCCTCGGCTTCGCTCCTCAATTCCGAATCGATCGCCAGCTGCAGGCGCATCAACTGCGGCCGCCCGTGCAGCGCCGTGGCGATCGCGCGCGAGGTGGCAATCTGCGCCTGCTCCTGTGCTTCAAGCAGGAAGCGCTCCATTTCCTTGACGTAGCGATAGCCGGCCCAGGGCAGTGCCAGCAGCGTCAGCGCGACGAGCGCAAGCTGCGCGCGCAGGCCCAAGGCGAAGCGCGGCCTCATGCCGCCTTCCAGCGGTAGCCCATGCCGTACACGGTTTCGATCCGGTCGAAGGTGGGATCGACGGATTGGAATTTTTTGCGCAAGCGCTTGATGTGCGAAGTGATGGTGCCGTCGTCGACCACCAGGTTGGCGTCGCGCATGAGCTGTTCGCGCTGTTTCACGTGGCCGGGGAATTTGGCCAGCGTGTGCACCATCCAGAATTCGGTCAGCGTCAGCGGCACCGGCTCACCGCCCCAGGTCGCGGCGAGGCGCTGCGCGTCCAGGCGCAGCGGTCCGCGCTCGATGATGTCGGCGGCCTGCTGCGGCTCGCGCGCGAGGTCGGCGCGGCGAAACAGCGCGGCGATGCGCGCCAGCAGATGCGGCAGGCTCACGTCCTTGGTGAGGTAGTCGTCCGCGCCCATGCGCAGGCCCGAGACCACGTCGAAGTCGCTGTCGCGCGCCGTCAGGAAAATGATAGGCAGCCCGGCCGACAGCGCGCGCAGCTCGCGGCACAGCGCGAAGCCGCCATCGAACTCGTCGCCCAGGCCGATGTCGATCACCGCCAGATCGGGCAGGCGCGTGCGAAACGCGCCCAGCGCCTCGGCGCGCCCGGCATAGGCCGCGACCTCGTAGCCGTGCTTCTTCAGCGCGTCGACGGTGTTGGCGCGTATGGCCGGATCGTCCTCGACAATGGCAATGCGGCGGGGCAAGCGGATTCTCCTTAGAACCCGCAACAAAAATCGTTTTGTTACGGGCCAACTTAGGGGAGCACGAGGGGAGGTATCCCCTCGTTTTGTTACGGACTCTTTGAGCCGAATCGAATATAGCCGATTTGCCCGTGCCAATGGGACAAGCGCGGGCGTACACGGCAAAAGCCATATTTTTGCCACATTTGATCGGCGCATTGCCACTCCCTCTGCGGCGCCCTGCCCGATTCGTGCGCTTGAATGCAAAACAGGACCGGGGGGACCGGTTCAACGCAAACGAAGGGGAACCATCATGGAATTCACCGGCAAGCAGCGTCTGAGCCTTTCGGACCTCATCGCCTTCGTCGCCCTTATCTTCTTCATCGGACTCGCGTTCAGTATCGTGCTCGCGGGCGCCGTGCTGGTACTCGCCGGCCAGCTGTTCTAGTGCGCCATGGACACCACCATTTACACCAACCGCGGCGAGGAAGTGCCGCTAGGCGTGGAATGCGCCCTGCCCTATTACGCCAGGACGCCATTGCACGATGAGAGGATATCCGCCAAGGAGACTTTTTTTTTCTCTAGGGCGATCGAGACCCTCGGCGCGCGTGCGCAGCTGTTCCCCCGATTGAGGCTGGTTTCGGATTGACTGAAACCGCCGCGAAGAGACGGTCATGTAAAAAGCCCTGCTCGCCAAGGTCATCCAGATCGGCGCGTCGTTCCTGGCGCTGCTGGTCCCGATGCGGCGATCGTCCATGCAAAATACGGGCGCAAGCGCCTGAACGAACCGCGGCGGCGAGCACGCAGCGGCCAGGGGGCGCCTCCTCCCACCCCTGACCCTGCGGCGCTTGCCCGCTTCGGCATCAAAGTAAGCATCTAGAACGCTTCCGCGTGACCGTTGTCACATACAGGTCAACTATTCTGGGCTAACCTTAGGCCTTCCCAAGCATCCTTCCCGCTCGCATGGACCAAACCGACCTCCTGCTGCTCGCCCGCGCCCAATTCGGGCTGAACATCGGCTTTCACATCCTGTTCCCCAGCCTGACCATCGCGCTGGCGTGGTTCCTGGTGTACTTTCGCATCCGCTACGCGAAAAGCGGCGATGCGGCTTGGCTCGCGACCTACAAGCTCTGGACCAAGGTGTTCGCGCTGACGTTTGCGATGGGCGTGGTCACCGGCATCACCATGTCCTTCCAGTTCGGCACCAACTGGCCCGGGTTCATGAACCACGTCGGCAATATCGCCGGGCCGCTGCTCGGCTTCGAGGTGCTAACCGCATTTTTCCTCGAGGCCACCTTCCTCGGCGTGATGCTGTTCGGCATGAACCGCGTCCCCGCCTGGGTGCACATCGGGGCGACCCTGCTGGTCGCCATAGGCACCTTGCTCTCCGCGTTCTGGATCCTCGCCCTGGATTCGTGGATGCAGACCCCCACCGGGCAGGTGATGGACGGCGGCGCGCTGATCGCGGGCGACTGGCTGCAAGTGATATTCAACCCGTCCTTCCCGTATCGACTGACCCACATGCTGCTCGCCTCGGGGCTTACCGCGTCCTTCGTGCTTGCCGGATTGTCGGCCTGGCGCCTGCTGCGCGCCCCCGCGGACGCCTCGGCTCTGCGCACGCTGCGCACCGGCGTGATTGTCGCCGCCGTAATCGCGCCGCTGCAGATCTTCGCCGGCGACCAGCACGGGCTGAATACCCTGGAGCACCAGCCGGCGAAAATCGCGGCGATGGAAGCGCTGTGGAACACCGAGCGCGGCGCGCCGCTGGTGCTGTTCGCCGTGCCGAACGAGCAATCGCGACATAACGACTACGCCATCGAAGTGCCGAAAGGCGCGAGCCTGATCCTGACGCACGAACTGGACGGCGAAGTGAAGGGAATAGACGCGTTTGCGCCGGACACGCCGCCGGTGGCGCCGGTGTTCTTCGCGTTTCGCATCATGCTTGCTCTAGGAACCTTGATGCTCGCGCTCGCCTGGGGCGGCGCCTGGCTGCTGCGCCGGAACGCCGCGCCGCCGCGCTGGCTGCTGTGGACCTTCGCCGGCGCCACTTTCTCCGGCTGGCTCGCAACGCTGGCCGGATGGATCGTCACTGAAGTCGGACGCCAGCCCTGGCTGGTCACCGGCATCTTGAGAACCGCAGATGCGGTGGGCCGCATCCCGGAAGCGTCCCTGGGCGCAAGCCTCACCGGCTACGTTCTCGTCTATTCCTTGATGCTCGGCGCCTACATGGTGGTGATCACCCACCTTGCCGGCAAGGGAGCACAAACAGTGAAGGGGGTGGCGGCATGAGCAGAAAGCAGGGGCACCGCCTAGCGGGGATGCGACCGGCCGCGATTGCCGCCGGCCGCCGACAGTGGCCACATCCGAAATGCGACTTTGGAACGGAGGCGGCGAAATGAGCCTGGACCTGCCGCTGATCTTTGCCGCGCTGATGGGCGTGGCCGTGCTCGCCTACGTCGTGCTCGATGGTTACGACCTCGGCGTGGGCATGCTCATGCCCGCTGCCGACGCGCGCGAACAGGAGCTGATGGTATCCTCAATCGGACCGTTCTGGGACGCGAACGAGACCTGGCTGGTGTTGGGCGTCGGCATCTTGCTGGTCGCGTTCCCGGTGGCACACGGCGTGGTGCTGGGCGCGCTCTACCTGCCGGTGGCGGCAATGCTGATCGGCCTGATGCTGCGCGGCGTCGCGTTCGAATTCCGCGTCAAGGCCGAGGGCTGGCACCGCGAACTATGGAACTGGCTGTTCTGGCTGGGCTCCTTCATCGCCTCGTTTTCTCAGGGGCTGATGCTCGGGCGCTATATCACGGGCTTCGATTCCGGCTTCGGCTATCTGCTGTTCGCGCTGGTGGTGGGTGCCGGCCTGTGCGGAGGCTACGTCCTGCTTGGCGCAACCTGGCTCATTTACAAAACCGAGGGCACGCTGCAGAAAAAGGCCGTAGCCTGGGCGCGCTGGGGCCTGCTGTGGGTCGCGCTCGGCGTCGCCGCGGTGAGCGTGGCCACGCCGTTCGTGAGTAATACGGTGCAGCTGAAATGGTTCGATTTCCCGCGAACGCTGGGGCTGATGCTGCTGCCGTTGGTGACGCTCTTCGCGTGGATCTGGGTTTGGCGCTCTACCGGGCGCCTGTCGCGGGGCGTGGCGGGTGCGGCGCATTGGACGCCATTCGCCGGCGCCGTGGCGATCTTCGTACTCGCCTTCCTCGGGCTCGCCTACAGCCTATTTCCGTACGTGGTAATCGACCGGCTGACTTTCTGGCAGGCCGCGGCGCACCCGTCATCGCTAAAAGTGGTGCTCATAGGGGCGCTGATCGTGCTGCCCTTCATCGTCGGCTACACCGCGTTTTCGTATTACGTGTTCCGCGGCAAGGCGCGGCCGGGTCTGTACGACTAGCCGTGAATGCGACCCCGGAGCGCGCCCGGGACGCCGAGATGGACTACTTCAGCTATTTCTCGAGCAGCTTTCTCTTGTCCTTAACTTTCGACCACTCTGAAGCATGGGCGCGCGGAAGGCGGAGCAGGGGCCCCGGCGAAAGCCGGGGATGCGACCCTGGAGCACGCCCGAGACGCCGAGATAGACTACTTCAGCTACTTCTCCAAAAGCTTTCTCTTATCCTTAACCTTCGACCATTCTTCGGCGTCCCCCAGCGCATCCTTGCGCTCGATGATGGGCTTCCAGGTCTTGGACAGTTCGGCGTTGATCGCGATGAAATCCTTTTGGTCGTCAGGCACATCGTCCTCGGCGAAAATCGCCTCGACCGGGCATTCGGCCACGCACAGGGTGCAGTCGATGCATTCGTCGGGATCGATGACCAGAAAGTTGGGACCCTCGCGGAAACAATCCACGGGGCAGACGTCGACGCAGTCGGTGTATTTACACTTGATGCAGGATTCGGTTACGACATAGGTCATGGATAGGGTCCTGAAAAGAACATGCGCTGAATTATTTTTTTAAAAGTCTACCATAACCCTTTGGCGGTCCGGAACTTGAAACCCCGCGCCCCACCGCAATATAGAGGCAACCACCTGCGATCTGCGGCAAGTTTGAAATAGGGCTAGAATTGGGCTTCACCACTCCCCGGCCTTCGCGGCCGCGGGTCGCGAGCAAATACAAACACACATGAACACGAGGACGGCATGAGCGAAAATATCCAGCACGTTACCGATGACACATTCGAATCCGAGGTGCTGCAGGCACAAAGCCCGGTGCTGGTCGATTACTGGGCCGAGAGGTGCGGGCCGTGCAAGGCGATCGCGCCGACCCTGGAGGAAGTAGCCAAGGAGTACTCGGGCAAACTCAAGGTCGCCAAGGTCAACGTCGACGAGAACCAGGAGATTCCGCGCAAGTACGGAATTCGCGGCATCCCCACCCTGATGCTGTTCAAAAACGGCAACATCGAGGCCACCAAGGTCGGCGCGCTGTCGAAATCGCAGCTCACGGCCTTCCTTGACAGCAACATCTAGACCCTCTATCCTTGCGCCAGACGCGTCACCGGCTGATTTTCTCAGAGGTCGCTACAGCATAATGAAGCGACCCCAGACGTAGGGGTGCATGCGGGGAGACATCCCCTCGTATCGTAACCACCCCAGCCGGGATCGGACGCCAGTTCCTTCCTGTTCGACATCCCAAGGCCTCTTTAGCCTTTTTCGTTCCATACGAGCGTTCCTGCATGCAATTATCCGAGCTTAAAACCTTCCACGTCACCGAGCTGGTCGAGATGGCGGTGGAGCATGAAATCGAAGGCGCTAACCGCCTCCGAAAACAAGAACTCATATTCGCGCTGCTGAAAAACAGGGCGAAGAAGGGCGAATCCATTTTCGGCGACGGCACGCTGGAAGTGCTGCCCGACGGCTTCGGCTTTCTGCGCTCGCCGGAAACCTCCTACCTCGCCTCCACCGACGACATCTACGTCTCCCCCTCCCAGATACGCCGCTTCAACCTGCATACCGGCGATACCATAGAAGGCGAGATCCGCACGCCCAAGGACGGCGAGCGCTATTTCGCCCTGGTCAAGGTCGACAAGGTCAACGGCGACCTGCCGGAGAATTCCAAGAACAAAATCCTGTTCGAGAACCTGACGCCGCTGCACCCGGACGAGGTATTCAAGCTGGAGCGCGACATCAAGGCCGAGGAGAACATGACCGGCCGCATCATCGACATCATCGCGCCCATAGGCAAGGGCCAGCGCGGGCTGATCGTCTCGCCGCCCAAGGCCGGCAAGACGGTGCTGATGCAACACATGGCGCATGCGATCATCGCCAATCATCCGGACGTGGTGCTGATCGTGCTCTTGATCGACGAACGCCCGGAAGAAGTGACCGAAATGACGCGCACCGTGCGCGGCGAAGTGGTCGCCTCCACCTTCGACGAACCGGCCACGCGCCACGTGCAAGTCGCCGAAATGGTGATCGAGAAAGCGAAGCGCCTGGTCGAGCACAAGAAAGACGTGGTGATTCTGCTTGATTCGATCACGCGGCTTGCGCGCGCCTACAACACCGTGGTGCCAGCCTCGGGCAAAGTGCTCACCGGCGGCGTAGACGCCAACGCACTGCAGCGCCCGAAGCGCTTTTTCGGCGCGGCGCGCAATGTCGAGGAAGGCGGCTCGCTCACCATCCTCGCCACCGCGCTGATCGACACCGGCAGCCGCATGGACGACGTGATCTACGAGGAATTCAAGGGCACCGGCAACATGGAAATCCACCTCGACCGGCGCATGTACGAAAAGCGCATCTTCCCGGCGATCAACGTCAACCGTTCGGGCACGCGCCGCGAAGAGCTGCTGATCGCGAAGGAAGTGCTGTCCAAGGTGTGGGTGCTGAGGAAGCTCCTCTATCCGATGGACGACCTCGAAGCAGCGGAATTTCTGGTCGACAAAATCCGCGCGACGAAGAACAATGCGGACTTTTTCGATTCAATGAGACGCGGGTAACAACAGCGTCGCAACGAATTCTTCCGTACCTTTGGAGCGCATGCGCCGGGCGGCCGTTGCGCGCTCCGCGCGCGTACCGTGTTTTTGGTACGGAGGTGAAGCGTGTCCGTACCAAAAACACGGTTATGAATAAAGGCAACAACGGCCCGGGCTTGCTTTTCCACAAGATCACCGATTGTGCGCGGACACGCTTTACCTCCGCGTACAAGCGGTGATCCGCGCGGACGGGACGCCGTACGCGCAAGCGCGAAGGCCCAAGTTCGAGCGAGGCGGGTTGGCACTTGCTTGGCACATTGATTTCTGGGATAATTGCGGCCTTTCGCGGCTCCTATTCCCGGACCGCACTTAAGGAAATGATCATGAAAACAGGCATTCACCCCGATTATCACGAAATCCAGGTCACCTGCAGTTGCGGCAACACCTGGAAGACGCATTCGACCATGAGCAAGGCGCTGCATGTCGAGGTGTGCTCCAACTGCCATCCTTTCTATACCGGAAAGCAGAAGATCGTCGACACCGCCGGCCGCGTGGAGAAGTTCCGCCAGAAATACGCGAAGAAGCCCGAGGCGGCGGCCAAGTCGGCCTGAGATCCAGTCCGCCCCGCGAAAAGGCAGCTGCGGCTGCCTTTTTTGTTTTCCCGCCGAGTAAAATAAGCGCATGAATCCGAAGCGCAAGCCCGAGCGGGCACTACTCAGGGCGGTCGCATAGTGGCCGGCTTGCGCATCTCGCTGCCGCTCGGGCGCATTCCCCTGTTGATTCTGGTCGCGATCTGGCTGCTGCCCGGCCTGATCGGCCACGATCCCTGGAAAAACGACGACGCCATAGGCATAGGCATCGCGCACCAGTTCGCCAGCCACGGCGATTGGCTGCTGCCGCGGCTCGCGGGCGAGCACTACGCCGACGACGGCCCCCTGTTCTACTGGATCGCGGCGGCATTCGCGCGGCTGATGGGCGGGATCGTCGCGCAGCACGATGCGATCCGCCTCGCGGGCGGCGCCTGCATCGCTTTGACGCTCGTGTTCCTGCGCTTGGCTGGACGCGCGTTCCATGACAACAGCAGACGGGATAGCGATAGCCGAAGCGACGACCGCAATCGCCGCGCGGACGGCGTCATGCTCCTGTTCATGGGCTGCACCGGCCTGCTGGTGCATGCGCACGAGGCCATCAGCGAAACAGCGCTGCTCGCCGGCCTCGCTTGCGCCTATTTCGGCGCTGCGCTGGTGGAGAGGCGGCCGTACGCGGCCGGCGCTGTCCTCGGCTGTGGCCTGGGCGCCGCATTTCTCGCCAGCGGATTGGCGCACATCCTGCCGTTTGTCGCCGCCCTGCTCGCTACGCCTTTGTTCGTAGCGGATTGGCGCAGCCGCAACGCCTTGGTCGCCTTGGTTTGCGCCGCGCTGATGCTCACGCCCTGGCTCCTGACCTGGCCCGCGCTGCTGTATGCGCGTTCGCCCGAACTGTTCGCGGCCTGGCTGCACCAGAATAGCCTGGCTGTCCTTGCCCACACGCCCGGCCTGACCGCGGCCGGGCAGGCACTGCGCACGCTCGCCTGGTTCGCCTGGCCGGCCTGGCCGATCGCGCTGTGGGCGCTGTGGCTGTATCGCAGAAAGCCGGGTTCCGCCGCCGTATTGCTGCCGCTCGTCGCCTTCCTCGCCGGACTGGCCCTGGTCGTGCTTACGCGCGCGCCCGGTGAATTGCCCCTGCTGCCCCTGCTGCTGCCGCTTTCGTTACTGGGCGCACAGGTATTGCCGGATTTGCGCCGCGGTGCGGCCAATTCGCTCGCCTGGTTCGGCGCAATGACGTTCAGCCTGCTTGGCGGCCTCATCTGGCTCGGATACCTGGCGCTGCAGACAGGCTTTCCGCCGCGCATCGCCGCCAACGCGCTGCGCATAGAGCCCGGCTTCGTCTCGCACTTTTCCTGGCCACCGCTGATGGCCGCCATAATAATCACGCTGGCCTGGATCGCGCTGGTCCTGCGCAGCGAGCATGCGTCGCAGCGCTGCGTCACCTTCTGGGCTGCCGGCCTCGCCCTGTTCTGGTCCTTGGCCATGCTGCTGTGGCTGCCCTGGATCGACTACGGCAAGAGCTACCGCCCGGTTGCCCGTTCACTGCAAGCGAGCCTGCCTAAATATCACGCCTGCATCATCAGCCGCGGGCTCGGCGACGCGCAGCGCGCCGCCTTCGACTATCATGCAGGCATCGTCACCCAGCGCGCCGAAAGCGGCGCCCGCCGTGACTGCACCCTGCTGCTGACGCAGGACAATTCCGGGCGGCGCGAAGCGAGTCCGGGCGCATCCTGGAAAAAAATCTGGGAAGGCCACCGAGCGGGTGACCGCGTTGAGAAGTTCCGCCTATATGTGAAAGACCGAGCGAAACCATGAACAAACCGATCCAAAGCAAGCTGACCCAAAGCCCGGCATGGAAGGCGCTGCAAGCGCACCAGGCTGAAATTGCGAACGTACATATGCGCGAGCTCTTCACGCGCTTCCCTGAGCGCGCGCGCGAATTCTCGCTGGAGGCGGGTGCGCTGCTGCTCGATTACTCCAAGCACCGCGTGACCGACTCCACGCTCGCGCTGCTCGCCGATCTGGCGCGGCAAGCGGATGTCGAAGGCTGGCGCACGCGCATGTTCGCCGGCGAACACATCAACGCGAGTGAGGACCGCGCCGTCTTGCATGTGGCACTGCGCTCCGCGCTCGAAGCGTTTCCCGCTGGAAACGACGTCGTGCCGCTGGTGCGCAAAGCACGAGAGGGCATGCGCGCGTTCAGCGACGCCGTACGCGGCGAGCGCCTGCTGGGACATACCGGCAAGCCGATGCGCACGGTGATCAACATCGGCATCGGCGGCTCCGATCTGGGCCCGCGCATGCTCACCCAGGCGCTGTGGCGCCACGCCGACGCACCGCAATCGGTCGCCTTCGTCTCCAACGCCGACCCCGGCGATCTCGCGCACACGCTCGCCCAGGCGCAGCCGGAGACGACGCTCATCATCGTCGCGTCCAAGACCTTCACCACGGTCGAGACCCTGGGCAACGCCAATCTCGCCCGGGACTGGCTGGTCAAGGCGCTGGGCAGCGAATCGGCGGTGAAGCAGCATTTCGCCGCGGTGACGACGAACATCAAGGCCGCGGGCGCCTTTGGCATCGCGGCCGAGCGCTGCTTTCCCCTCTGGGACTGGGTCGGTGGGCGCTATTCGGTCTGGTCGTCGGTGGGACTGCCCGTGGCCATCGCCATCGGCATGGACCGCTTCGAGGACCTGCTCGCCGGCGCGCGCGCGATGGACGAGCATTTCCTCTCGGCCCCGCTGGAAGCCAACATGCCGGTGCTGCTGGCGCTGCTCGGGATCTGGTACGCGAATTTCTTCGGCGCCGAGTCGCACGCCGTGCTGCCCTACGCGGAATCCCTGCGCGAGCTGCCAGCCTATCTGCAACAGCTCGAAATGGAATCCAACGGCAAGGGCGTGGATCGCGACGGGCAGAGGGTCGATTACGCCACTGTGCCGGTGGTATGGGGCTCGGTAGGCACCAACAGCCAGCACGCCTTCCATCAGATGCTGCATCAGGGCACGCACCTCGTACCCTGCGATTTCCTGGTGCCGGCGGCCACTACTGGCGCGGCGGCCGAGAACGCGCTGGCGCAGGGGGCCGCACTCATGGCGGGCAAGGATGCGGATCTGCCGTACCGCCGTTTCGACGGCAACCACCCGTCTTCGACCATCATGTTCAGGGATATCGATCCGCACACCATGGGACAACTGCTGGCGCTGTACGAGCACAAGGTGTTCGTGCAAGGCGTGATCTGGAACGTCAACAGCTTCGACCAATGGGGCGTGGAACTGGGCAAGGAAATCGCGCGCACGCTCTCGGCGCAGCCGGCTGGCGGCGGCGCCATCGCCGGACTGGACGCCTCCACCAACGCCCTGCTCGCGCGCCTGCGCAGCTGGCGCAGCTGATCCGGTCCGCATGGAAGTCCTGGCCAAGCCGATCTTTTCCTACCGCAAGCACTGGGCGCAGCGCTTCGGCATCGCGCCCTTCCTGCCAATGTCGCAGGACGAAATGCGCGCGCTCGGCTGGGACTCCTGCGACATCATCATCGTTACCGGCGACGCCTATATCGATCATCCGAGCTTCGGCATGGCGCTGGTGGGCAGGCTGCTCGAAGCGCAGGGGTTCCGCGTCGGCATCATCAGCCAGCCCGATTGGCACTCGGCCGCGGACTTCAGGCGCCTGGGCAAGCCCAACCTGTTCTTCGGCGTCACCGCCGGCAACATGGATTCCATGGTCAACCGCTATACCGCCGACCGCAGAATCCGCTCCACCGATGCGTACACGCCCGACGGCGCGCCGGACAAGCGCCCGGATCATGCGGTCACCGTTTACTCGCAGCGCTGCCGCGAGGCCTATCCCGATGCGCCGCTGGTCATCGGCAGCATCGAGGCGAGCCTGCGGCGTATCGCACATTACGATTACTGGTCGGACAAGATGCGGCGCTCGATCCTGCCCGACGCCAAGGCCGATCTGCTGCTCTTCGGCAACGCCGAGCGCGCGCTGGTGGAACTCGCGCACCGCCTGGCCAAGGGCGAAAACATCAAGACCATACGCGACTTGCGCGGTAGCGCCTTCATGGTGCCGCGCGGCTGGCGGCCAGAAGGCTGGAGCGAGGCCGATTCGACCACGGTCGACACGCCGGGCGCGATCCATGCGCGACCGGATCCGTACGCCCACGTAACTCCTGTCCCCGCTCGCGCAGCGGGCGGGGACACCATTCGTTCCCCTCTCCCGCAAGCGGGAGAGGCGCTAGGGGTGAGGGCAGTCGCGACGGCAACGCAGACGATCCGTTTCCACGGCCGCGAAGAGCGCCTCGCCGCGCGAGCGCAGGAGCGCGCGCACACGGTGATCCGCCTGCCCTCATACGAACAGGTGAAGGAGGACCCCGTGCTCGATGCACATGCCTCGCGCACCTTCCACCTGGAATCGAATCCGGGGAACGCGCGCGCGCTAGTGCAGGCACACGCGGACCGCGACGTCTGGCTCAATCCGCCGCCGCTGCCGCTCAGCACACCCGAAATGGATCATGTGTACGGCCTGCCCTATGCGCGCGCGCCGCACCCCGCCTACGGCGAGGCGAAAATCCCGGCGTGGGAAATGATCCGCTTCTCGGTCAACATCATGCGCGGCTGTTTCGGCGGCTGCACTTTTTGCTCCATCACCGAGCACGAGGGG
>JACZJU010000029.1 GCA_014860395.1 Burkholderiales bacterium | reverse complement strand
ATACAAGAAATGCTCAGGCAGCGCGCGCAGCGTCCGGGTGACGACGGCATGGGTGACGTGATGGTCGTCGGCGGCGGCATCAGCGGCATCCAGGCGGCGCTGGACATGGCCACCGCCGGCTTCAAGGTCTATCTGGTCGACAAGTCGCCCACCATCGGCGGCAAGATGTCGCAGCTGGACAAGACCTACCCCACCATAGACTGCTCGATGTGCATCGAGTCGCCCAAGTTCATCGAATGCGACCGCCACCCGAACATCGAAATCATGACCTACACGGAGGTCGCCGCCGTGGAGGGCTCGGCCGGCGACTTCAAGGTCACGCTGACGAAGAAGCCGCGCTACATCGACGAGGACAAGTGCACCGGCTGCACCGTCTGCGTCGAGTACTGCCCCGCCAAGATTCCCGACCCGTTCAACCAGAATCTGTCGCTGAACAAGGCGGTGCACATCTATTTTTCCCAGGCCGTGCCCCTGGTCACCTACATCGACGACAGCTGCCTCTATCTCAAGGACAAGACCTGCTCGATCTGCGAGGGTGTGTGCGAGAACAAGGCCATCGACTTCAGCCAGGTTCCGGAGAAAATTGAACTCAAGGTCGGCGCCATCGTCATGTCGCCCGGCTACGACATTTTCGACCCGAAGATCCGCGGCGACTACGGCTACGGCACCATAGAGAACGTGGTCACCAGCCTGGATTTCGAGCGCCTGCTCTGCGCCACCGGCCCGCACGAGGGCCAGATCCTGCGCCCCTCGGACAAGAAGCACCCGCAGAAGATCGCCTGGATCCACTGCGTCGGTTCGCGCCAGGTGGTGCCGGGCGGCAACACCTACTGCTCGGCGGTCTGCTGCTCCTACACGCAAAAGCAGGTGATCCTGGCCAAGGACCACGTGCCCGAGCTGGAAGCGAAGATCTTCCACAACGACATCCGCTCCTACGGCAAGGACTTCGAACGCTTCTACCAGCGCGCCGAGCGCCTGCCCGGCGTCGAGTTCATCCGCAGCTATGTCTCGATCGGGGCCGAGAATCCCGTCACCAAAAACGTCAGCATCCGCTACGCCACGCCCGACGGGGTGAAGGAAGAGGAATTCGAGCTGGTCGTCCTGTCGGTGGGCATCAACCCGCCCAAGGACGCGCAGAAATTCTCCAGGATGTTCGGCATCGAACTCAACGACCATGGCTTCTGCAAGACCGACCCCTACGATCCGATCAAGACCAGCCGCCCGGGCATATTCATCAGCGGCGCCTTCCAGGGCCCGATGGATATACCCGAGTCGGTCTATACCGCCAGCGGTGCCGGCGCGCAGGTGGCGCAGCTGCTGCAGTCGCGCCGCGGCCTGCTGTCCAAGGAGCGTGTCTATCCGGAGGAGCGGGACACCTCGCAGGAAGAAGCGAGGGTCGGCGTGTTCGTCTGCCGCTGCGGCGCCAACATCGGCCGGGTCGTCGACGTTCCGGGGATAGTCGAGTACTCCAAGGGCCTGAAGAACGTGGTCCACGTCGAGGAGAGCCTGTTTGCCTGCGCCACCAACACCGCCAAGGCGATCTCGGACACCATACGCGACAAGGGTCTGAACCGCGTGGTCGTCGCCGCCTGCACGCCACGCACGCATGAGCCGCTGTTCCGCGACACACTGCGCGAAGCCGGCGTCAACCAGTATTTCTTCGACATGGCCAACATCCGCGAGCACTGCTCCTGGGTGCACTCCAAGGAGCAGGAGGAAGCGACGAAGAAGGCCAAGGACATCGTGCGCATGTCGGTGGCGCGCGCCGCCACGCTAGCGCCGCTGGAGGAATATTCGCTGCCGGTCAACAAAGCAGCCCTGGTGGTCGGCGGCGGCGTGGCCGGCATGACCAGCGCCCTGGCGCTGGCCGAGCAGGGTCACGAGACCTATCTTCTGGAGAAGGCCGCCGACCTCGGCGGCATCGCCAACCGCATGTACTACACCGCCGAAGGGATGGACGTGCAGTCCTACCTCAAAGACCTGAAGAAGAAGGTCTACCAGCACCGCGACGTGCACGTGATCACCGATGCCCAGATCATGGACGTCGACGGCTACGTCGGCAATTTCGAGACCAAAGTGAAGTCCAAGGGCCGGGTGCGCAGCATCAAGCACGGCGTGGCGATCATCGCCACCGGCGCCGCGGAGTACAAGCCGACCGAATACCTCTACGGCAAGAGCGACCGGGTGATGACCCAGCTCGAACTGGAGGAAAAGCTCGGCAAGAAGGACGCGAGCCTGGAGGCCACCAACAGCCTGGTGATGATCCAGTGCGTCGGCTGCCGCCAGGAGGACCGCAACTATTGCGCGCGCGTGTGCTGCAGCGGCGCGATGAAGAACGCGCTGAAGATGAAATCGCTGAAGCCGGATGCGGACATCTACGTGCTGTTTCGCGACATGAGAACTTACGGCTTCAAGGAAGATCTCTACCGCGAGGCCGCGAACCAGGACGTCAAGTTCATCCGCTACGAGCCGCAGGACAAGCCGGTCGTCGAGGCGGTGGAGGAAGGCGGCCGCAGCTTCATGCGCGTCACCGCCACCGATCCCATTCTCGGCAAGAAGCTGGCGCTGGACGTCGACAGCATCGTCCTGTCTGCCGCGGTGATTCCGTCCGCAGGCGCCCAGGACACCGCGCGTTTCTTCAAGGTGCCACTCTCCCCGGACGGGTTCTTCCAGGAAGCCCACGTCAAGTTGCGGCCGGTGGACTTCGCCGCCGAGGGCGTCTACCTCTGCGGCACGGCGCAGTATCCGAAACATCTGACGGAAACCATCAGCCAGGCCCATGGCGCCGCCGGCCGCGCGCTGACCACCCTGTCGCAGGATACCGTAGTCGCCTCGGGTTCGGTCTGCGCCGTGGATGCCATCGATTGCGTCTCCTGCGGCGCCTGCATCACCTGCTGCACCTACAACGCCATCGAATTCCAGGACACGCCGCGCGGCAAGAAGGCGGTGGTCAACCCGGTGCTGTGCAAGGGCGACGGCCTGTGCAACGCCAAGTGCCCGACCGGCGCCATCAGCCTCAAGCATTACACCGACGAGGAAGTGTTCGGCCAGATCGACGCGGCGCTCGCCGGCTGACCTGCCGTGAACCTCCACAACTAACGGATAAAGCGAACTGAGCATGGCTGCTCCCACCGAGTTCAAACCCATCGTCGTCGGTTTTCTGTGCAACTGGTGTTGCTACGGCGGCGCCGACCTCGCCGGCGTCTCGCGCTTCCAGTACCCGCCGCAACTGCGCGTGATACGCCTGATGTGCTCGGGCCGGGTCGACCTGGAGTTCATCTTCCGTGCCTTCGCCAGGAAGGCGGACGGCGTATTCATCGGCGGCTGCCATCTGAACGACTGCCACTACAACCCCGAAGGCAACTACGACGCCCTGGGCAATACCCTGATGGCCAAGCGCATCCTCGAAAAGATCGGCGTCAATCCGGAGCGGCTGCGGCTGGAGTGGGTATCGGCCGGAGAAGGCACGCGTTTCGCCGAGGTACAAACCGAACTGTCGGTAAAGATCAAGAGCCTCGGCCCGCTGGGTTCGTCCGAGGGCAAAGCAATCCCTGCGCTGCAGGCTGGCCTCGAGGCGGCCACGAATCTTGTTCCCTATATCAAGCTGGTGGAACGGGAGCGGCTCAGGGTGCCGCAGCGCACCGAGGACGGATACCACAAATTCTTCGGCAGCCCCGAGTTCAACCATCTATTCGAGGCGCTGATCCTGGACAAGCTGGCGATGAGCCGCATCATGGGCATGCTGCGCGCCAATCCCGTGGCGAGCGGCGAGATTGCCGCGAGCCTGAATCTGGATCCCGAGGAAGCCGCCCGACACCTGCACGCCCTCGCCCAGAAAGGCATGGTCCGGATGAGCGGCAGCCAGGTGCAACTTGCTGTCGCCGCCCCGGAGGTCGAGCGCGCTGCAGTCAACGAAGTGGAATTGGCACAATGAGCGAAAATAAAATCGACAGCATCATCGAGAAATACAGAGGCAAGCCCGGCGCGCTGATACACGCGCTGACGGAAATCCAGCACGCGAACCACTGGTTGCCCAGGGAGGTGCTGCACAAGGTGGCCGATGCGCTGGAGGTGCCGTTCAGCCAGGCGATGCAGATCGCCAGCTTCTACAAGACCTTCAGCCTGACGCCGAAAGGCCGCCACGAGGTGCATGTGTGCACCGGCATGACCTGCCATCTGCGCGGCGCGGCAAAGCTGATGGAAAAGGTGCAGGAACTCACCGGCCTCCAGCCGGGAGAAACCGACGCCGCCGCGAAGTTCACCCTGGAGGCCGGCAGCTGCCTGGGGAGCTGCAGTATCGGACCGGAGCTCATCGTGGACGGGAAGCACTACGGCAGGATGTCGCCCGAAAAGGCGGAAGACGTTTTGAATCGCTACGAGTAGGCCAGAAAACCATGACTAGGCTCCAATCAGCGGCGGAACTGGAAGACTACAGGGCGAAGCTCCTGTCGGTCCGGGATCCGGCCAAACCCTGCATCGCCGTGTGTGCCGGAGCGGCCTGCGATGGCCTGGACTCCGCCGCCGTCGCTTCCGCCTTCGCCGCGGAAATCAAGAAGCAGGCCGTCGAGGCCAAACTGGACTTCAGGGTCACCGGCTGCCACGGCTACTGCAACAAGGGGCCGAATGTCATCGCCGGACCCGGCGATATCTGCTACTTCGAGGTCAAGCCCGAAGACGTGCCCGACGTCATCGCCTGCACCCTCAAAGGCGAAGTCCTCGATCGCCTGGTCTACAGGGATCCGGTCAGCGGCGAGAAGGCGGTGCACATGAATGATGTGCCGTTCTACAAGCACCAGATGCGCATCCTGATCGGCGACATCCCCAGGATCGATCCGAAGCGCATCGACGACTACCTGGCGGTCGGCGGCTATGCGTCGCTCACGAAGGCGTTGCTGAAGATGAGCCCGGAGCAGGTGCTGGCCGAGGTCAAGAAAGCCAATCTGCGCGGCCGTGGCGGCGGCGGCTTCCCCGCCGGACTGAAATGGGAAACGACGCGGAACGCGCCCGAAAAAACCAAGTACGTCATCGTCAACGGCCACGAAGGCGAGTCCGCCGCGTTCATGGACCGCGCCATGCTCACCGGCAATCCGCACAAGGTGCTCGAAGGCCTGATCATCGGCGGCTATGCCATCGGCGCGCAGCAGGGCTACATCTACACCCGTCACGATTCCCCGCAAATGGCCGAGCACATCCAGGCAGCACTGGTTCAGGCGAAGGACTTGGGCCTGCTCGGCAAGAACATCCTCGGCTCCGGCTTCGACTTCGAGGTCGAGCTGCACTTCGACGTCGGCATTTTCGTCTCGGGCGAGTCGAGCGCGCTGATGCGCTCGATTGAAGGCCATACGCCCGAACCCAGGCCGAAGTACATCCGCACCTCCGTCAGCGGCATCTGGGACAAGCCCAGCAATCTCAACAACGTCGAGACCTGGGCCAATGTGCCCGAGATCATCGGTCGCGGCGCCGACTGGTTTACGAGCATAGGCTCGGAAAAGAGCAAGGGCACCAAGCTCGTTTCCCTGTCCGGCAACGTAGTGAACAGCGGCGTCGTCGAGGTACCGATGGGCACGCCCTTGCGCACCATCGTGTTCGACATCGGCGGCGGCGTGCCCGACGGCAAAGCCCCCAAAGCAGTGCATCTGGGCGGAGCCATGGGCGGTTCCCTCCCGATCAGCATGATTGACGCTCCCCTGGATTTCGACGAAATGTCCAAGCTGGGCGCGCCGATCGGCGCGGGCGGCCTACTGGTGATGGACGAGGACACGGATATGGTGGAAATCGCGCGCTATCTGCTCGACTTCCTCGTCGAGGAATCCTGCGGAAAGTGTGTACCCTGCCGCGAAGGCATGTGGCAGATGCTGAAGATCCTCACCAACATCACCCAGGGCAAGGGCAGGAAGTTCGATCTCGATCGGCTGGCCGACCTGGCCGAAGTCACCAGCCTGGGCAGTTTGTGCGCGCTGGGCAAGACCTCTTCCGATCCGCTGAAGAGCATGCTGCGCTATTTCAAGGACGAATACGAGGCGCGGATTACTGCCGGGAGCCAAGCGCAATGACCGATATGGTTTTACAGATCGACGGCAAGGACGTTACGGCCTCGACCGGGATGACCGTGCTGCAGGCTGCGCAACAGGCCGGCATCAACATCCCTACCCTGTGCCACCACGCGCAACTCGAGGACTATGGCGGCTGCCGCCTGTGCATGGTGGAAGTCGAGACGCGCGGCAGGACGAACTATGTGGTGTCCTGCCTCTATCCGGCGGAAAAAGGCCTGGTCGTTCGCACGCGCTCGGAGAAGGTCGACAAGATCCGCCGCGTGATCATCGAGGAGTTGATGGCCCACGCGCCGGACGCGCCGGAACTGGTGAAGCTTGCGCAGGAGTATGGCGCCGACAGGAACCGCTTCGAAAAAGAGGCATCGTTCTGCGTGCTGTGCGGGCTATGCGTGCGCTACTGCGCCGAGGTCAAGCAGAAGCATGCCGTGGGTTTCATCGAGAACGGTCCCATGCGCGAGATAAGCTTCATCCCGGAACTGGCTGCCAAGGAATGCTGGAACTGCCAGGAATGCTTTGCGATCTGCCCGACTTCCTACGCGCAGGCCGCTTACCTGCTCACCGAAGCGCTCGCTTTCCCTGGTCAGCGCAAGAAACAAGCGCCCGCGGTCAAGCCTCAGCCGCATACAACGTTTGGCGGAATTCCCGTTATCGTGGCGTGATTAGCAGGCGACAAAAGCCCAAGCCCGAACTGAGTGCGACACCGGATCGGCAATGCGTGACCGTCGAGCCGTACTAGGAGAAGCCAGAAATGCCCACAGTGTTTACCGCCCGCGAGATTGCCGAAGCTGCGGTTGAGAAGGAGATGAAACGGCGCGACTTCTACGCCAACGTGACCAAGCTCAGCACGAATCCGGAGATGACCAAGCTGTTCGAGTTCCTCACCGCCGAGGAAGACCGGCACGTGGCCACGTTCGTGAAACTCCGCGACGGCGTGTCAGTGGAGGAAGTCCGGCCGGAGGAATACGACGCCGACATGGAAGCCTACATGGATTCGGTCGTGGAGGAGCGCCTTTACTCCAAGATCGGATCCGAGGATTTCGTGCAGAAGGCGATCGACGCCAAGGACGTCTTCCGCCTGGCCATCGCTCTGGAAAAGGACGCAATCCTGTTCTTCTGGGAGTTCCTGCCCTACGTCAACGAAAAGGACAAGCAGGTCGTCAAGACGCTGATGGACGAGGAAAAAGGCCACATCCGCTTGCTCTGGAAGATGAAACAGCAACTCGGCCAGTAGGTCACGCAGCGCCTTTCGTTCTGCCGAGCCGCCGCAGCCGTTGTGTGGGTCGCCCCCCCGGCCATCACCGCCGTGCCGGGCACCCAGTTCGCGTCGCTGCGCAGTTTCGCGAACGTACTGCCCCTCAGCTCGCCTTTAACGGACAGGGCGGCGCGACCGGCAATCCCTTACACCCTGAGAAAGGAATGAACAGATGATCGCGAAACACCCTTTCGGCCGTACCGGGCACATCAGCACCCGTACCCTGTTCGGGGCCGCCGCGTTCTGGACTTGTGGCCAAGATGAGGCGGACCGCATCCTGGAATTACTGCTGCAATACGGGATCAATCATATTGATACGGCGCCCAACTACGGTGAAGCAGAACTGCGCATCGGGCCCTGGATGGACCGCCACCGCAAGGACTTTTTCTTGGCCACCAAAACCAAGCTGCGAACCTACACCGAAGCCAAAGAACAAATTCATCGGTCTCTGGAGCGCCTCCGGGTAGACGATGTGGACCTGCTGCAACTACACAACCTGGCAGATCCGGTGCAGTGGGAAGTGGCCATGGGACCAGGCGGCGCGCTGGAGGCGGCCATCGAGGCCCGCCAGCAGGGGCTGGTGCGCTTCATCGGAGTGACCGGACACGGCCTGGGGATTCCCGCCATGCACCTGCGAAGCCTGGAACGCTTCGATTTCGATTCGGTGCTGATGCCGTGCAATTACGCGCTGATGCAGAACCCGCAGTACCGGGCCGACTTCGATGCGGTGGTACAGTTGTGTCGCGAACGAAACGTGGCCGTGCAGACCATCAAGTCTATCGCCCGTGGCCAGTGGGGCGGCAAAGGGAAAGCCCGCGAAACCTGGTATGAACCTCTGGAAGACCAGGGCAGCATCGACCGCGCGGTACACTATGTACTCAGCAGGGAAGGAATGTTTCTCAACACAGTGGGCGATACCGTATTGCTGGAGAAGGTGCTGGATGCCGCCAACCGCTTCCGAGCAGGGCCCAGCGATGCGGAGATGAAGGCTGACCTCGCTGCCCAGGGCATCCAGCCCCTCTTCACCAAAGACTTCAGCGGTCCTTGAGCATCGGCGGCGTCCCGCCTGGTTGCCGCCGGTGTAGTTGCCCCGGCAACGTCATCCTGACGCGCCGACCAGGTTGCGAGATGCTTCCGCGCGGCGCGACAGTGCGGCCTGAGATCGGACCGCTATCAGAGGGATAGTTGCCTGATTGACGCTTGAAAACCATCGGGCCGGACCCGCCCGCAAGCGGCCAGTGAGGTTATGAATTGCCGAATGGCGGCAACACGCTCCGAAGCAGTCGCTACTCCAATGAGCTCGATACAAGGCGCCCCAATCTGTATCGCACACCTCAGTGGCTGTGCTCCCGATGATGGGCATCGGGAAAGTGAGCGTGTGCATGGTCTAGGGGGTCGTGCCAGTGAAGGTGCGTGTGCTTTACGCCCAGGGCTACTGGAAAGTCATGAGCGTGCTGATGATGCTCATCATGCGCGTGCTCGTGACTATGCTCCATTACCTCATGGATGTGCTGATGCTCATGCCGCTCCGTCAAGTGTAGCCAGATACCAATCGCCATGAGTGCTCCGGCAACCGCAAGTCGAAGTGTCAACGGCTCTCCGGTGGCCAGCGCGAGGAGAGCACCAAAAAACGGCGCGACCGAGAAATAAGCACCAGACCGAGCCGTTCCCAGGTGCCGCATCCCAACCACAAACAAAACCAGACTCACCCCGTAGGCCAGAAGGCCGACGACCATCGCTGCTAAGGTGGTTAGCAAATCAGGTAGCCGGTCGCCTAGCGCGAAAGCAAGTGCGATATTTACGCTCCCGGCAGCCATACCCTTCACCGCAGCAATCCAGGTTGCATCGGCCAGCGAGACCTTACGCGTTAGGTTGTTGTCGATACCCCAGGCCAAGCAAGCCCCTAGGATGGCCAGGGCGGGCAATACTCCGGCGAAATTGGCCTCTCCCGGCCAACTCAGCACGACGGCCCCTGCTGCAATGGCTGCCATTCCGAATGCAATTCGGTGGTCGAAGTTCTCCTTGAAGACAACCCAGGCTAGTAACGCCGTCAGAACGCCTTCAGCGTTGAGTAGCAAGGCCGCACCCGAAGCAGGCATGCCTGTTAGCCCAAACATCAGGAGGACAGGGCCAACCACTCCGCCTGAAAAGATGGCACCAGCCAACCAGCCAGTTTCTCCTCGAGAGAGGTGGACAGGTGCGGCACGGGTGAGCATGCGCCACAGAGTCAGACCAATACCAGAACCGAGGTAGAACAATCCCGCCAGAAGCCAAGGGCCAACATCGTGCAACAGCATTTTCGCGAGTGGTGTGCTGGCGCCAAAGAGCAGTGCTGCACCGAGCGCCGCTACGACCCCTGAGCTAAACACTTGAGTTTTACCGTTCATTGATACCTGCCATATTTGCGACAGGATACCCTCTGTGTCACTGAATGACAGCCACCGGTGGCAAAGCAGCCATCAATGATTCACCGTTCTGAGTGTCATAAATGACACGAATTGGCCGACTGCGACCGGCGGTTAGCCGTAACTACACTGTCATAGCAACGTTCCATGAAACCAGTGATGAACAATGGAATGAATTTGAAGGACCGGGGTAGTAGCCGTGAAGATTGCGCTTGCGTGGGCAATTGCGGATGAG
>JACZJU010000209.1 GCA_014860395.1 Burkholderiales bacterium | reverse complement strand
CCGCAGCTTCTCGCGCGAACGGCCGTCGCAGTCATCCCGAATCTGCGCCTGCATGCCGGCAAGCAGGGCGAGGTCGATGCCCGAGGTGAAATGCTTGCCGGCGCCGCTGAGCACGCCGACGCGCGCCTGCGGCGTCTCGTCGAGCCAGCGCATCGCCTCGCGCAGCTCCAGCCACATGGCCAACTCCATCGCATTGGCGCGCTCGGGCCGGTTGAGCTCGATGCTCGCGACCTGCCCCTCCAGCGCCACCTTGAGCGTCTTGAACTCCATGCGCGGCCTCCCGCTTCGTCCCGGCTCAGGCGGCCTTGACCGAGGGCAGCCCCGCGAGCGCCATCGCGAGTTCCGCTTCGTCGTACTCCAGGTCCTGCAGCTTGCCGCCGAAGTAGTCGATATAGGCCTGCATGTCGAAATGGCCGTGCCCGCAGAGGTTGAACAGGATGGTGCGCGACTTGCCTTCGGCCTTGCATTTCAGCGCCTCGTCGATTGCCCCCTTCACCGCATGGTTCGCCTCCGGCGCCGGCAATATGCCTTCGGCGCGCGCGAACATCACGCCCGCGTCGAAACAAGTGGTCTGATGATAGGCCACCGCCTCGATCAGGCCGAGCTGCTTGATATGGCTCACCAGCGGCGCCATGCCGTGGTAGCGCAGGCCGCCGGCATGGAATCCGGGCGGAGTGAAGGTCGAGCCCAGGGTGTGCATCTTGGTGAGCGGCGTCAGATGCGCGGTGTCGCCGAAATCGTAGGCGTACTGGCCGCGCGTGAGGCTGGGGCAGGCCGCCGGTTCCACCGCGACGATGCGCACTTTCTTGCCGCCGCGCAATTGCGCGCCGAGGAAGGGGAACACGATGCCGGCGAAGTTCGAGCCGCCGCCGGTGCAGCCGACGATCACGTCGGGATAGTCGCCGGCCATGTCCATTTGCGCCATGGCTTCCTGGCCGACCACCGTCTGGTGCAGCAGCACGTGGTTGAGCACCGAGCCGAGCGCGTACTTGGTGTCGTCGCGCTGCGCCGCGATTTCGACCGCTTCGGAAATGGCGATGCCCAGGCTGCCCGGATGCTCGGCGCGCTGCGCCAGGATGGCCTTGCCTGCCTGGGTCTCGTTCGAAGGCGAAGGCGTGCAGCTTGCACCGTAGGTCTCCATCAGCGCGCGGCGGTAAGGCTTCTGGTTGTAGGACACACGCACCATGAACACCTTCACCTCCAGGCCGAACAGCGCGCCGGCGAAGGCGAGCGACGAGCCCCACTGGCCGGCGCCGGTCTCGGTGACCAGGCGTTTGACGCCGGCCTGCTTGTTGTAGAAGGCCTGCGGCACCGCGGTATTGGGCTTGTGGCTGCCGGCCGGGCTCACGCCCTCGTACTTGTAATAGATCTTGGCCGGCGTCTGCAGCACTTTCTCCAGGCGGCGAGCGCGGAACAGCGGCGACGGACGCCATTGGCGATACACCTCGCGCACCGGTTCGGGGATCGGAATTTCGCGCTCGGTCGCCACTTCCTGCATGATCAATTCCATCGGGAATAGCGGCGCCAGATCGTCAGGACCCACCGGCTGCATCGTGCCCGGATGCAGCACCGGCGGCGCCGCCGCCGGCAGGTCGGCGGCGAGGTTGTACCAGTACTTCGGGATGTGGGTCTCGTCGAGCAGGTATTTTACGGTTTCGGACATGCTTACTCCTTCGGGGCAAATGTAACGTGGGTGTTGCTATGGCGCGAGACGCTCAATTCTCCAACCCGCGTCTTGTCTTACATAGCGCAGCCGGTCATGCAAACGGTCGGGACGGCCCTGCCAGAACTCGATTGCATCCGGCCGCACCCGGTAACCTCCCCAGTGCGGCGGCCGTGGCGGAGCCGTGCCGTAGCGTAGCATGATAGCGGCGACCTTCGAAGCCAGCGTTAGCCGGCTCGGCAGCGGCATGCTTTGCGGAGACGCCCAGGCGCCCAGGCGGCTGCCCAGAGGGCGAGTGTCGAAGTATTCGTCCGATTCCTCGGCCGATACTTTTTCGACCGCGCCCTCGATGCGCACCTGGCGCTCCATCGGCGTCCACAGAAACACCAGGCTGGCGTAGGGATTGACCGCGAGTTCGCGCGCCTTGCGGCTTTCGTAATTTGTATAGAAGACGAAGCCATCCGCATCCGCGCCCTTGAGCAGGACGACGCGCGCCGACGGCCTGCCGTTCGCGTCCGCGGTGGCGAGCGTCATGGCATTGGGCAAAGGCAGTTCGGCCCGCAGCGCATCGTCGAACCAGCGCGCGAACTGCCGGAACGGGTCCGCCGCGGCGTCGCTTTCGACGAGCTCGGCGCTTACGTACTCCTGACGTATGTCGGAGATACCCATGAATTCGAATGTGTCCTGGATCATCTGTGTGCCTCATTTTACCTCGCCCGTATGGCGCGCGCCGATGTCGGGCCAATGTAGAATGCGCCGATCGCCGCTACCGACTTGCCACCATGCCCCAGGTCATCGATTACGAGTACGGCATCAGCGCCATCGACTCGGGCTACCACCGGCCCATGCTCGACGCCATCCACCTGATGGTCGAAGGCGATCGCGCCGCCATCATCGACACCGGCACCAACCACTCGGTGCCACTGGTGCTGGCGGCGATGCGCGAGAAGGGCTTACGGCCGGAGCAGGTTGACTACGTCATCCTCACTCACATCCACCTCGATCATGCCGGCGGCGCGGGCTTGTTCATGCGCGAGTTTCCCAACGCCATGCTCACCGTGCATCCGCGCGGCGCCCGCCACATGGCCGACCCGGCGCGGCTGATCGCGGGCACCGTCGCCGTCTACGGCGAAGAGGCTACGCGGCGCATGTACGGCGACATCCTGCCGGTGCCGGCCGGGCGCATCCTGGAGACGCCGCACGCAGCCTCGATCCGGCTCGCCGGGCGCGAATTGCAGTTCCTGGATACCCCGGGGCACGCGCGCCACCATGTCGCCATCCTCGATGGAAAATCCGGGCACGTCTTCGCGGGCGATGTGTTCGGCCTGTCCTATCGAGAAATGGATCAGGACGGCCGACAGTTCATCGTTCCGACCTCCAGCCCGACGCAGTTCGATCCGGCGCCTTACCACCGTTCCATCGATCTCATTCTTGCTGCGAAACCGGAGGCCGTATACGTCACCCACTACAGCCAGATCCGCGACATACCGGCCAAGGGCGAGGTGCTGCACCGCCTTGTGGACGCGCATGCCGAACTCGGCTTGCGCGAGAAGAATGCCGGTGCGGCGCGGGCCGAGCGGCTGCGCGGGGGCGTGAAGCGCATTGTTCTCGAAGAAGCGCGGCGCTGGGGTTCGCGCCTGCCGGACGATCGCATTCTCGATATCTATTCCAACGACGTCGAGCTCAACGCCCAGGGGCTGGGCTTCTGGCTCGATTCGCTCTAGCGCCTGTTCTATTCACGATCGCGCCGCCGGTTGACCAGATAGGCGCCCGCGCCGAGCAGCACTGCCATGGCCCAGAATACCGGGAACATGCCGAGTGCCGCGCTCAGGCCGCCGAACGCGAGCGGCAGCATGGCGTGGCTGGCGTTCATGACCGTCGTGCGCACCCCCAGCGCCTCGCCCTGGCGGCCGGGCGGCGAAGTGTTGTAGAGCAGCGTCATCACCATCGGCTGGGAGCAGCCCAGGCCGAGCCCGAGGGCGCAGGACAGCGCGACCAGCAGCGGCACGCTTACCAGCAGCGGAAACAGGCAGTAGACTGCGGCGGAGATCAGCAAAGCGGCAGTAATGACGTGCCAGGGCCGGACGCGCCGAATCAACAGCGGCAGCAGCAGGCGCACGGTGAAGGTGGCGAAGGCGAAACTGCCCATCACGATGCCTATGGTCGACGCCGACAGGCCGATGCGCGAGCCGTAAATCGGCATGACGAAAATGTACATATCCCAGGCCATGTTCAAGAGGCCGCTGGCGATGAACACACGGCGCAGCGCGCGGTTGCGCAGCAGATCCATTACGCGGCCTTCGCCGGCATCCACCCGGCGCTCTTCTGCTCGCGGCAGTGCCGGCCGGTTCAGCCACAGCACGATTATCGGCACCAGCGGGAACAGAAACAGCAGCAGGAAAGTGTGAACGTGCCCGATCGAGTCAATGGCGAACCCGGTCACCAGCGGTCCGATCGAACCCGAAATCGAAAACCCCATTGCCAGCCAGCTGAAATTGGCGGCACGGTCCTCCGCGCGGCCGATCTTGCCCACCACCTGGCTGACCGAGACGTGAACCATCATGAAGCCGGCGCCGATCAGCGTGGCCGAGACGTACAGCATTTCCAGGCGCGGCCAGATGAAAGACAGCAGCGTACCCAGGGCCACCGCCACGCTCGCGCCGAACATGGGCCAGCGCGCGCCGATACGGTCGACCAGGCGGCCCGCGCTCACCGCGAACAGCATCGGCAGCAGCGCATAGAAGGACATCAACACGCCCACCGTGAAAGTCGAGGCGTGCAGATGGATCGCGTACAGCGACACCAGCATGCGGCTGCCGATGAATGCGGCGTGGGTAAGGATGGTGAGTACGACCAGATGCCACAGGCGCATGTCAGGCCCTCGCCGCCGGGCGGGTTCTTTGCCAGGTCACCATCGCCACGCCCAGGCAGGTGACGCCGATGCCGACCAGGCTCAGCGGCGTGGGCTTCACGCCGAACATCAGCAGCTCCAGCACCACCGCGATAATCGGCGTCAGGTACATCAGGCTGGTGACGCGCGTCGCTTCGCCGTGGCGCATCAGCGTATGCAGCGCATTGACCGCCAGGATCGAGGCGAGTATCACCAGAAAGGCGATCGCGGCGAACAGCTGCCAGGCCCAGCGCACCTGCATGCCTTCCACCGCCCAGGCAAGCGGCGCCACCACGGCGAGCGAAACCGCGAACTGCAGCAGCGCCGCGCCGTTGAGATCAACGCGCGGGCAGAACACGCGCTGGTACAGCGTGCCCGTGGTGATCGCCACCAGCGAAAAGCCCACCGCCAACAGGCTGGCCCAGCCGACGGCGCGGATGTCGATCTTGTGCCAGACGACCAGCGCCACACCGGCAAGTCCCAGTGCCACGCCCAGCCACTGGCGCGGCGCGAGGCGCTGGTGCATCCAGCGCGAGGCGACAAGCGCGGTCAGCAGCGGCTGCACCGCAAGGATCAGCGCGGTGACGCCGGCGCTCATGCCCAGGTATTGCGCATAATGGCTGCCGCCGAGGTTGGCCGCATGCATCAGTACGCCCGCCACCAGGATGTGTGCGAACTCGATGCGCGACGCCGGCCAGCGCGGGCGCAGCAGCAGCACCAGCGGGATCAGGCAGGCCAGTCCGAAAGCGTAACGCAGCGTGAGGAAGGTGAAGGGCGCGGCGTACTGCAGGCCGACCTTGGTGGCGATGTAGCCCGAACCCCAGACACACACGAAATACCAGGCGAGCAGGGAATCGAACCAGCGGCGCCGGGAATTTTGCATGGCGTATTGTAAAGGCCGAGCGCGTTTCTGGGGTCCCACAGCGCGCAGGGCGCAATGGCGTGGCGTATGGCGACTGGACAACCGATAGACCGCGCAATAGGACCGAGGGTCTCGATCCCGCTTGACGGGAGTGTCCCGTGGGATGGATTCGCTATTTGCGCCCTACGCCGGCCCTCGCCGCTTGCCAAGTTCCAGCACCATGGCCGTGGCGGCGATGATTACCGCGCCTCCGGCGAGCGTGCTCAGACCTACCGGTTCGCCGAGGAACAGCGCGCCCCACAGCGTGCCGAATACAGGAATCAAGAAAGTCACGGTGAAGGTTCGCGTCGGCCCGATGCTGGCTATCAGGCGGAAGTAAATCAAATACGCCGCTGCGCTGCACAGGAGTGAAATCCCGAGCACTGCGACCGTAACCTGCCAGCTGAAGGCGGCTGCAGGCGGCGGCGCCGGCACAAAGGGCAGGACGACGATGGTCGCCGCAATTAGGCTGCCTACCGTCAGCGCGCGCGGAGCTAGGCGGCCGGCGCGCATTTTGACGTACACCCCGGCGAGTGCATAGCAGGCGGTGGCACTGATGCAGGCGAACACCGCCAGCAGCACCTCGGCGCTCACCGCGATCGGACCGAAACCCACCAGCAGCGCCACGCCGCACATGCCCAGCGCGAGGCCGACGCTCTTGCGCCAAGTCATGCGTTCGCCCAGCCAGATCGCGCCGCAGATGGCGGCGAACCAGGGCGCGGCGGCGTTGAGTATCGCCATGTAGGAAGCGCCGATGTGCTTGCCCGACCAGGCATACAGCGCCCAGGGCAGCGCAGTGTTGAGCACGCCCAGCACCAGGTAGGGCCGCCAGTTCTGTTTCAAGTTCAGTTCGAAGCCTGACGCGCGCGCATAGATCAGCATCGCGACGGCGGCAATGCCCACGCGCAACTCGGTCAGCCATAGCGGTCCGATCGCGCCCACCGCCATGCGCACGAACAGGAACGAGCCGCCCCAGATGGCGGCAAGGAGGATCAAGCGGGTGAGATCGGCTGTTCGCATGGTTGCTGTTCACATCGATCAACTAACGCCAGGCAACCGTTGTTGCTTTGGAGGCGAGCGCGAACTGTACCGGTGTTTGGGTGCGGCCGCCACCCGCTAGTTGCGCGGCAGCCTTGAGCGACTGTTGCCTGAATACCGTTGCGGGCTCAGGCGATCAATCCTCGATCCGCGCGTTCTCTCCATGCGCCCACGAGGGAGCACAAAACCGAAATCTTCTGCGGATACCGGCCTTGGGTGGCGGCGCTTAATTGCTCCTGCGGGTCGGCGGGGCGGTTCGGCGCCGCCGGATCGATAAACTGCGCAAGCTCGTCGGCGCTGGTGATGCCCGTGCACTTGGAGAAATCGTCGTAGTCCTGCTCACCCAGATGAGCGCAGAGCCACGCCTGCGCGATCCATTGGCGCATCTGCCGGTACGAGAATCCTGTCGCGAGAACCAGGTCGAGCGGTCGCGCATTGACCAGGTTCTCGACATTGTCGTAGCCTTCGCGGATAAGCCGCGTTTCGTGAAAATAGCTCATGCCGGGGAGCTTCGACAAGGGGATCGCGCGCGGCTTTTCCGTGGCCATGCCAAGCATCTTCAATACAAACTTTTCCAGGTATACGAGGGCGGTTTCGGGAAAATATCCGAGGAAGAAAGCGATTGCCGGCAGCGCTGTATAAAATGCGATCGAGGAGTGCGCCGTGACAAACGAGATCACCAGCGCCACCAGGCTTCCGGTCATGATGCGTACGGAGCTGGCGACAAAAGTCCGGGGTGAGAGATCCATGGTGAAGTAGCTTCTCACCACGTCGCCGATGAGATAGACGTAGGCGCCGAGGAAGCCGAACTGGAACGCGGTAAGGCTGATCAGCAAATGATGGTAATAGGCCGCGGAATCCGTCCCGAACAGTTCGAGGTAGGGCCCAAGCAGCAGGGTGTTGGCGCCGATCCCGTATTCCACGCCGCAACCGTAAGCCGGCCCCTGGCTTGCCACGGGTTTCAGCAAGAGGATGATGGACGCGCCGAGCAGGACGATCAAGGTGAGGGTAAGCAGGCTTCCAAGGTAATTGCGCATCCTGAACTGGTTCGCGACGTGCTTCAGTATGGCATTTTCATTCTCTTTCCAGCGTTTCTCGTTAAGATCGTTCCTGAGCCGGCGAAGCTTCTCCTTCTTCCTGTGGGTCACGTAGAAATACGTAATGCCGGGCACAGCGAGGGTTGCGATCAAGACCAGCAGAACGTTGTAGGCGAGGAACGTGCGATCAAACCATCCGAGGGGCGAAAGCGCGCCGAGTTCTGCACATCCGGGCCACATTGCATTCGTTGCCAGGTCCCCGGCGAAGAGGCTCTGCGGAACGGCGAGAAGCAGTCCTGTCGCCCAGGTGATCCATAAGGCGTTCCGGTACGGATTTGATTTGCGACGTTCCATTGTCATGGCCTGCTCCAATTCGACCTGATTCAAGACATCGGGCGCAACTGCAACCGCTTCAGACCGGCTTGCAAGGCGGATCGCGGCCCGCGCTGTCAGCGTGCCCTTCCGCCAGGCGTTGAGAATGTAACGAAAGGTCGTCGAGCACGCGGCGGTAAAACGCGAGATGATCGAAAGGGCGCTGGAATCGCTTGTTGGGGAGGCCGAAGCTCCAGCCTGCGAGTTCGAAGTGATCGGCGCGCACCACCGCTTTGAACGTGCCCCATATTGCCGATGACAGCGGCACCTGGCTGTCGTTTTCCCCGGCACTTTGCGCGATCAGACGGGTCCAGGGGCGGAAGGCGCGCACTGTTTCTTCGATGGGGCGGACGGCTGCGTACGAAAGATATTGCGCATCTGTTCGATCCGGCACATGGTTGTTGAAGCGTTCACATGCTTCTTCGGTCAGGTCTTCCAATGCGGCGCGCATCACGGTACGGCCCAGCCATTGCACCGGTCCCCGGGATTCCAGGAAAGAGCGGGCAATCGGGGTCCCTCGGTGCGGAGTAGCGATCGTGACAAGCGTTCGTGCGCGCCGGTCGGTGTCCAGGTGATGCATGAAAAAGCGGCAATCGAGCCCGCCCATGCTGTGCGCGATGAAAACAATCCGGTCATGCGGAAGCCCTGAAAGACTGCGAGCCAGAAACTCGGCGCGCTCCGCAACATTCGCGAAGGGGCGTTGGGGCGGAAAAAATGCAGCGACGTCCTGCTGCCGCAACAAGTCTTCGAGACCTCGATAATAGTTGATGGATCCGCCGGGGACGCGTATCCGGTCAAATCCGCCGAGTCCGGAGACGAACACCAGGAGGGGCGCGCGCGGAGACATCAGTGGCGCTCGCCGGTTGCGTCGGCACGGCTGGCCGCCACCCGAGCCCGAACCTTCTCAATCACCAGAGGCACCGCAACGCTATTGGCCATATTGACGGCGAAAGCCGGCAAGGCTCCGCCCGGGTCCGTGTGAATGAAGTACGTGACTTGCGTCGCGTCCTCGCCCGCCAGCGGGCGCAAATCCCAGAATCCTATATTGGCCAATGTCGGCTCGCCCTTGCCCTGCTGGAATGGCTCGCCGCTTTTGACGAGCCTCCAGGTGACGCGATAGACGTTGCTGGGCGCAAGGCTCGTGTCTGCATCCAAGCGAATAGTGTAGTAGCGATCACTCAGCGGAAACGGAAAGGCCAGTTGCTGAAAGACCCATTGCGCGCCCTGTTCCTTCTTCAGCACTTTGCTAGCCGTGACGTAAGGCATGAATGCGGGGTAGTGTGCGTAATCCGAAATCACCTCGAATACGCGGCCGGGCGCGGCAGAGATCGCGGCTATCGCCATCACTTCGTGGATGCTCGATGCAGGCGATTGGCGCGAGTAAACGCAAATCCGCTCGCGATCGGAGACGCGCTTCCACGCGTGCTGTGCAGCTTCGTCGCCCGCCGCGAATGCCGGGCGCGCGGGGCATTCATCGGTCTGCGCCAAAGCGAAACTCGGCGCGGACCCGAGCGTCAGCGCAAGCATCGCCGGCACTGTCGCGGTGGCCGTGCCGGAGATCAGGTCGCTGCCTACATCAATCGCGAACTTGATTGCCTTTGCACGACCAGCACGTTTAACCGCGGCGACCAAAGCAACGCGAAGTGGGATATGCCATCGTGATTCGTAGGCCGTCTGCTGTTGACGGCAGCTAGCGTTGCGAACTGGAAATGTCGCCATTTTGGATGCCCCCGTTCATGCACGACGATTCAGCCTACACCTCATTCGGACCGGCCGTCGAGTAGCACTTGGTTGGCGCTCCGAAAACCGCCGCTCTCCTGAGCGCGGCGGATTAAGAGCCCCTTTCAAGATGAGGGGACACATCCCCTCATGCTCCGCTAAAGCGGAGGCTATTTCATTAATTCTAAAATGGCCTTTAAGTCTACCAGCACTTTCTCGGCGGTGGCACAGGCGCCGGCAGCGGCAGGGCGACTGCAGGCAGCGTTTCCGATGACACCCGGCGCCAATGCGACCAAGATCCAGAGCGCGAAACCGCGCGAGATGTCGCAGGAGTTGATTCGCGGCTAGCCGGCGGGAGAAATTCCGGCCGCAATCCTAATCGAACACCGTTTGCGAGTAATGCGCGGCATCGACCAGCGCTTCGATGACGGTCGGACCGTCCGCTGCGAACGCCTTGCGCAGCTCGCGCTCCAGCTCTGCTGCGCTGTCCACACCGACTGCAGGCACGCCGAAGTAGTGCGCAGGAGGAGACGGAGGTTTGTCCGGCGACAGCTCGGTGCCGTAGTAGGGCAGGTGGCGCCGCTCCTGCTTCACCTTGATCAGCGACAGCCAGCGGTCGTCGAGCACGACGAACGGGATCGCCAGACGCTCGCGCAGCGCGACCGCCACTTCGCCGCAGCTCATCTGGAAACAGCCGTCGCCGAGCACGCATACTACAGGCAGGTCCGGGCGCGCGAGTTTGGCGGCGAGCGCCGCCGGAATGCCGAAGCCCATCGACGACCAGCCGTTGGTATTGAGGAAGGTGCGCGGCGCGTATGCCGGCCACTGGCTGCCGATCTGATGGGTATGCGCGCCGATGTCGAAAGCGAGCACGCCCTCGCGCGGCAGGACCTTGCGTACGACGTCGATCGCCTGATACACGGCGAAGCCGTCCGCGGGCGGGCGCAGTGCCTTCTGGAATGCGTCGCGATGCCGGTGTGCGGCGTCTGCGGGCCAGTCGTTCTTCGCCGCCGGCAGCGCCGCCAGCCGCGCGACTGCATTGTCGAGGTCGCCCACCACTTCGTGCGCGATGCGCACGCTGGCGTCGACGTCGGCGCGCTCGATATCGACGTGCAGCACCGGCACCTTGCCCACCCACGCCTCGTACTCCACCTCGATGGTGTCATAGCCCAGTCCGACCACCAGGTCGGCGCTCGCGATCAGGGCGCGCTGCAGCTTGCGCATGGCGCGCTCGATGCAGCCCAGCGACAAGGGATGGTCCTCGTCTATCAGGCCCTTGGCCATCATGGTCGTCGCGAACGGCATGCCGTGCCGCTCGACGAAAGCGCGCAGCGCCTGCGGCTCGTGCATGCGCATGGCGCTCGCGCCGATCACGGCCACCGGCCGCTTCGCGGCGCGCAGCAATGCGCCGGCTTGCGCTATGGATGTCTCGGCTGCATGCGCCAAGGGCGCGACCGCCTCAGTGGTTGTCGCCAGCGCCTCAGTGGCTTGCGCGAGCGTCTCGGTGGCTTGCGCGAGCGCAACGTCCTCGGGCAGATCCAGATGCACCGGGCCCTGCGGCTCGGACAGGGCGAGCTCGAGCGCCTGCGTCAGCGTGGCGACAATTTGGCCCGGGCGCAGGCGCAGCGTCGCCTTGGTGATCGGCTTGAACAGCGCGTGATGGTCTATCCACATCTGCAGGCGGCGGCCGAGCTGCGCCTCATTCAGATTGCAGGTAATCGCGATCAGAGGCGAGCGGTCGAGCCAGGCGCTGCCTACGCCCGTGGTGAGGTTGGTCGCGCCGGGGCCGAGCGTGGCGATGCATAGACCCGGCACGCCCGTCATTCTGCCTGTGACATCCGCGGCGAATGCTGCGGACCCCTCATGCGCGGTCAGCACGAAGGCTATGCCGCCCGCGCGCATTGCATCCATCAGCGGCAGCACGTTGCCGCTGGGTACGCCGAAGCCGTGCTGGATGCCGGCCGATTTCAAGGTGCGGACGATGAGTTCTGCGTTATTCATCTTAATAAGCCGTAACAAAACTTCTTTTATTGCGGGCCGAGTTAGGCGGGCACGAGGGGAAATATCCCCGCGTATTCTTATACATCCTAAGTGCCATAGCGCACCGGAGAGTTGAACTGCTTGAACGCGGCGAGCGCGCTGTAGCAGGCGAGCATCGCGGTCTTGGGGTTGTCGGGGAAGGGAACGCTCTCGAACTTGATGCTGATCGCGCCCGTCTTGCCGCGGATGTTGATGTAATGGGTGTTGTAAACCAGGGCCGGGTCCGCCACCACCTTCAGTTGCGTGCGGTCGAAGCCGATGCCGGCCATGGCGAGCGCTGCGGCGATGTTCACGTTGGCGGGAAAATGCGGCACGCCGGCGCGCGCCGTGCCCTCGAACAAGGTCACCGGTCCTGTTAGGTGGTCGAGATCGAGATTTAGGTTCTGAACATAAGGTATGCCTTTCCAGGCGGCGGGTGGCTTGGTCACGGCTATCTCGACCGAATCTGCGCCGGCCACGCATGCTGCCTTGAGTGCATCGAGGCCGCCGATGCCGCCGGAAGGCACGTAGAGCAGGGCCTTGTATTTCGCCGCAGTGGCTTCCAGCCGCGCACGCAAGGCGTCGTCGCAGAGTGCGCCGCCGGAGAGGATGATCACCGGGATACCCTGCTTCAGCAGGGGCCGCGCAAACTCCCGTACTGCGTCGTGCGAGGCGGCTTCGATCACCACTTCCGGTCGCTCGGCGAGCAGCCCCTCCAAGCTGGTGACGAAAGGCACGCCGTACTGTTCGGCCAGGGGCTTGCCGCGCGATGCGTCGCTGCGGCCCTGGATCGCGACCACCCGGGCTTCGCCCATGTCGCCGCGCGCGATATGTTCGAGAAACAGGCGCGCGATGACGCCGCCGCCGATGATGCCGATGCGCATGCTTTCCGCCCCTTTTGGTCAGAGGCGAATTCTGCCATACATTCGCCGCTAACTCTCAGTCGGGCATCGCGCCCGTTGGGGGAACATGAGGGGAGGCGCCCGAAGGAAATCCCCCTGGGGGTTTTGAATATAGACTTTAAGTCGCGCGGAAGCTATAGCTGCTGCCCAGCTGCTTCGCCTTGTGGCTGGCGCTGTTCGCCACCTTCAGCAGGGCATCCGTGTCCGGGCCGTCCGTTGGGAAGATCGCGATGCCGATATTCGCCCCGATTCGAACTTCCTGCTGCTTGTCGCCGCTCAACTGGAAACTCGCGAACAAGGCATCGATGATCTTCTTCGCCACGGTTGCCGCATCCTCGGGGTTCTCGATCCTGGGCAGGAGGACGGCAAGCTCGCCTTTCTTGATGCGCCCTACCGTATCGGATACGCGCACCCGCTGCAGGATTCGATTGGCGGCGCCCATCAGAATCTCGTCGCCGGCGCCGCGTCCCAGGGTGTCGTTTACGATTTCGAAATTATCGAGATCGAGGTAGAGCAATGACAGTTTATAGCGATTGCGCTTCGCCAGGCTGATCGCCTGGCCCAGGCGATGCTGGAACAGCATCCGGTTCGGCAGTTCGTGGAAATCCTCAAATTGCTCCAGGTTGCGGATGTTGCATTGGATCAACTTGGTGTTGTCGGCAAGATAGACGCTGCCGACGAATTCCGCGTCCAGCCGTCGTCCGTCGCTCGTCTCAAGCGGCAGGTCCTCATAGTGGGCGTAACCGTTGCCCTGCAACGCCGCGACCGCGGCTTTCACAGCCTCCGTTTCCGCGGGCGCACAGAGTTCCCACAATGTCTTGTGCAAGAACTCCTGCTTTGAGTAGCCCAGCATGTCCATCAGGAACGGGTTCGCGTCGATGATTCGTCCGGTCTCGGCTTCCAGGATCAAAATTCCGTCCTTGGCCGCCTCGAAAATCCGCCGGTAGCGAATTTCAGACTTTTCCAACGCCCGTCGGGCTGCCGCGCGGTCACGCCGCGCCTGCGCCGCGCGCATTCCGCGTTCGATCGCCGGAACCACCTCGGCCAGATTGCGCTTCTGGATATAGTCCTGCGCCCCCGCTCGAAGCAGCGAAACCGCCAGATCGAGATCGATCTCTCCGGAGACGATGATGAAGGGCAGGTCCGGTCGCATCTCCTTGGCCAGCGACAGTGCCGCGGGCGCGCTGAACTGAGGCATGGCATGGTCGGAGGTGATTACATCCCAGTCCTGGCGCGCCAGCGCGGCGCGCATCGATTCGGCAGTGTCAGTCACCGCCCAGGCCAGCTCGTAGCCGCTATGGCGCAACGCGTTTACCAAAAGCTCGGCATCGTCGGCGGAGTCGTCGACGATCAGCACGCGTAGGGTTTTGGCCATTCGAATTTTTCTCCCGGCCCGCGACCACGTCCCAATCGCGTTTTTTTGCGTCAAGGGACAGCGGGATTCGTCCGCAAGGCTACCCGACCTTGTTACCGGAATCAACTGAAAATCCGGCGCGCGCGGGTCGCCGGTGTGCAGTGTATTGAAATTGCTTGAAACTTTTTTTCGGAAGCAGTTGCGCCGGGCAAGCAGGAATATTCGCAACCGCGTATGTGCGGCTTCGCACCCGTCAATTGCATGGGCACATCCGGAAAAAATTCCTTGACGCCGCGCAGGATCGCGTCGTTTTTGCCGCAACTTCAGCGGTTCAGTTGAATGATGGCGCGCTTCAGCCCGGTTGCATCCGTATCACGATCTTGCCCAGATGCGCGTTCGATTCCATGTACGCTTTCGCCGCCGGCAGCTCGTCAAACGCGTACGTCCGGTCTATCAGCGGCCGGATGCGGCCGTCGGCGATGGCCGGGAGGATGTCGGCGACAAAGCCGCGTGCGGATTCGGCGCGCTGTTCGGCGCTGCGCAGCTTGTTGGAGACGCCGAACAGCACCAGGCGCTTCGCGTGCAGCGCTTCGATGTCGATTTCCGCCTTGAGCACCCCGTCGAGATAGCCCACGGTGGCGAGCCGGCCCTGGAAGGCGAGCGCGCGTACGCACTCGGCGAACACCGAGCCGCCGACGTTGTTGACCACGAGGTTCGCGCCCTTGCCGTCGGTGGCCTGCATCACTGTATCGCAGAAGTCGCCGATGCGCGTGCGTATGCCCAGGTCCAGCCCGAGCGCTTTCAGCTGCGCCAACTTGTCGTCGGAGCCCGAAGTGCCGATCACTTTCGCGCCCAGCGCTTTCGCCGTCTGCAGCGCGGCGACGCCGACGCCGGAGGAGATACCGGTCACCAGCAGCCATTCGCCGGCAACGAGCTTTCCCTGGGCTACCAGCATGTCGTGTACCACCATGAAGGTAAGCGGGATGCCGGCGGCCTCCTCCCATGACAGGCGCTCGGGAATCGGCACGGCCTCGCGCGCATCCATCAGCGCATATTCGGCGAACGCCCCGGGGCAGCGCCCCATGACGCGCATACCCGGCGTGAAGCCGGCGACGCCTGTGCCGAGCTTGACGACCTCGCCCGCGCCTTCACCGCCTGCGGGTTTGGCCGCGCCCGGCTTGGTCAGGCCGTGGCCGGCGATGAACTCGCCGCGGTTGAGGCCGGCGGCGTGCATGCGCACCAGCAGCTGCCCGGGACCGGGCTCGGGCTGGGGCGTTTCGCGTCGCTCCAGTGTGGTCTGCCCGGCGCTGGCTTGAATCCAGTAAGACTGCATAGACGTTTCCTCTCGTGTTTTGCCGTTGCCGGCACGGTTGCATCCCCCGCCATGGTAGCGCAACGGTCGCAGCTTGTAGCCACTGCCGGCGGGGGAAGGGTCGACGCCCCGGCGCAAATCGTGGCCAGCCTTGCCCGCGGTCAAGGATGTCCTGCTACGCTTCGACTAATATTGATCAATTGATACGGGAGAACAGCATGGGTGACATTGCCGGACTGACTATCGGCCTGAAGGGCTTGGCCGAACTGGTCGTGGGTGAACAGCACACCGCTCCGAAAGTAGGCAGCGGCCGCGTGCATGTGCTGGCGACGCCGGTAATGATCAATCTGATCGAGGCGGCGGCGCTGGCCGCGGTGGAGCATCTGTTGCCGCCGGGGCAGCAGAGCCTGGGCACCCATTTGGACGTGCGCCACTACGCGGCGACCCCGGTGGGCATGCGCGTCAGCGCAGAAGCCGAACTGATCAAGATCGACGGGCGGCTGCTGACTTTCCGCGTTTCCGCCGCCGATGCGGTCGAACTGATCGGCGACGGCACGCATGAGCGCGTGGTGGTGACACTGGAGCGCTTCGATCAGCGGGTGCAGAAGAAGGTCGCGCAAATCCGTTAAAGACACGCTGACAGGCTGCTGCAAAACGCTTCCCTGAGACGGAAGCGTTTTTCAATAGCCCTGACTTGGGGGATCTAAAAGGGGGCGTCGCCCCCCTTTTTCAACACCCTGCCAACCATCCCGGTTCTGTCATTCCGAGCAACGCGAGGAATCTCCTTGTCCTCGAGTGCAAGAAGCAGATTCCTCGCCCTTCGGCCTCGGAATGACAATTGTTAGAGATCCCTCCTAGGCCAGCGCCTTGCTCACGATCTCGGCCACGTCCTTCGACAGCCCTTTTGAATCGCGGATGCGCTCGAGCGCGGCGCTGGCTTGCTGCCTGCGTCCGGCGTCGAATTTGCGCCAGCGATCGAAAGCGCGCGCCATGCGCGCGGCGACCTGCGGGTTGAAGGCGTCGATCGCGATCACCTGCTCGGCGAGGAATGCGTAGCCGCCGCCGTCGGCGGCGTGAAAGCGCACGTGGTTGCTGCAGAAGCTGCGAATCAGCGCATAGACCTTGTTCGGGTTGTGAATATCGAACGCCGGGTGCGCAAGCAGCTTCCTCACTTCGGCCAGCGTGCCGGGCAGGCGCGAGCCCGCCTGCACCGCCAGCCACTTGTCGACCACCAGCGGCTCGTGCTTCCACTTGGCATAGAAGGCGTTCAGCGTCGGCGCGCGCTCGGCGCAGTCGCAATTGGCGAGCGCTGCGAGCGCTGCCATGGCGTCGGTCATGTTGTCGGCGCGGTCGAACTGGCCGAGGGCGAGCGCATGCGCCTCGGCGTCGTCGAGTTCCATCAGATAGCCGAGGCAAAGGTTGCGCAGCGAGCGCTTGCCCGCTGCCTGCGCATCCGGCGTGTACGGCCCGGGCACGGCGTGCGCCTGATACGTGGCGAGCAACTCGCCGCGCAGCGCGCGCGCCAGGTCGCGGCGCAGCGCATTTCGCACCGCGTGTATGGCGTCCGGATCGACCTCGGCCAGCTGCTCGGCGATGTAGATCTCAGAGGGCAGCGCCAGCGCTTCGGCGCCGAACGCGGGATCGCGCGGCGCGTCGGCGAGCACGCGCGCAAAGGCTGCGATGAAGGCCCGCGGTGTTGTCGCTGCGGCGGCCGCGTCGTTCTTTTGCGCGCGCTGGGCTTCGATGCCGCGCAGGATCAGCGCCAGCGCCAGCCGCTGGCCCGCTTCCCAGCGGTTGAAGGCGTTTGCGTCATGCGCCATCAAATGCGTGAGTTCGGCCTCGCTGTAGTCGTATTTTACGTTCACCGGCGCGGAGAAATTGCGCAGCAGCGAAGGCACGGGCGGCGCCGGCACGTTGACGAACACGAAGCTTTCCTGCGGCTGCCTGAGCGAGAGCACGCGCGTGATTTCGCCGGTTTGCCTCTCAGATAGGGCTTCCCCCTCGAGTTGCAGCGCCATGTCGCCGCCGTCCGGCCCGACCAGCCCCAGCGCGAACGGAATGTGAAACGGCAGCTTGACCTCCTGGCCCGGCGTGGGCGGGCAGGATTGCTGCAGCGTGAGGGTATAGCGTTTGGCTGCCGCGTCGTACTCGCCCTGCGCCTGGACCACCGGCGTGCCCGCCTGCTCGTACCAGCGGCGGAACTGGGCGAGGTCGATGCCGCTGGCATCCTGCATCGCCTGCACAAAATCGTCGGTGGTCACCGCCTGGCCGTCATGACGCTTGAAATACAGGTCCATGCCGGCGCGAAACGCCTGGGCTCCCAGCAGCGTGTGCTGCATGCGCACCACTTCCGCGCCCTTCTCGTACACCGTCATGGTGTAGAAGTTGCGGATTTCCATGTAGGCGGCCGGGCGCACCGGATGCGCCATCGGACCCGCGTCCTCAGGGAACTGCGACGCGCGCAGGCCGCGCACTTCGGCTATGCGCTGCACCACGCGCGAATACATGTCGGCGCCATACTCCTGGTCGCGAAACACGGTCAGGCCTTCCTTCAGCGACAGCTGGAACCAGTCGCGGCAGGTGACACGGTCGCCGGTCCAGTTGTGGAAATATTCGTGCGCCACCACGCGATCGATGTTCTGGTAGTCGATATCGGTGGCGGTGTCGGGTCGGGCGAGCACGTACTTGGTGTTGAAAATATTGAGGCCCTTGTTCTCCATCGCGCCGGAATTGAAGTCGCTCACGGCCACGATCATGTAGCCGTCCAGGTCGAGTTCCAGGCCGAATACGTCCTCGTCCCATTTCATCGCGCTTTTGAGGCAGCGCATGGCGAAACCGCACTGGTCGAGCTTGCCCGCCTCGACATAGACTGCGAGCCTGGCCGTGCGCCCGGACCGGGTGACGAAGCTGTCCTCGAGCTTCTCCAGCTTCGCCGCCACCATGGCGAAAAGGTACGATGGCTTGGGAAACGGATCCTCCCATTTTGCGAAATGCCGTCCGCCCGCTTCTGCGCCCGCCGCGACCAGATTACCGTTGGAGAGCAGCACCGGATAGCGTTCGCGCTCGGCGTGTATGGTGTTGGTATAGCGCGCCATCACATCGGGCCGGTCGATGAACCAGGTGATGCGGCGAAAGCCCTCGGCTTCGCACTGGGTGAAAAAGCCGTTGCTCGATGCGTACAGACCCTCCAGCCGGGTATTTTTCTGCGGGCGGATGCGCGACACCGTTTCCAGCGTGAAGCGCTCGGGCACCGCGGCGATGCTGAGGCTCTCCGCGCTGAGCAGGTATTCGCCCGGCGCCAGCGTCCGGCCGTCCAGCGCAACCGATACCAGCTCGATTTCATCGCCGTCGAGCACCAGCGGCGCGCTGGCGTCGGCGGCCTTGGGATTTCTCGCGATCTCCAGGCTGGCGCTCACCAGCGCGTGGTCTTCGCGGATATCGACATCGAGCGCTATGCTCGAGATCAGGAAGGCCGGCGGGGTGTAGTCCTTCAGATAAATGGTCTTGGGTGCGGGTTCGCGCATGGGGCGGGGGGCGATAATAGTATTGGAGGAACGCCAGTTTACCGGAAGCGCTGCCGGATGCGCCAAAAAGAACTATAGTTCAAGAGTACCTTACGATACGAGGGGACAAATTCCCTCGTGCTCCCCTAGACTGGTCGCCTGACGGCACAGCGTCAGGCGTACAAGACACGGGTGGGATGAACGGAGCTGCATATGCGCCGACTATTTCTTCTCCTGGTGGCTGTACTCTGGCCCGCGTGGCTCGCGGCAGCGCCGGCGCCGGTGCTGCTGCTCACGATCAACGGCGCGATCGGCCCGGCAACCGCCGATTACGTGCACCGCGGCATCGAACATGCGCGCGCCGAAGGCGCGCAGCTGCTGGTGCTGCAGATGGACACCCCGGGCGGGCTGGACACCTCGATGCGCGCCATCATCAAGGACATACTGTCTGCGCCCATGCCGGTCGCCGCATTCGTCGCGCCGGCCGGCGCGCGCGCGGCCAGCGCCGGCACCTATATTCTGTATGCCAGCCACATTGCGGCAATGGCGCCGGCCACCAATCTTGGCGCGGCGACGCCGGTACAGATCGGCGGGGCGGAGGAGAAAGACAAGCCGGTCGAGAATTCCGACAAGAAGGCCGGAAAGAAAGCGGAAAAGGATAATGGGGGCAGCGGTCTCACCAGCGCGATGACGCGCAAACAGGTGCACGATGCTTCCGCCTATATCCGTGGCCTCGCGCAAATGCGCGGGCGCAATGCCGAATGGGCGGAGCGCGCGGTGCGCGAGGCGGTGAGCCTGTCCTCGGCCGAAGCGCTGAAGATGAACGTCATCGATCTCGTCGCCGACGACGTGCCGCAGCTGTTGCAGCGGCTCGACGGCCGCAAGGTCAAGGTCGGGGGCGTGGAGCAGGTGCTGGCCACGGCGGGCGTGACGGCGACCGCGTTCGAGCCCGATTGGCGCACGCGCTTCCTTTCGGTCATCACCGATCCGAGCATCGCCTATATCCTGATACTGCTCGGCATCTACGGCATCCTGTTCGAGCTTTACAACCCGGGAATGGTGCTGCCCGGCGTCGTCGGCGTCATCTGCGCGGTGATCGCGCTCTACGCCTTCCAGATGCTGCCGGTCAACTATGCCGGGCTCGCGCTGATCCTGCTCGGCATCGCCTTCATGGTTGCCGAGGCCTTCATTCCCGCCTTCGGTTCGCTCGGCATCGGCGGGGTGATCGCGTTCGTGATCGGTTCGGTGATCCTGATCGACACCGACATTCCCGGCTACGGCATTTCGTACGAGCTGATCGGCGGCCTCGCGGCGACCAGCGCCGCCTTCCTGATTCTCATCATCGGCGCTGCGCTCAAGGCGCGTTTCCGCCCGGTGGTAAGCGGGCGCGAGGAACTCGTCGGCGCGGCGGGCGTTGTACTGGAAGATTTCGAGCGCGAAGGCTGGGCGCGCGTGCACAGCGAAAACTGGCGCGTACGCGCGGCGATGCCGCTCAAGACCGGCCAGCGCGTTCGCGTCGCCGCGATCCACGATCTGTTGCTCGACGTAGTCCCCGAATCCAGCGAAGGAGATTGAATCATGCTGCTAAATTTCGGCTTGGGTGTCATCGTTATCGTCGTGGCGCTGCTGGCGGCGTCGCTGCGCATCCTGCGCGAGTACGAGCGCGGCGTGGTATTCCAGCTCGGGCGCTTCTGGAGCGTGAAGGGACCGGGGCTGATCTTCCTCATCCCGGTGATACAGCAGATGGTGCGCGTGGACCTGCGCACCGTGGTGTTCGACGTGCCGCCGCAGGACGTGATCACGCGCGACAACGTCTCGGTCAAGGTGAACGCGGTGGTGTATTTCCGCGTGATGGACCCGCAAAAGGCGATCATCCAGGTGGTCGACTTCCTCGGCGCGACCAGTCAGCTCGCTCAGACGACGCTGCGCGCGGTGCTGGGCAAGCACGAGCTCGATGCGCTGCTCGCCGAGCGCGAGAAGCTCAACCTCGACATCCAGAAGGTGCTCGACACCCAGACCGACGCCTGGGGCATCAAGGTATCCAACGTCGAAATCAAGCATGTGGACCTGAACGAGTCGATGGTGCGCGCGATCGCGCGCCAGGCCGAGGCCGAGCGCGAGCGGCGCGCCAAGGTGATTCATGCCGAAGGTGAGCTGCAGGCTTCGGAGAAGCTGCTGCAGGCGGCGCAGGTGATGGCGCGGCAGCCCGAGGCGATGCAGTTGCGCTATCTGCAGACCCTGAGCAACATCGCCGGGGACAAGGCCTCGACCATCGTGTTCCCGGTGCCGATGGACCTGATCACGCCGATGCTCGAGGCGCTGAAGAAGCGCGGCGCCTAAGCGACGTCCGCTGAGCGTCCCTACCAGACGCCGCGCAGTCCGACGAAGAGCGCGAGGTTGTGCTGGCGCGAGTTGGTCTCCGACTGAATGTCGGCGTAGAGGTCGATGCCTTTGCGCAGTTCGCCCGAGGCGCCGAAGCCCAGGATCACGCTGTCGCGCTTGAGCGCCACGCCCGACACTTGGAAGCTTCCCGCGGCGGGCGCGCCTGCGAGGCTCGCGCTCATCGGCGCGTTGACATTGCCGAACTCGTGCGCCCAGAGCAGGCGCGGCTCGAGCTTGAGCCTGCCGAGTTGATGCACCGTCTTCGCCCCGAGGAGCGTGCGCGTCGATTCCGTCGTCTGCGCGGCGACCTGCAGGTTGAGCGCGCCGGCGCCGGTCTCGGTGTAGCCCTCGGTCCTGGTGCGCACGTAGGATAGCGCCGCGAGCGGCTGCAGCATGAAGCCTGTCTGCTGGATGTCGTAGGTCGCCTCGGCGTAGAGCGACTGGCTGCGGCTGTCGAAGTCTGAAGTCGCGCTGCGCGCGATCGCGCCCACCATGACGTTGCGGTCCATATGGTTGGCGTTCCACGCCGTCCCGGCAATGCCTTTGTAGGTCCACGGCCCGGCGACGTAGCTTGCGTAGACGCCGAGCGCGTTGCCGCGCGAGCGGCCGGAGTCGGAGATGCCGTCGAAGGAGAGGTGCGAGGTGCCGGTCGTCGCCGCGACCCCGAGCACCAGGCCTCGGCGCACTTCGGTGTCGGCGCCCAGCGTGATCCCGCCGCTGCGCAAGGTATCGCCTGCCGCGTTGGCGTCGCCGTCGGTGCGGTTGTCGGCGCCGTAGGCGCGCAGCCACAGGCCGCGCCCGTCCTGCGGCCCCGAACTGCCCGATGCTGCACCGGCGCCCGCCTGTGCGTACACCGGCGGCGCATCGGCGAACCAATCGTTGGCCGCGAGCTGCAGCGGTGAGCCGAAGCTGGCGGTCTGCCGCGCCGCGTCGCTTGATGCGACGAGCCCGAGCCGGCGGTTGAGTTGCTGGCCGAAGCCGCCGGCGAACGCCGTGCCCGCGCGCCGCAGCGCGATGAGCGAGGCGCCGCCGATCGAATCGAACGCCGCCTGCGCCTGCGGCGCTGAGAGGCCCGTCACCGTGTTCACCACCGTCGCCAGATCGCCCGTTGCGCCCGCGCTGGCTGTCTGCAGCACCGTCGCGACCGCCTCCTGGTTCGGCGTCGCCGCGGCACTGGCAAAGCTCAGGTCGTTGCGCGCGAGCGCGAGGGTCACGCTGTTCGCATCGTAGGCGAGCGCGGGCGTCAGAAACGCGAGGTTCGAAGTCACGTCGGCGAACGTCCCGGTGACGCCGCCCGCGGCGTCGAGTATGGTGTACTGCGTGTTCGCCTGGTAGGTGCCCGCGCCCGCCTGCACGTCCACCGTGCCGCCGTCGATGGTCGCCGTGCCCGGCGTCCCGGTGACGTTGATACGGTCGGCGTTGCCTGCCGCATCCACTTCCACGCGGTAGATCGAGCCTGCGCTGAACGCGAGGCTGCCGTTGACCGTGATGGTGCCGATGGAGTTGCCCGGCGCGAACACGCCGCCGCTCGCGGTGGTGACCGTGTTGTTGATGGTGCCGCTGCCGCCGAGCACGCCGCCCGAATTCACCGTCACGGGCGAATCGATCGAGCCGTTCACCGCGAGCGTGCCCGCGTTGACGGCGGTCGCGCCGGTGTAGGTGTTGGTGCCGGACAAGGTCAGGATGCCCGCGCCGCTCTTCGCGAGTGTACCGCTGCCGCTCATGACTCCGGCGTAGGTGCCGTCCGCGACCTGATCGAAAGCAACTGCGGCGTTGTTGACGATGGCGCCCTGCAGACTCGTCGTCGTGCCCGCGAGCGTGCCCGCGCTGACCGTGGTGCCGCCGGCGTAGGTGTTTGCGCCCGAGAGCGTGACGGTGCCGGTGCCGGCTTTGGTGAGCGCGCCCGTGCCGCTCATGACCCCGGCGTAGCTGCCGTCCGCTGTTTGATCGAATGTCACCGTCGCATTGTTGACGATGGCGCCTTGCAGGCTGGTGGTCGTGCCCGCGAGCGTACCGGCGCTTACCGTGGTGCCGCCGGCGTAGCTGTTCGCACCCGAGAGCGTGACGGTGCCGGCGCCAGCTTTGGTGAGTGCGCCCGTGCCGCTCATCTCGCCGGCGTACGTACCGTTCGTAGTTTGATCGAAGCTCACCGTCGCATTGTTCGCGATCGCGCCCTGCAGGCTGGTGGTCGTGCCCGCGAGCGTGCCCGCGCTGACCGTGGTGCCGCCGGCGTAGGTGTTCGCGCCCGTGAGCGTGACCGTGCCGGTACCGGCCTTGGTGAGCGCGCCCGTGCCGCTCATCGCACCAGCGTAGGTGCCGCTCGTGGTTTGATCAAAGGTCACGGTCGCATTGTTGACGATGGCGCCCTGCAGGCTCGTTGTCGTGCCCGCGAGCGTGCCTGCGCTTACCGTGGTGCCACCGGCGTAGCTGTTCGCACCCGAAAGCGTGACGGTGCCGGTGCCGGCTTTGGTGAGTGCGCCCGTGCCGCTCATGATCCCGGCGTAGCTGCCGTCCGTAGTTTGATCGAAATTCACCGTGGCGTTGTTGATGATCGCGCCCTGCAGGCTGGTGGTGGTGCCCGCGAGCGTGCCCGCGCTCACGGTGGTGCCGCCGGAGTAATTGTTCGCGCCGGTGAGGGTCAGCGTGCCCGTGCCGGTCTTGACCAGGGCGCCGGAGCCGCTCATTGCGCCGGCGTAGGTGCCGTTAGTCGTCTGATCGAAGCTGACTGCGGCGTTGTTGACGATCGCGCCCTGCAGGCTCGTAGTCGTCCCCGCGAGCGTACCCGCGCTTACCGTGGTGCCGCCGGTGTAGTTGTTCGCACCTGTCAGGGTCAGCGTACCCGTGCCGGTCTTGATCAGCGCGCCGCTGCCGCCGATCGCGCCTGAGAGCGTCGCGCTGCTGTTGTCGCCGCCCGCGGTCAAGGTGGCCCCGCCCAGGGTCACCGTGCCCGCGCCCGCGATCGAACCGACAGACTGCGCGAAGCCGTTGAAATCGAGCGTGGCGCCGGTTGCGACTGTCATCGCGCTGGCCGACGAGAAGGTGTTGGCCGCGCCTGCCTGCAGCGTGCCGGCGTTGACGTTCGTCGCGCCGGTATAGCTGTTGGCGCCGGAGAGCGTGAGCGTGCCGCTGCCGGCTTTGGTGAGCGCGCCCGTGCCGCTCATCACGCCGGCATAGGTGCTGTTCGTCGTCTGATCGAAGTTCACCGTGGCGTTGTTGACGATGGCACCCTGCAGGCTCGTCGTCGTGCCGGCGAGCGTGCCCGCGCTCACGGTGGTGCCGCCGGAGTAGTTGTTCGCGCCCGAGAGCGTGACGGTGCCGGCGCCGCTCTTGGTCAGGGCGCCGGTGCCGCTCATCACGCCGGCATAGGTGCCGTTCGTGGTTTGATCAAAAGTGACATTGGCATTGTTGGTTATTGTGCCTTGCAAGGAGGTGGTGGTGCCGGCGAGCGTGCCGGCGCTCACGGTGGTGCCGCCAGCGTAGGTGTTGGTGCCGGACAAAATCGTCGTGCCGGAACCCATCTGCTTGACGGCAAGATTCCCGGTAATAAGGACCGCGGCGCCTCCTGCCGTACCGTCGTTGGTGAAATAATAATTCGTATCGGTATGGTTGAAATTGACAGCGTCGTTGGTTCCAACAAGGCTGGTCAGCCTGGGCGCATTCACCACGCCGGCGGCTCCGCCGGTGCCGATATTGAATGTCGCCGTACCGACCGCACTGTTGCCTACCAGAATATCGCCCGTCACGGCAAGGACCCCGCCGTTGGCGATATTCAGCGTTCCGGTGGCGTCGTTGATGCCGATAGACAGATTGCCGCCGGTGACCGCGCCGCCGTCCAATATGTTGAGCGTGCCCGTTCCACTGTTGTTGCCAACGTTTATCAAGTTCGCTGTGAGCGTTGAACCATTGTTTTGAATGGTTATGGTGCCGGTACCGCCAACGTTACCGATATTCAAATTGTTTGTCGTGGCAGCCCCGCTTAGAATCTGCGCAGTGCCGCCGTTGTTGATACTGGTGGTATCGTTGGTTGCGATTGTGGGGACACCGCCAATAGCCCAATTTCCGAGCGTAAACCAGTCGGCCGTACCCGCACTCCAATTCTGAACGGCGGCCATGGCCCCGGGGCTGGCGAACAGCGCTTCGGATACCAAGCAGAAGGCAATCAACTCTCTGATATATTGGTTTTTCAAAAGATGCATAGGGTAAATTTCCTTTTACTTGTTTGATCTCGACGGCCCGGGGTTCGGGCGGGACGGCGAAGCAGCAGGTGAACGCAGTGGGCGCATGGTGTTCTCCGGATTTCGGGGTTCGATGGCGTTGGCGTTGGTCAGACCGGCAGCGGCTATTGGCCGCGATAGGGTAGCGTCATCTTATCCTCTCAATTTTGCCCAGGGGCTTGCATTGGCTCTTGTTTTTGGCGACGGAAACATCTCGCCGCCCCCGAACGAATGGACGGACAGGACGCTATCAAGGGACCTGCCGCGCTGAGTGCCTGCTGATCCGTAGAGTATGTCGAAGCGAGCACGAACGTCAAGTCAGGCGTAAGGCAACAACGCCGAACGCGCGCGCGTGTTTTTCCTGTCGCGGCGCGGTCGGGCGTTATTCGACGCCTAGTGGAACGTCCCTACCAGACCCCGCGCAGGCCGAGGAAGAGTGCGGTGTTGCGCTGGCGCGAGTTGGTTTCCATCTGGGCATCGGCGTAGAGGCTGATGCCCTTGCGCAGTTCGCCCGAAACGCCGAAGCCCAGGATCACGCTGTCGCGCTTGAGCGCCACGCCCGATACCTGGAAACTGCCCGCGGCGGGCGCAGCCGCGAGGCTCGCACTCAGGGGCGCGTTGACGTTGCCGAACTCGTGCGCCCACAGCAGGCGCGGCTCGAGCTTGAGCCTGCCGAGTTCATGCACCGTCTTCGCCCCGAGGAGCGTGCGCGTCGACTCCGTGGTTTGCTCCGACACCTGCAGATCGAGCGCCCCGGCGCCGGTCTCGGTGTAGCCGTCGGTCTGGGTGCGCACGTAGGAGAGCGCCGCGAGCGGCTGCAGCATGAAGCCTGTCTGCTGGATGTCGTAGCTCGCCTCGGCGTAGAGCGACTGGCTGCGGCTGTCGAAGTCCGAAGTGGCGCTGCGCGCGATCGCACCCACCATGACGTTGCGGTCCATGTGATTGGCGTTCCACGCCGTCCCGGCGATGCCTTTGTAGGTCCACGGCCCGGCGACGTAGCTCGCATAGACGCCGAGCGCGGTGCCGCGCGAGCGGCCGGTATCGGAGATGCCGTCGAAGGAAAGGTGTGACGTGCCGGTCGTCGCCGCGACCCCGAGCACCAGGCCGTCGCGCACTTCGGTGTCGGCGCCCAGCGTGATCCCGCCGCTGCGCAAGGTATCGCCTGCCGCGTTGGCGTCGCCGTCGGTGCGGTTGTCCGCGCCATAGGCGCGCAGCCACATACCCCGCGCGTTATCCTGCGCGAGGCTGCCCGAGGGCGCGCCAGCCTGGGCGTAGACTGGCTGCGCATCGGCGAACCAATCGTTGGCGGCGAGCTGCAGCGGCGAGCCGAAGGCCGCCGTCTGCCGCGCCGACTCGTTCGATGCGATGAGCCCGAGCTGGCGGTTGAGTTGCTGGCCGAAGCCGCCGGCGAACGCCGTGCCCGCGCGCCGCAGCGCGATGAGCGAGGCGCCGCCGATCGAGTCGAACGCCGCCTGCGCTTGCGGCGCAGACAGGCTCGTCACCGTGTTCACCACCGTCGCCAGATCGCCCGTTGCGCCCGCGCTGGCTGCCTGCAGCACCGTCGCGACCGCCTCCTGGTTCGGCGTCGCTGCGGCGCTGGCAAAGCTCAGGTCGTTGCGCGCGAGCGCGAGCATGACGCTGTTCGCATCGTAGGCGAGCGTAGGCGTCAGGAACGCGAGATTAGAAGTCACGTCGGCGAACGTCCCGGTGACGCCGCCAGTCGCGTCGAGTATGGTGTACTGCGTGTTCGCCTGATAGGTCCCCGCGCCCGCCTGCACGTCCACCGTGCCGCCGTCTATCGTCGCCGTGCCCGGCGTCCCGGTGACGTTGATGCGGTCGGCGTTGCCTGCCGCATCCACTTCCACCCGGTAGATCGAGCCTGCGCTGAACGCGAGGCTGCCGTTCACTGTGATCGTGCCGATGGAATTGCCCGGCGCGAACACGCCGCCGCTCGCGGTGGTAACCGTGTTGTTGATCGTGCCCGTGCCGCCGAGGATGCCG
>JACZJU010000208.1 GCA_014860395.1 Burkholderiales bacterium | reverse complement strand
GCATCGTTCAGCCCGCCGAGCACGTCCTGCATCGCGGCGAGCGACTGAACATAGGGCCGCACGCGCCGCTTGGGAAACAAGGTGGAAAAGAATTCCGCCGCATAGCGCAGCTTCTTCGCGGCGATGCGCAGACGATGGCGCCCGGCGGCGTCGAGCTCCTGCAGTCGCCTGCCGCGTTTTTTCAGGGCGGCGGCGCGCTGCTGCAATAAGCTCGCGGCGAAACCGCCCACCGGCAGCGCAAGCGCCACCTGCTCCTGCATCCATGCGCCCTCGGACAGCAATCGTCCGAGTTCGAGCCACAGGCGCTGCCAGGCGGCCGAGGCGACGGCGCCTTGCGCCTCGCGCAGGTACGCGCGTCCCAGCCGGGTGCAGCGCCGTTCGAACGCCACCACCCCGGCTTCGTCGGCGCGCTGCGAGCGCAGCGCGCGCAGCATCTCGTGCACGAACACGTCCCAGTCGCGCGCCTTCCCCAGCGCCGTGTTCTGCGCGCGCAGCTGGTTCGTGACCGAAGCGAACGCGGCCTGCGGGATCACGTTCTTGAACAGGCTGAAGCAGGCGCGCATGCGCCGTATCGCGACCCGCAACTGGTGCAGATACTCGGGGTCCTTGCCTGCGAGAAATCCTGCTTCGTTGGCCTGCAGATGCGCCATGCAACTGCGCACGATCGTGGCGAAAGCCGCCGCCACGCTCGCCTGAGGATCGAGTTCCAACGCCGCCGCCTTGACCGGGTGCGGTGGCAGCCCGTCGGCCAGCGCGTAGCCGCGCTCGGCCTTGCTTTCCTGTCCCAGGCGCAATGGCAGGCGCTCGGTCAATTCCAGCGCAAGCTCGTACAGGCGTGCCGAACTGCCGGCGAGCAGCTCGATTTCCGCTTCGCTGATTGCAGCGGCACGCCTGCCACTGCGGACTTCGCCACTATCCAGGCAAAGCTCGGCCAGGCTGCCATCGGCGAAATTCAGGCGCAGGCTGGTGCGGGTAAATTCGGTCACGAAAACCGGTCCCAGCTTCGCGCGTAGCTTGGAGGAGCGAAACAACTTGGCCTGCGGCGTTGTCGCAAGCACGTCGAAGTCCAGCGCTTCGCCAGGCAGCGGCCATTCCCATTCCTCGCGCAGGTGCAGGCCGGCCACGGCCTGACCTTCGGTCTTCAGCGTCTGCAGCCATCGCCTGCCGTCCGCGCGCAGGCGCAGCGCCACGCCTGCGCGCAGCAGTGCATGCTCGGGCGTGTCGTAATAGACGCTGCGCACAAGGCGCGTAGCCGCGCGCCCCTGCTGCAGCGCGCGGATCCCGGGGTCGCGCCGCAGCCGGCGCAGATCCTGCGGCGCCAGCAGCAGCTTGAGTTCGGTTTCCATCAGCGCCTGCTCGCGGTGAGCACCCCCTGCACTTCCCTGACCTGCGCCAGCGTGCGCTGTAACTGCTCCAGATCGGAGATTTCGACGGTGAACGACATGTGCGCCATATGCTGCTTCGATTGCGTGTTGACACCGGTGACGTTGATCTTCTCGCGCGAGAGCACCTCCGAAATATCGCGCAGCAAGCCCTGGCGGTCGTGCGCCTGCACCACGACGTCGACCGAAAACACGCCCTCCCTTTGCTGCCCCCAGTCGGCGTCGATCATGCGCTCCGGTTGAAGCTCGGCCAGCCGCTGCAGGTCGCGGCAGCTGCGCCGGTGTATCGACACGCCACGGCCGCGGGTGACGAAACCGGCGATCGCATCGGGCGGCGCCGGCCTGCAGCACTTGGCCAATTGAGTAAGCAGCTTGTCCATGCCGACGACGAGTATGCCGCCGTCGCTGGCCTCCGCCTTGCTCTTGCCCGGCAACAGTGAATCCGGCGCCGCAGCGGCGGGCGCCGCGCCGCGCAGCGCCGTATGCAATTGCTTGGCCCCTATTTCTTCGCGCCCGGCCGCCGCGAACAATTCCTCGCTCTTCGCGTAGCCGGCCTGCTTCGCCAGGTTGTCCAGATTGGCGCCAGTCACGCCTTCGCGCTGCATCTTGCGCTCGACGATGGCGCGCCCCTGTGCGACGGTCTCGGCCAGCGCCTGCGTGTTGAACCACTGGCGTACTTTGTTGCGCGCGCGCGAACTCTGCAGATAGCCCAGCGCCGGATTCATCCAGTCGCGGCTGGGGCCGCCGGTCTTGGCCGCGGTGATCTCCACCCGTTGACCGGTGGCGAGCTTGAAGTTGAGGGGCACCATTGCGCCGTCGACCTTGGCGCCGCGGCAGCGGTGGCCAAGATCGGTATGCACCTGGTAGGCGAAATCCACCGGCGTCGATCCCTGCGGCAGATCTACCACGCGCCCCTGCGGCGTAAGCACATAGACCGTGTCGTCCAGCGCCGTGCGCTTGAACTGCTCCGCCCAGTCGACCGAATCGGCCACATCGTCGCGCCAGGCGAGCACCTGCCGC
>JACZJU010000207.1 GCA_014860395.1 Burkholderiales bacterium | reverse complement strand
GTGTGACCTCCTCTATAGGCGGTTCCGGTTTGGTGAAGAAAGGCACGCGCTTGAGCCACAACCGCAGCGCCTGGTAATGGATGCGCAGGATCACGCCCAGCGTCATCAGTGGGTAGCCGAAAAACGCGCGCGCGAGCATCGCGGCCGACAGCGGCTCGGCGCGCCCCGAGACGCTGGTATGCAGCAGGTCGCCCTGCTCGTCTGCGTAATCGATGCGCGCCAGCGCTCGCCCCTCCCGCTGAAGAAAGCGGAAGCGGTATCCGCCGTGCACGCGGCAAAACGGCGAGACATGCAGCACCTTGCGCGCCTCGAGCAACTCTCCCTCGGCAATCGGCCGCTGGTCCGCGCGCGCCAGCAGATAGCTGTGGCGCTCGCCGAAAGTGTTGTTGACCACCGCGAGCACGGCGCGCAGCGCGCCGGCGCGGTCGTGGCAAAACCAGAAACTTACCGGATTGAACACATAGCCGAGCACCCGCGGAAATGTCTGCACCACCACTTCGCCGTCGGCGCTGTGTATGCCTTCGCCCGCCAGCAGCCCGCGTATCCACGCAAGCGGATCGCCGCCGTCGCCATGGTCGGCGTAGCGCAGGCTGATCAGGTTCCAGCGATTGACCGAAAACAATCCGCCGTAGGTGCGCCGCCCGCGGGACAGTTCCGACAATGGCAGCCGCAGAAAGTACACCGGGTAGGCGAAGCGGTGTTCGGCGGGTCGCAGCCGCCGGTGCATCACTTCGCCGAAAACTATGCTCGGTTTCAACATGGCAAGAGAAGACGCGTGATCACCGCAGCGCAGCCGCAGGGCGCAGGCCCAGACCGCGTGCGCCTCGCGCGGCTTGCCCGGCTGCCGACGGCTGCTGCCATGGCGCGTATTCGCCCAGCGCATTGGCGACCGCCAGTCCCGACTTCAGCCCGTCCTCGTGAAAACCATAGCCTGTCCACGCGCCGCAGAACCACAGACCGCGCTGGCCTTGTATTGCCGGAAGGGCGCGCTGTGCCGCGATGGCGGCGCGGTCGAATACGGGATGCGCATAATCGAACTCGGCGATCACCTTGTCCGCATGCGGCGCACGCGCGGGATTCAGCGTGACGATGACCGGCTGCTTGAACGGCAGCGGCTGCAGCTTGTCGATCAGGTAGCTCACACCGACGGGCGCGGCGCCCGCCTCGCCGGCCTTGTCGACGATGTAATTCCATGCCGACCATACGCCGAGTCGCAAGGGCAGCAGCGCCGTGTCGGTGTGCAGCACCGCCCGGTTGGGCTGATAACTGACGGCGCCGAGAATGCGGCGCTCCGCCGCACTCGCCTGCTCTCCCAGGAGCGCCAATGCCTGATCCGAGTGACAAGCGAGCACCGCCCGGTCGTAGGTTTCGATGCCATCGCGCGTATGCAGCGACACCGTGCCGCCCTGCGCGCGTATCGAATTTACTCCACAGTGCAGACGGATCGAAGGAATGTCGCGCGCCATCCGGCGCACATATTCGCGCGCGCCGCCGCGCACCGTGCGCCACGGCGGGCGGTAGACGATTTGCAGCAGACCATGATTGTGGCAGAAGCGCGCGAAAGTCGGCACCGGATAGGCGAGCATGGTCTGCGTCGGGCAGGACCAGATCGCACCCGCCATGGGCAGCAGATACCAATCGCGAAACGCGGGTCCGTAGCCGCCAAGTTGGAGGAACTCCCCC
>JACZJU010000206.1 GCA_014860395.1 Burkholderiales bacterium | reverse complement strand
GAAGCAACGGTCTTCTAGAAGTTCGGGTGCAGGTGCGGACAGGGCGAGACTTCCGAGTCGCGCTCGGTCGGCACTTCGATCAGCGCCGAGCCGATCTCGCGTTCCCTGTAGACGTTGCGCCGGTCGCGCAGCACGTCGCCGTAGCTCGCGTTGTTAAACACGACGGTGACGAGGTCATTGTGTCGGCTGCGACGATCGAAGCCACTTGCGAGTTGACGACGTTCCAGGCTTTCACGTACCAGTCCAAGCGCCGGGACCTGCGCTCCATTCCCGTGTGCTTTGGCGACAAGCGAACATCGGCAGCCGTGGACTGCCCCTCAGTGATCCTCTCAGCTTTCTTGAACATGAAAATCAGCATTCGCCCGATTGTCACCCCTCATGGACATCCCTATCGTCGAATTTGGCGCCCTTTAGGCATCAGCACTGACCCCAGTTATCACCCTTCAACTTTCCGAGACAGGAGGAAGAAAAATGTCATTTGCCGATTTTGTAGACAAGTGCGGTACTTGGGGACTTCTGCCAAACAACGATAAGGCGAAAGGACACTACAGTAATATGAAGGTGATGGGCGCATTGGGTCCACTCGCAGGGTTTTCCCGAAAACTGAAGAAGCTTTGCATCAATATTCCTGACCTTAGCGGGGTGGGTTCACTCGGGGCGCTAAAGAGCCAAGGCGCGGGCACCAGGATCAGCGTTGTTGTGGTATGCCACGAAATCTTTCACTTCTTACATTTCCTCGTTGATGAGCAAACGTTTGTTGCGCGCTCGAACAAGACGGTCGACGAGTTTGACAACGAAGAAGAGTTGCTCACGATAACCGGAGACACGGGCCAAATCGCGTTGCCGGATTCCATCCAGGTGGCCTGCCAGCCGAAACTGTTCAACGAAAACTCTTTGTGCAAAATTCTCAATCTGACATTGCGCTCGAATCATCATACCGGGCTGGCTGACAATACTACTCAGGACACTGTTGACCTTTCGGCCATACCAAACAGTGTTACGAGTTATGCCGAGATCTGGGGTTCGGATTAGGACTAATTGCTTGGCCTGAATTTCAGTTGAGACACCTGGCCTGAGACAGGTGCTATTACCGCGAAGTTCTGATGGAAGTGTTCTGCGAAATTCCCGGCGGCCCGGCAGGACCTTCAGACTTCGCGGCGGACTTGATTCGCCTATCCCTGGAATGGATGGTCGTTAAGGCCGAAAACCCGACCTTCCCATTCTCTTTCCACCGCGACGCGAAAGGCCCCGTTTTCGACCGGGGCGCGCACGCGGCCTAGTCGCCGTCGTTCTTCTTCTCCCGCGGCCACCAGCGGTCGATCAACTCCGCCGCCGCGGCCTTCCCTCCCAGCCCGAAAGCAATCGCCAGCGCGAACACGACCCCCGCCAGAATAATCAGGAAACTCTGGCGAACAATATCCCCGCCGACATTCACCTGATCGAGCGCGATCAGCACGACGAAGGTCATGATGCCGTACTGGGCCAGCTTGCCGAGCACATCCGCGTCCTGGATGCTGATGTTCTTGCAGTAGGTGACGACCGCGTTGCCCACGAAGCGGGCGAAATAGGCGCCGAAGGCGAGTATCAGCAGGGCGACGACGATCTTGGGCACGAAGCGCACGACCTCGCCCAGCAGCCCGGTGACATAGGTGAGCCCCATGCCGTTGAAGCCGATGATGAGGGCGGCGAGTATCACCACCCAATAGACGAGCAGGCCAAGGATCCTGGTGGTGTCGGATTCGACGCCGCCCTGCTTCAGGAACCCGTCCAGTCCGGCGCGCTCGGTGAGGACGTTGAAGTTGATCGCGCGCAGGGCTTTTTCGGTTGCGAACAGCGCGAACTTGGCGAGCAGCCAGCCCGCGATCAGCACGGCCAGCGCCACAGCCAGCTTGGGCAGAAACTCGCCTACCTGGATCAGGACCGCCTTCACCGGCTCGAGCATGATGTCGACTTTTTCCATTTCCAACCTCCGATTCTAGTGCGTGCTGTTGTCCGCGCCGGCCTCTGGCGCGATCCCGCACAGGGCGAGCACGCCCTGCAGCGGAACGTTGATCCAGGCCGGGCGGTTGTTGACTTCGTAGCGCAGCTCGTACAGCGCCTTCTCCAGCTCGAACAGCTCGATCAGGCCCTGCACTTCTGCAAACGATGCGTACAGGCCGCTGTCGCGCGCGGTCTCGTCGTAGGCGCGCAGGAAGGTCTCGCGCGCCTCGCGCGCCCAGCCCTGGGCGAGCGGCGCAATCTTTTCCCGGTCGGCATCGGTGTAGGTGTCGCGCAGCACCGCGCTCCAGCGGGCGTAATCGAAGGAGCGCAGCATCCCGGCGACGTCGCGCAGCGACGAGTGCTTGGCGCGGCGCTCGGCGAGCGGCCGCGCCGGCTCGCCCTCGAAGTCGATGATGATGAAATCGTTGCTGCTCACCAGCACCTGGCCCAGATGGTAGTCGCCGTGGAAGCGCGTCTTGAGGCAGGCGCCCGCCGGCATGCTGCAGGCCTCGATGCGTTCGAGCAGGCGCTTGCGCTGATCCAGCAGCGTGCGCGCGTTGGCGAGCGCGGTGGCGGGGAACTGCACCAGGTGCTGCTCCAGCAGCGTCAGCGTCGCAAGCGCATCGTCGTGCACGCGCCGCTTCCAGCCGGCGAGATCGTCCGCCTGCAGCGGCTCCGGCTCGAAGGCCGGGTCGCCGGTGCGTAGCGCCAGCGCCTTGTGCAGCTCCGCCGTGCGCGTGCCCAGGGTGTGCACCAGCGACAGATAGGCGCCGTGCATATCCGCGGGCGGCTCGGCCGTTGCGGTGAGCTGGCTGTCGCAAGTGCGCTCGAGATAGTCCATGGTGTAGGACCAGCCGTCGCCCTGGTTCGCCACATGGCCTTGCAGCAGCGCCAGGCTGGTAGGCGTGCCGTCGGCGGCGATGTATTCGAGCGCACCGGCCACCGGCACGCAGTTGGCGAAACGCGCGACCTCGGTGAGGAAGCGCCCGACCTCGAACTCCGGGTTCACGCCGGCCCTGATGCGGCGGTAGCCCTTGAGGAACAGGCGCTCGCCCAGCATCACCACGGTATTGCTGCTCTGGAACTTCGGCCGGGTGATCGGCAGCTTGTCCACCGCATCGCCGGCCAGGCCCACGAAGACCGAGGTCGGCGTGAAGCGCAGCTTGCCGTGCGCGCAAGCCAGTTCGCGTCCGGAACCGATTGCTTCCACCACCGCGCGGCAGAACGCTTCGTCGGCGAACGCGTCTGCGAGCACGCCGACTTGCGACTGCTGGCGCACCCGCGCTATGGTTGCCGCGGCAAGCGCGTGAACCTGTTCGTCGTCGCCGTCCCCCCAGGCCAGCGCCATCGGCAGGAAATACGCGCTCTGCCCCGATGCCGCGTCGACCTGCAGCAGCGTGATCATCCAGGCTCGCGGCTCCGCCCCCCACAGCACCCAATCGTTCAGCGCCGCGCGCTTGATGGCCTCGCCCTTGGCCGCGTACCAGCGCTGCGTCGCGATATAGCGCGGCAGCGTGTCGGTCTCGAACTGCGTGCGCAGCTTCTCCGCCATGCGGATGCGCCAGGGCACGACCCGGTCGCGGAAGAAACTGGTCCAGCCGTCGAACAGCACCAGCACCGGCCGATCTTCGATCGGAAGATGCTCTTCGTGCCAGCTTGGCACCTCGATGTCGGCGGCGAGCCGGAACCAGTAGAAGCCGCAGGCGGGCAGCGTGAGCAGATAGGGCAGCTCGCCGATCGGCGGAAAAGCCGTGCGGCCCATCATTTCCACCGGCACGCGCCCGCGAAAGCGTCCTAGGTCGAGTTCGACCGGCTGCGCCGAACGGCCGAGGTTGGCGACGCACAGGATGGTCTCGTCGCCGAACTCGCGCAGGTAAGCGAGGATCTTGCGGTTGCCGGGGCTGAGGAAAGACAGGCGCCCGCGGCCGAAAGCCTTGCTGCCCTTGCGCACCGCCAGCATGCGCCGCATCCAGTTGAGCAGCGAGGACGGGTCGCGTGCCTGCGCTTCCACGTTGACCGCCTCGTAGCCGTAGATCGGGTCCATGATCGGCGGCAGGAACAGCCGCTGCGGGTCGGCGCGGGAGAAGCCGGCGTTGCGGTCCGGGCTCCACTGCATCGGCGTTCTGACGCCGTTGCGGTCGCCGAGGAAAATATTGTCGCCCATGCCGATCTCGTCGCCGTAGTAGATGATCGGCGAGCCCGGCATCGACAGGAGCAGGCTGTTCATCAGCTTGATGCGCTCGAGGTCGTTTTCCATCAGCGGCGCGAGCCGGCGGCGGATGCCGAGGTTGATGCGCGCGCGCGGATCGGCGGCGTACATGCGGTACATGTAGTCGCGCTCCTTGCTGGTCACCATCTCCAGCGTGAGCTCGTCATGGTTCCTGAGGAAAATCGCCCACTGCGCGTTGTCGGGAATCTCCGGCGTCTGCTGCATGATCTCGACCACCGGGTGGCGGTCCTCCTGCGCGATCGCCATGTAGATGCGCGGCATCAGCGGGAAGTGATAAGCCATGTGGCACTCGTCGCCGTCGCCGAAGTACTCGCGCACGTCCTCGGGCCACTGGTTCGCTTCCGCGAGCAGCAGGCGGTTCTTGTAATTCGCGTCGACTTGCGCGCGGATCTGGCGGATGACGGCATGCGTCTCGGGCAGGTTCTCGTTGCTGGTGCCGTCGCGCTCGATCAGGTAGGGGATCGCGTCGAGCCGGAACCCGTCCACGCCCATGTCGAACCAGAAGCGCATCACGCGAATCACCGCCTTCAGCACCTTCGGGTTGTCGAAATTCAGATCCGGCTGGTGGCTGAAGAAGCGGTGCCAGTAGAACGCCTTGGCGATCGGGTCCCAGGTCCAGTTGGAGGTTTCGGTGTCGGTAAAGATGATGCGCGTCTTGTCGTACTTCGTGTCGGTGTCGCTCCAGACGTAGAAGTCGCGCTTGCTTGATCCCGGCGGCGCGCGCCGCGCGGCCTGGAACCACGGGTGCTGGTCCGAGGTGTGGTTCACCACTAGTTCGGTGATCACCCGCAGCCCGCGCCGGTGCGCCTCGCGCACCAGCGTGCGCACATCGCCGCGGGTGCCGTACTGCGGGTGCACGTTGTGGTAGTCGGAAACGTCGTAGCCGTCGTCCTTCATCGGCGAGGGATAGAAGGGCAGCAGCCAGATGGTATTCACGCCCAGGTCGCGCACGTAGTCGAGCTTTTCGATCAGCCCGGGGAAATCGCCCAGTCCGTCGCCGTTGGAATCGAAGAACGCCTTGATGTGCAACTGGTAGACGACGGCGTCCTTATACCAGTGGGCGTCGTCCTGGGTTTCTATGTCGGGGGCGTCCTGCAGCTTCGCATCGTCATGAGCTAGATTGACCGGCTTGTTCATCGCGCGTCCCGGAGTTGGTTACAGGAAGTAGTCGAAATTGCGCTCGGTGCGCACCTTGCGCCGCAGCGCGAACACGTGCGCAGGCGCACGCTGCGGGTCGAGCTGGACGAAGTTGCGCGCGCCGCTCCAGAGAAAGCGCGCGCCGGAGAGCAGGTCGTGCATCTGGTAGGGGGTATGCGCGTCGATGCCGAACGCGCCCAGGTCGAGTTCGACCCAGCCGGACTGCACGTGATGCGGATCGAGATTGACCACCGTCACCACCAGGTTCTCCTGCTCGGCATCCGACTTCGCATAGCAAATCAGGCTGTCGTTATCGACCGGGAAGAATTGCAGCGTAGCGTCGGACTGCAGCGCCGGATTGTCGCGGCGCGCGTGGTTCACGCGCGCGATGAGTTCGGACAGGCTGTGCTCCGCCTCCAGGTTCCATTCGCGGATCTGGTATTTCTCGCTGTCCAGATAATCCTCGGTGCCGGGTTCGCGCGGCGTCGCATCGAGCAGCTCGTACGCAGGCCCGTAGATGCCGTAGCTCGCGGCGAGGGTCGCCGCCAGCACCAGGCGCACGATGAACGCGGGGCGCCCGCCGAACTGCAGGTACTCGGTGAGAATGTCCGGGGTGTTCGGCCAGGCGTTGGGCCTGAAATACTCGCGCCCGGGCCCCTGCGTGAGTTCGGTGAAATATTCGGTCAGTTCGTGCTTGGAGTTGCGCCAGGCAAAGTAGGTATAAGACTGCGTGAAGCCCACTTTGGCGAGCCGGTGCATGACCTTGGGCCGGGTGAACGCCTCGGCAAGAAAGATCGCATCCGGGTACTCGCGCTTCAGCTCGGTGATCGCCCATTCCCAGAACGGAAACGGCTTGGTGTGCGGATTGTCCACGCGGAAAATGCGCACGCCCTCGCCGGCCCAGAAACGGATCACGTCGACGAGTTCCTGCCAAAGCCCCTGCCAGTCTTCGGACTCGAATTCGAACGGGTAAATGTCCTGGTACTTCTTCGGCGGGTTCTCCGCGTACTGCACCGTGCCGTCGGGCCGCCACTTGAACCACTTCGGATGCTCTTCGACGTAGGGGTGATCCGGCGCGCACTGGAACGCGATGTCCAGCGCGAGTTCCATGTCCTGCGCCTGCGCGCTCGCGGCGAGGCTTCTGAAATCTTCGATCGTGCCCAGCTCGCCGAGCAGCGCCTTGTGTCCGCCTTCGGCCGCGCCTATGGCCCAGGGGCTGCCCGTGTCCTCGGGCCCCGCAGCGACTGCGTTGTTCGGCCCCTTGCGGTTGACGCGCCCGATCGGATGGATAGGCGGGAAGTAAAGCACGTCGAAGCCCATTTTAGCGACGTAGGGCAGGCGCGCTTCGCAATCGCGGAAGCTGCCGTGCCGTCCCGGCTCGTTCGAGGCCGAGCGCGGAAACATTTCGTACCAGGAGGAAAAGCGCGCGCGTTCGCGGTCGACCACCAGCGGATGCTCCACCGGGTAGGTGGTGGCGAGGTTCCGGTCGGGGTAGCGCTTGGCCACCGCGGCGAATTCCTCGTCCATGCCCAGCGTCTTCAGCACCTGCGCATCGACGACGGCGCGCAGCCGCGCCGCCCAGCTCTTCAGCAGGGTGCGGTCTTTGCCCTTCGCGCGCTGTGCCGCCGCCTCGATCAGGTCCGCGCCGACCTGCGCGGCGATGCGCAGGTCCTCGCCCTCGACGCGCCGCGCGAAATCGTGGCGCCATGAAAGAAAATGATCCACCCAGGCCGTCACCGTATATTGATAGCGGCCGACGGACTCCACGACGAAGCTGCCGCGCCAGCGGTCGTTCACCAGCGGCGCCATGGCCGTTTCCTGCCACGCCGCCTCGCCCTCGCGCCGCCACAGCAAGAGGCAAGCAAGCGTATCGTGACCATCGGTGAAGCAGTCGGCCTCGACCACAACCGCGTCGCCGACGATGCGCTTGGCGGCGAAGCGCCCGTTGTCCACCGAGGGCGTGATGCGCTCGATCACCGCGCGCATGCGCCCGTCTTCCTCAGTCATTGCAGTCTTACGCATTTGTCCCCTCATGCTTGAACATAAGCACCGAAAGCGGCGGCAGGGTCAGCGCGAGCGAGTGAAAGCGCCCGTGCGCCGCGACCGGCGCAGACTCTACGCCGCCGAGGTTACCCATGCCGCTGCCGCCGTACAGCGTCGCATCGCTGTTGGCGATCTCGCGCCAGTAGCCGCCTGTGGGCACGCCAACAATGTAATTGGAACGCGGCACCGGCGTGAAATTGCACACCACCAGCACCGGCGCGCCGCCCGCGCGCGGCCGGCGCAGGAAGGTGAGCACGCTCTGCTCGCTGTCGTTGCAGTCCACCCATTCGAAGCCGGACTGATCGAAGTCGACCTGATACAGCGCAGGCTCGGCGCGGTAAAGCCGGTTGAGATCGGCCACCCAGCGCCGCAGTCCTTCGTGGTCGGGGTGCTGGAGCACGTGCCATTCCAGGCTCGCCTCGTGCGCCCATTCGCGCCGCTGGCCGAATTCGCCGCCCATGAACAAGAGCTTCTTGCCCGGGTGTCCCCACATATAGCCGAACAGCAGCCGCAGGTTCGCAAACTGGCGCCAGGCGTCGCCCGGCATCTTGTTGATCAGCGATCCCTTTCCGTACACCACTTCGTCGTGCGACAGGGGCAGCACGAAATTCTCGAAGAAGGCGTACCAGATCGAAAACGTGAGCTGTCGATGGTGATACTTGCGGTGGATCGGGTCCTGGCTCATGTACTTGAGCGTGTCGTGCATCCAGCCCATGTTCCATTTCATGCCGAAGCCGAGCCCGCCGAGATAGACCGGCCGCGACACCATCGGCCAGGAGGTCGATTCCTCGGCCATGGTCTGCACGTCGGGATGATCGCGATACACCGCCTGGTTCAGCACGCGCAGAAATTCGACCGCCTCGATGTTCTCCCTGCCGCCGTACTTATTCGGCACCCACTCGCCTTCCTTGCGCCCGTAGTCCAGATAAAGCATCGAGGCGACCCCGTCCACGCGCAGCCCATCGATGTGGTAGCGGTCCAGCCAGTACAGCGCGCTGGAAACGAGAAAGCCGCGCACTTCGTTGCGGCCGTAGTTGAATATATAGCTGGTCCATTCCGGGTGGAATCCCTGCCTCGGGTCGGCATGCTCGTACAGGCCCGTGCCGTCGAAGTACACCAGCCCGTGCTGGTCGCCTGGGAAATGCGAAGGCACCCAGTCAAGGATGACGCCGATGCCGTGCTGATGCAGGGTATCGACGAGGTGCATGAAGTCTTCAGGTTCGCCATAGCGCGCGGTCGGCGCGTAATAGCCCGTGGTCTGGTAGCCCCATGAGCCGTAGAAAGGGTGCTCGGTGACGGGCATCAGCTCGACATGTGTGAATCCCATCTCGCGCGCGTATTCGGCCAGCGGCAGCGCGATTTCGCGATAGCTCAGCGACCGGTTGTCGTCCTCGGGCACGCGCCGCCACGATCCCAGGTGCACTTCGTAAATCGAGGTCGGCGCATCGAGCGCATTGGCGTCGCGCCTCCCCTTCATCCATTCCGCATCATTCCACTCGTACTCGAGGTTCCATGCGCGTGAGCCGGTCCGCGGCGGCGCTTCGGCGAAGAAGGCGAAGGGGTCGGCTTTGTCCACCTGGTAGCCGCCGACGCGGGATTCGATGCGGTACTTGTACGCCTGCCCGCGCGCGACGCCCGCGACGAAGCCTTCCCATACCCCCGAGCCGTCCCCGCGCACCTGCAGCGGATCTGCGTTGGCGTTCCAGCCGTTCCAGTCGCCGATCGCCGAGACGCGCTCGGCGTTCGGCGCCCAGACGGAGAAATGCGCGCCGGGAACGCCGTCGCGCTCGCCCAGGTGGCAGCCGAACTTATCGTACAGCTTCGCGTGGGTGCCTTCCTTGAACAAATAGATATCGTGGTCGGTTAGCAATATATTCTCCCCATCGGATACGGTTAGCGCCACTCACTGGGTGGCAAACGCGCTGGAACATGGTGCCGCGAGAGTCCGGGCTTGGGCCGCGTGCGCGGCGTAGCGGGCGAAGGGCTGTTGAAGCTCGCGCTTCGCCACGTCCACTATCGAGTCCGCAGCGTCGCAAAGCTTGAGTGTTTTAGCAGGATAGCATGATCGGGTATGTGAGCCAACCCCGGATGGTCATCGTGTCGCCGGCGTTGTGCATATTAGTTCATTTAGACAATTGCTTACGCGATCTGTCCAATAATTCTAGCCGCGCAACCAGCGTACCCAATCGCAGCTTGTTATTTCGTCCGGGCCAGCGCTTGGACTGCCGCGGCGATCTCCTGCGCCAGCGCGTCCAGCGCTTTTTCGTGCGCAACAACGAGTGGGGCCACTCCCGCGGCGTTCACCTTCTCGACGAATACGGAGCGCGCTTCATGCAGACGCGCGCCGGCGCGGTTGCGCACGCTCCACGCCGCTTCCAGCGTGGCGGATACGCCCGGCACCAATTCGAACCGCAGCACGTCGATCAACACGCGGTAATCCGCATCCTGCCCGCCGTACTGAAAATTCGCGGCGACGCGCGCCGCGGGCAAGCGTTGCCCGACATCCTCCGCGATGACGCGCGGAATCTCGCGCTTGAGGGACTCCGCCCAACGTTCAGTGTCGGAAAACGCATATCGGTTGGGCGCGACACGCAGCATGATCTGCTGTCGATCCAGCGCCTCCGGCACGGTAACCGGACCGATTGCGACACCATAGGCCGGCGCTGCGCCCGCGGCCGGCGCTGCACCCGCCACGCCCGCGGACGCCGACGCTGCGCCGGAGAGCATGTAATAGTGCGTCTGCTGCGGTGTCGCGCAGGCGGCTAGCGCGAGCAGCGATACGACGAGCGCGCGGCGCCATTTCACTGCGGCTGCTCCTCGGCACGGCCGCGCAGGATTGCACCTGGATTGCGCTCGAGGTAATCGGCCAGGCTGCGCAGCGACTCCGCCGCGCGCGAAATCTCGCGCAGCGTCTCGCGCAGGTCGCGCTGCATCGGCGCATCTTCGGCGAGCAGACCGTCGACGCCGGCGAGACTGCGCTGTGCACCCGCCAGCGTCTTCTCCGCACTAGCCAGGGCGCGGCTCAGGTCGGCCAGTGTCCGCCCGGCCTGCGGCGTCACATCGGTGTCGATCCGTTTGACCGCAGTTTCGGTCGCGGACAGCGTGCCCTCCAGCGCTTTCAGCGCCTTGCGCGCATCGGCCAGCGTGCCCTCCAGCGGCAGCTTGTCGAGCTTGTGCGCCAACCCGAGCAGCGTTGCGCGCAGTTCCTGCAGGCTGCTGGGCGCAGTCGGAATCTCGGCATGTCCGCCACGCATAAGCACCGCCGCCTTGGCTAGTTCGGGAAAGTAATCGAGCGCGACGTACAACTGGCCGGTGAGCAGGCTGCCGCTGCGCAGCTGCGCGCGCAGGCCGCGCTCGACCAGTCTGCCTATCAGTACGCCGGGCGGCCCCGGGCCCCGCTTCACCTTGCCGCGCAAGCGGTCCGGATACAGCCGCACCTCGACCGGAATGCGCACATCCGCGCTCGCCGGATCGAAATCGACATTGATGGCGACGACTTCGCCCACCACCACGCCGCGGAAGTCCACCGGCGCGCCGACGGAAAGCCCGCGCACCGATTCGTCGAAGACCATGGTGTAGGCCTCCTCGGCGGTATCGGGCAGGCGCATCGCGATGGCGCGGTCGGGGTAAAGCGCAAAACTCGCGTTGTCCTTCGCCTGCGGCGCCTGCGCGGATTCGGCCGGCGTCTGAAAGGAGACCCCGCCGAGCAGCACCGAAGCAACCGACTCGGTGTTGAGTTTGATGCCGTTCGCATCCAGCGCCACGTCGAAGCCGCTCGCCTGCCAGAAGCGCGTGTCCGCCTTGACGAAGCGGTCGTAGGGCGCATTGATGAACACGCGCAACTGCACGCCGGCGCCATCCTTATCCAACTCGTAGGCGACGACGGAGCCCACCTGCACGCGGCGGAAGTACACCGGCGAGCCGACATCGAGCGAGCCCAGGTCGTCCGCATGCAGCGCGAAATGGCGCCCGGGCAGGTCGACAGTGACGATGGGCGGCACGTCCAGCCCGACGAACTCGCGCTTCGCTTCCTTCGATGCACCCGCGTCCATGCCGATGTAGGCGCCCGACAGCAGCGTGCCCAGGCCGGAAATCTGCGTTCCGGAGACGCGCGGTCGCACCACCCAGAAACGCGTGTCCGCGACGAGGAAGGGCTCGGCCTGCTTGCTCAGTTCCACCGTGGCGACGACCCGCTTGCGGTCGTTGGAAAATGCGACGCCGGTGACGCGGCCTATGTCCACGCTGCGGTATTTGACGCGCGTCTTCTGCGGCTCCAGGCCTTCGGCGGTGCTGAAACTGATGGTGATCGTCGGCCCGCGCTCGAGCACTGCCTGGAACGCGAGCCAGCCGCCGATCAGCGCGGCGACGATCGGAATCAGCCATACCAGCTGCAGCGACCATCGCCGGTGCGGCGTGACGCGCGCCTCGGGGATATCCGCGGGATCCGGCAGATGCGGCGTCTCGGCTATGGCTTTTCTCCCAGGGTGTCCCAGATCAGGCGCGGATCGAAGCTCGTGGCGGCGAACATGGTGAGCACGACCACCGCGCCGAAAGCGGCCGCGCCGGGCCCGGCGTGAATCGAGGCGAACGTGCTCACGTGAACCAGAGCCACCAGCAGCGTCACCACGTAGATATCGAGCATCGACCAGCGCCCGGCGAACTCGATCACGCGATACAGCCGCGTGCGCGTGCGCGGATGCCAGGCGGCGCGCATTTGCACCGAAGCAGCGAGCACGGTGAGCGCGATCATCTTCGCCAGCGGCACCATGATGCTTGCAAAGAACACGAGCAGCGCCAGCACGAAAGACCCTGACGTCCACAGGAACGCGACGCCGGAAAGGATGGTGTCGCGCTGCGTGCCGAAGAGCGAGCTCGTGTCCATGATCGGCAGCATGTTGGCGGGCACGTACAGGATCATCGCCGTGATGAGAAAGGCCCAGGTGCGCGCCAGGCTTGCGGGTTTTCGCGCATGCAGCGTCGCCGAACAGCGCGGGCAGTGCGCATCGCCTCCCAGCGCGGGCGCGCGGCTCACCAGCCGGCACACCTCGCAGGCAAGCAGGCCGAGCCGGGCCGCGGTGGGCGCGGCGCTCACCGGCCAGCCTCCAGCTGCGCCCAAGCGGCATCCGCGTCGAACGCCGCCGCGCTCGCGGCGATCAGCAACATCAGCGCGCCGAACGCAAACAACCCCGCGCCCGGCTCGACCGACGCGACGTGTGTGAGCTTCACCAGCGCCACCAGCACGCCGAGCACGAACACCTCCACCATGCCCCAGGGCTTCACGCTTTCGATGAAGTGCAGCAGCGGCACCGCCCCCCATCCGCGCCGGCCGCGCCGCAGCGCGGCGAGCACCCAGGTAATCCCGATGAGCTCGGCTGCAGGCACCAAAACGGTGGTGACAAACACCAGCAATGCCACAGCGCGTGCGCCATCGTCCCACAACGATCTCGCTGCACCGATGAGCGTCGCGCTGCTGTGCACGCCCTGAATCTCCAGACCGACGATCGGGAAGACATTGGCCACGACGAAGAGGATGCAGGCCGCCAGCGCCAGCGCCAGCGCGCGCTCGTTGGCATCCGGCCGCGCCCAGCGGTAAAGGCACGCGCCGCAGCGCGTGCAGCGCGCCTCGCCGCCGGGCGGCAATGGCGAGCGCCGATGCAGCAGATCGCACTCCAGACATGCCACAGGTGGGGACGCGGACATATGCACTCAGAGCAGCGTTGAAAACAACGTTGCAATGCCAAGGAAGGAGAAAAAGCCGACTACGTCGGTGACGGTGGTGAGGATGATCGACGAGGACTGTGCCGGATCCTGGCCGAAGCGCTGCAGCATGATCGGAACCAGCGCGCCGGCGAAACCCGCTGCCACCATCGAGATCACCATCGCCGCCGCAATTACCATCACCAGCCCCAAAGACCTGCTCCAGACGTACACGCCCAGAGCGGTAGTGGCGGCGACCGCGAAGCCGTTCATCAATCCTACATTGACCTCCTTGAACACCACCCTGGGCCAGTGGCGCAGGCTGATTTCGCGCAGCACCAGCCCGCGCATGGTCACCGCCAGCGCCTGCGCGCCGGCGTTGCCCGACTGGCCGGCAACCACCGGCAGCAGCACCGCGAGCGCGGTGTACTTGGCGATCGTGCCTTCGAACAGCCCGACGACGGAGGCGGCGAGGAAAGCGGTAAGCAGGTTGATCTGCAGCCACGGCAGGCGCTTGATCACCGCAAAGGTCGCCGGCGAAAGCGCGCGCTCGTCGCGGCTCGCGCCGACCATGGTCTGGATGTCCAGCGTGGTTTCCTGCTGCACGGCGGTGGCGAGCTTGGCTTGGCGGATGACGCCGACCAGGCGCCCGTCGAAGTCGATTACCGGCAGGTCGGTCACCGCGTCCTGCTGCATTTTTTCCACCACCTCTTCGCGCGGCGCCGTGTCCTGAACTGCGTCCGTGATCTTGCGCGCGATGCGCGTCAGCGTTTCCTCCGGGTCGGCGAGCGCCAGATCCTGAATGTCGACGCGAGCGTCGAGCCGGCCGTCATCATCCACCAGATACACTTCGCGCAATCCGCGCCGCTTGGTCAGGCGCAGGCGCGCCAGCGCTTCCTGCGCGGAGAGCTCGCCGCGGTAGGCGAGCACGCGCGGGTCCATCAACTGGCCGGCGGAGTCGGGCCGGTACTGCATCAATGCGCGTATTTCGGCGGCCACCTGCGCGTTGAGCAGCCCCTTGTAGCGCTCGCGCTCGTCTTCCTCCAACCGGTTGAGCAGCGCCGCGCTGCGCGCCGGCTCCAGCTCGGCCAGAAGTTCCGCCGCCCGCGCCTGCGGCAACTCGGTGAACACCGCCTGCTCCACGTCGGTGGCGAGGCTATTCCACACCGGAACCACCGCGTGCACCGGCTGCGCCGCCAGCATTTCGCTCACCTCGCGCGCCGGCATGGCTTCGATGCGCCGCGCCGCCTCGCGCGGGTAGTCGAGCAGGAAGCGCAGGTTGAGGGCGGTGACTGCGGCTTCGGCGGCTGTATTCACGCGTCCCCCTCGCGGCGTTTGACCGGAAGCAGGCCGACGAGCGCCTGGATCAGCGCGGACACGCCGAGCCAGTAGGCGCCGGCCATGTCGACGAGCGTGTCCTGCGCGCCGCGCACAGCGGGCGCGCTGTGCTCCAGCGAAAGCGCCCGCAGCAGCGCCGCGTGCGTCAGCGTGCCGACCAGCCGGTCGCCCTGCTCGACGATGGGCAAGGCGGAAACCTCGTGCCATCCCGGATGCTCGGGCAATCCGGCGAGCAGCGCCTGCGCCGGAAGCCGCAGCGCGCATGGCCGCGCCAGCCGCGCGAGTGTGCTCGCGGCATTGGCGCGCAGCAAATCGGCGATCTCGACGTAGCCGAGCAGGCGCTGGTTGCGGTCGATGACATAGGGATCGGCGACGCGCGCCTCGTCCGCGCGGCGCACGCGCTCGAGCGATTCGCCGGCGGTCATGTCGGCGGGAAACGCCAAGGGGCGGGGGTCCATCCACGCGCCGACCGTGCCCTCCGGGTAACCCAGCAGCAACTCGTAGGCGATAGTGAGTGCGGTCGGCAGTTTCGCCAACAATCCTGCCCTGCGCTGGGCGCCGAAGTAGCGCAACAGCGCGACCCCGGCCTGCGCGCCGACGCCGCGCAGCAGCCCCGTCATTTCGGTTTCGTCCATCTGTTCCAGGCAGCGTGCACCGGCGAGCGGCAGCATCTGCCGCAGCACCGGCGCGGCGAGCCGCAGCGGAGCCGACTGCAGCAGCGCCGCTGCGGAGGCGGGGGCGAGCCGCTCGATCACGCGAGCGGCATCCGCCGGATGCGCTTCAAGAAACGCGTAGCTGAGATCTTCGCTGCTAGCCATCGCGCGCACCGCTGACCAGGAGCACGATAGTCTGCTCGTTGAACACTTTCGCCGGCAGGCTTGCCCGGCCATCGGCGGTTTCGAGCACGACCGCGGTTTCCGTCAGCTCCAGAATCCGGCCTTCGTGGCCTGCAATGCGCACGAGCTGGCCGACGGCATAGCGCTGACGCAGATAGTGCGCGCCGATCAGATTGGCGACGTACTCGCGCGAGCCCAGGCTCAGCGCGAGCGATACCGCGCCCACCAGCGCGATTCCGGTTCCGGCCGCGAGTATGACGAGGAAGGTGACGCGGATGCCGATCTGCTCCGCGCCGACGAGGATGGCGGTGATGAGTATCGCCGCCTGCACCACGCGCCCGATCAGCGCGCGCTGGCGTTCGCCGGCACTGGCGGCGGCTGCCTCCACCACGTCGCGCGCGAGCCGGCTGGCGAGGAAACCGGCGACGATGATGAGCGCGCCGGCAAGCACCGTCGGCAGGTAGTCGGCGACACGCGCCAGCCATGCGGCGAAGGTGTTCAGGCCCAGCAGCTGGGTCGCGGCGGCGAGGAAGAACAGCACCACCACCCAGAAGACGACGCTGCCGAGAATCTTTGCCGAGGCACCGGGCAGGCGCGTCGGCGCCGCGCCGCGTCCCGGGGAAATGCGCGAGAGCGCGCGTTCGCCCAGCAGCGTCAGGCGCACCGCAACCGAGCGCAGCAGGTGCGCCACGACCCAGCCGATGAGCAGCAGCAGGAACGCGCCGAGCACATTCGGCAGGTAAAGCGCGAGCCGCTCTACGGTCTGCTCGAGCACGCGGGCGAGCGCGTCACGCCATTGCAGGAAAATATCCATCCGCTATCTCCACGACGCGCATCAGAAAAGTGCGGTGTAGCACTCGTTACCGCTGCATGGTAACAAAAAGGCACAAGCGGTGCGCGCGGCGGAAGTCCGTCCGGAGTCAGGCCGCGAGGTCCGCGCCGTCGCCATAGTCGACCCGCGCATCCGGATACAGGCGTTGCAGCACATCGCGCGCCGCCGCCGCCAGCGCCTCGCGCAGCGCGGGTTCCATCGTTTCCGATGCATCGGCGTCCCCGCGCAGCGACCAGGCATGGTCGAACGCCTCCTTGCACCGCGCGAACGCCGCCGCGACCGTCTCCTGCCAATGCGCCGGATACTCCGACGCCGCCCAGTCGCCGCGGCCGCGGCCGTAGTGCGCGACGGCCAGATAGCCGAGCAGCGCGGACACCGCGAGCTCGTCCAGGACCTCTTCGGTCCATGCCAGCGTCGTGACTTCGGCGCCGCGCACCAGGTTGTAGCCGCGCGCCAGGCCGGCGCCGCCGAGCGCGCCGAGCACGCCGCCCACGAGCAGTCCGGCGCCGAAAGTGAGGCCGCCGCTGGCCAGATCCGCTTTCAGCCCGGCGAGCGCGCCGGTAACCATGCCGCCCAGCGCCGCCGCCTTGCCCTCGCTCAGCCGCTCGCGCAAGGCATAGTGCTTCGCCAGCCGGGTAAGTATCTCGGCCGAGGCGTGTCCGCCGAGCCCGTGCAGCGCGATCAGGCGGTCCGAACTCACGCGTATGTCCGCGTCGAGCCGCTCGGCGAGTGCGCGCATCGCGAGCGCGCGCGGGCTGTCCCCGGCCTCGCGGCGCAGGCCGAGCGCGATACCCAGCCCGCGCAGCCTGTCCGTCCAGCCGCCTTCGTCCACCGGCTCGCGATCGAGCGCCGCGCGCGCGAGCCGCTCGGAGAGCACGACCAGCGAGGCGTCGAAAGTCTCGCGCCGCCGGCGCAGCCACTGCGCGCTCAGCCGGACGAACGCATCGCGCTTGTCGCTGGCAAGCACTTCGGCAAGCGCGTCGAACAACACCGCTTCCTGCACCCAGCAGCGGGCGAAAGCGTCGAACGCCAGCACTGCGCGCACGCAACGCACCCCGGCCAGATGTGCGCGCCAGCGCTGCACGTCCGCCTGCTCCTCGGCTGCCGGACGCGGCCGGCCGAGCTGGTTAAGCAGCACCACAACCGGCTTGCCGATCCACTCGAGCACCTGCATCTCCGGATCGACGTAGCCCGCGTCCGCCGGATCTTCAGACGCATTGACCAGGTACAGCACCACATCGGCCTGCTCGCGCACGTTGCCCGCCGCCTGCTGGCTCGACCAGAACGCGCGGTCGCGATAGCGGTCCCAGACCTGGGCGAGGAACCAGCCTATCGGATTGCGCGACTGCGCCAGGCGCCGCGCGAGGCGCGTGCTGTCGCCGAAGCCGGGCGTGTCCCAAAGCACGAGGCGCTCGCCCCCGGGCGTTGCCGCCATTTCGTGCATGTCCGCCGTCAGCGTCACGTGCGCTTCGTCGCGCACCTCGCCGACGTCGCGCCCGAGCAGCGTGCGCGCCAGTGTCGTCTTGCCGACGTTGGTGTGCGATACCAGGCTCAGCGCTATCGTCTGCGGCATGGCATCAATCCTGGCCTGTGCGCACCGGCGCGGATTCGATCTGCGCGCGCAATGCGCGCTCCGCCTCGGAGCAGTCCTGCGCTTCGAGATCGACGAACACCGGTTCGCGCCCGGTCTCGGTCAGCATGCGCCGCCAGGCAGCGCGGCGCTCTTCGCGCCGGGCGGCGCCGGACGCGTCGAAGCGCTGCCGGAACGCGGATTCGTCGATGAGCACCGCAAACGGCGTCGCCGGCGGCATGCGCGCCGCAAGCGCGTCGATGAAGGCGCCGTGATTTTCGCGCTCCGGCGTTGCGGTGAGCGCGAACAGCGCCGCCACCAGCGCCAGCGGTGCGCCGGGAATCAACGCCGGATCGAGCGCATCTTCTGCGCCGAAGGGCACCGTCGGCGCAATGGCGAGCTCGGTGCGCGGCCCGAACACGCGCGCCAGCAGCGTGTTCAAGCCGGCGGTAGCCTGCGCACCCGGCCGGATGCTGTACGGCACGACACGCACCTCTGCCACCACACCGTGCTGCGCGCGCGCGATTGCCTGGAAATAACCGTCGTCCAGGGGCAGCGGAAAGCTGTTTGCGAGACGGCGCTCGACCAGGAACTGAGCCAGCGCCATCAGCGCGCGCGGCACGATCACGAACAACGCCATGGTCAGCGCGTACAGGTGGATCCAGCGCGCCGCGTTCTCCCCCGGCGACATGTTCGAACGGATCGCCGCCAGCGCGCCTGCATCGGGCAAGGCGATGCCGCTGATCGCCGCAGCCGGCCCGAGCACGAACGACAGGATCGCGTGGACGGCGGACGCATCGAGAAAAGTGCTCTCCCATCCGGCGCGGTATTCGAGCGCGAAGCCGCGCAGGTACATGCCGAACAGCGCACCGGCCGCTAACGCAGCGGCCGCCGCGTGCAGCATGCGCGCAACGCGCGACGCGCTCAGCCGGGCGCTGGCGACCGCCCAGTCGCGCGCGAAACCGGCAAGCGGCGGCGCGAGCCGTTCGATCCCGCGACCGAGCGCGATTGCGCGCAGTGCGCGCGCGATCAGCCGCGCGAGCGTGTCTTGGCCGGGAACGCCGTCGCGGCGGCGCGTCAACACGCGTGCCAGCATCGCCGCATACACGAGGAGATTCCAGGCAAGCAGCGCGAGCAGCGGCGGCGCGAGCACGTTGATTCTCTGCGCCGGCCCGATCGCGTCGGTGGCGACCCCGGCGACGAACGCAAGCAACGCGAACGCCCAGCCGATCCAGGCGCGCCAGGCAAGCGCGCGCAACACGAAGCCCGCGCCTGGCTCGCGCGCACACAGACGCTCGGCGGCGAGGCGCGCCCTGCGCGCAATGAAGGCTGCGGTGCTCGCCCCTGCTCCTTCGCGCTGCAGCGCCGCCTGCGTCGCCCAGAGGCGATCGTCCGCATTCCAGCGGCCGTCCGTTTGCGCCGGCGGCGCCGTTTCATAAGCGCGCAGCAAAAGCGCGTTGCGGGCGTCAGTCTCGTTCATGCGTTCTGTCGACGTACATGTCCTGCGCAATCGGCGCTCAATGCGGGAGCAATACGGGAGTATACGACACCGACACCGGGCGAGGCCGACGCCTGGCCCCGGACATTTCCGCGGCGGATACCCGACGCCGCATTTCAGTTCATACTGTCTGACATCCGATCCCGCTGAGCCTGCAGGGGGCGGCGTCCGCGTCTGCCGGGGTCCGCCGGGGTCCGTCATTTGTCCGCAACGGATAGAATCACGAACATGCAAAATAAACTGCGACGGTTTTTTTTCAGTGTGCCGGTGCTCGTCGGCGCGGGCCTGTTCGCGCTCTATCTGCTCCTGGGTTTCTTCGCGCTTCCGCCGATCCTGAAGTGGCAGATCGAGAAACAAGTGCCGGAGCAGCTCGGCCACCGGATCAGCGTCGAAGAGGTGCGCTTCAATCCTCTCGCATTGAGGCTCGAAGTCGGCGACCTTGCCCTTTCCGACCCCGAAGGCAGACCGATGTTGGGCTTCAAGCGGCTGCTCGTCGATTTCGATCTGCGCAGCCTGATCGATCGCGCCTGGACCTTCGCCAACGTGACGTTAGAGGCGCCGGTCCTGCGCTTCGACCTGGACAAGGATGGCCGGCACAACTTCACCGCGCTGCTCGCGCGCCTGCGCAGCAAAGAACCTGAGAAGGAAGCCGCGACCCTGCCGCGGTTGATCGTCATGCGCGCCGCTTTGACCGACGGTCGCATCGAGTTTTCAGACGGCCTGCTGGCCGAGCCGCTGGTCGTGCGCATCGAGCCCTTGCATATCGGGATCGATGATCTTTCGACCTTGCCCGCGCAGACGGCGCGCTACCGGATTTCGGCGCGCACGGCTGCGGGCGAAACGCTGGAAGCAAGCGGTGAACTGGCGCTGAATCCACTCGCTGCCAAAGGAAAGCTGGCGCTGAACGGCGTAAAGCTCACCACGCTGGCCAGGGGTCTTTCGCGCTTGGTCGCACTCGAACCGCCCGCGGGGACTCTGGCTTTCGCCACCAACTTCGAGCTCGCGCCCGATCGCAGGGACGCGGTTTCCGGCGCCGCCGGGCCCGCGGACACGCGCGTCGAGCTGGACCAGCCGAAGCTGTCGCTCACTGGCGCGCGCTTCGGCAAAGGCGCGGCCGTGCTCGCGCTGCGCGACGTCTCTATCGAAGGCAAACACATTGCTGTGAAAGCCGGCGCCGCGGGTTTCGATGTCGACATCACGCAGCCGCGCGCTGCGCTTGCGGACTTGCAACTGCATCGGGCAACGGGGGATGTCAGCCTTCGCGCTGCCCAGCTCGCCGGCGACAAGATGTCGCTGGCGCAGGCGGGCGGTCCCCTCGAGGTGAGCGGCGACGGATTGAGCGCGACGCTGTCGGATGCGGTCGTTGGCGCCGCCGCCGGCGCGGCCCCACTGCTGCAGTTGGGCAGCGCGACCCTGTCGGGCGGCGTGCTGCGCCTGAAGGACCGGATCATCAGTGCGGACAAACTCGCCCTCGCCAACGGCGCCGCGCAGATCGCGCTCGATGCGCAAGGGCGACTGAACTGGCAGAGCCCGTTCGGTCCGGCGCCGGCCCCGCAGCCCGGGACGGAAAAATCACCGCCGACCAGGGCGCCTGCGGCCGCTGAAGTTTCCCGGACCGCGTCCGCAGCCTGGCGGCTGGCGCTGAAGTCGGCGCAGCTTGATGGCTTCGCACTAGCTTTTACGGATGCACGCGCGTCGCCTGCGTTCGCGCTCGGGCTCGAGGGAATGCGCGCCCGTGTCGGCAATTTCGACACCGGGTCGACGACACCGATGCGGGTCGAATTCCAGGCCAAAGTGGCGAGCGGCGGGCAAATCGAGGCAAAAGGTGGCGTGCGTGCCGACATGGGCATGGCGGACCTCAATATCAAGCTGGCCGGCGTCGCGCTCGCGCCGGTGCAGACCTACCTGTCTGAATTCGCGAAGCTGCGGCTGGCAGCCGGCACGGCATCGGCCGCAGGGCGCCTGCGCTACAACGACGCGGCCGGCGCCGGCGCGAAGCTCGCCTACCAGGGCCGCGTCTCGATCGATCGCCTGTTGCTGGAGGAAGTCGAGCCCAAGCGGCCATTTCTCGCCTGGGACTCGGTCGCCACCAGCGACCTCGTGCTGACGCTGCAGCCGAACCGCGCGGACATCGGCGAACTGCGCATCGACCGGCCCTCCGGGCGCCTGATCATCGCCGCGGACCGGACGGTGAATCTGACGGATGTGCTGAAGAAGCGCAAGGCGCGCGACGGCGCCGGCAAGGCGGCTACATCCGCGCCGGCCGGGCAGCGCGCGGCCGGCGACGATCCTTTCCCGGTCAGCATCGCGCGCGTACGCGTAGCCGGCGGCACGTTCGAATTCGCAGATCTGAGCCTGCGGCCGCAATTCGCAACCCGCATGCACGAACTCAAGGGCGTGATCACCGGGCTGAGTACCGATGCGAAGCGCAGCGCGAAGCTGCAGCTCGATGCAGGCGTGGACAAGTACGGATCCGCGAAGATCCGCGGCCAGATCAACGTGCTGCACCCGGAAAAGCTCACCGACATCGACGTCGCCTTCCGCAATCTGGAAATGAGTTCGCTGTCGCCCTACGTCGCGAAGTTCGCCGGCTACAGAATCGCCGGCGGTCGCCTCGCGCTTGATCTTGAATACAAGGTCAGGGACGGCAAGCTGGTGGGCGAGAACAAGATCGTGCTCAACCAGGTCGAACTCGGCGAGAAGGTCGACAGCCCCGACGCGCTGGACCTGCCGATCGAGCTCGCGCTCGCGCTCCTGAAGGACGCCGACGGGGTGATCAACATCGGCCTGCCGGTCAGCGGCGATCTCGGCGACCCGAAATTCGACTACGGGGCGCTGATCGGCAAGGCGATCGGAAACCTGCTCAGCAGCATCGTCACCGCGCCGTTCCGCGCGCTCGGCGCGCTGTTCGGCGGCGGCAGCGAGACGCTGGACACGATAGCCTTCGAGCCCGGCAGCGACGCAATCGCGCCGCCCGAACGCCAGAAGCTCGAAGCGGTCGCGCGCGCGCTGAAGGAACGGCCGGCGCTGATGCTGGTCGTGCCGCCGACCTCGGCTCCCGCGCAAGACAGCCGCGCCCTGAAGTCGCTCGCCGTGCGCAGCGACATCGTCAGGGGCATGGGCGTGGAACTGGCGCCAGGCGAGAACCCGGGGCCGATAGACAGCACGAACCCTCGCGTTCAGCGCGCGATCGAGGCTGTCCTCAGCCAACGCTACGCGCCCGAGGTTCTCGCGGCATTGAAGGCGCGCGCGCTCGAGGCTGCCGCGCCGGCCGCGGGCGGTGCGCCGCAATCCGCGAAGCAGCCGCCGCCGGCGTTCTATGAGCACCTCGTCGCCCGGATGATAGCGGAGGAGCCGGTGTCCGAGTCCGCGCTCGACAGCCTCGCCACCCGGCGCGGCGCGGCGATCAAACGCGAACTCACGACGGCCGGCGGCGTGCCCGCCGCGCGCATCGTGCTCGGCGAACCGCGCGCGGCGGCCGCGGCGAACGACAATGTGGTCACGCTGCAGATGGCCCTCGAGGCCGCCAAATGAAGCCCGTCGCCGCGCGCCTGCTGAGCCGTTTCGAGAGCGTCGTCTGGGGCGTGCACGAGCAGCCTCTGCCGGCATGGAAAGCGCGCGGGCTGCGGATCGTGCGCACCGCGCTGATCCTGGGGCGCGATCTCGCCGGCGGCCAGCTCACCCTGCGCGCGATGAGCCTGGTGTACACGACGTTGCTGTCGATCGTACCGCTGCTCGCGCTGAGCTTCTCGGTGCTCAAGGCATTCGGCGTCTACAACCAGATCCAGCCGGTGCTGCTGAACTTCCTCGCGCCGCTGGGCGCGAAGGGCGAAGACATCACGCGCAAGATCGTGCAATTCATCGAGAACATGAACGTCGGCGTGCTCGGCGCGGTCGGAGTGGGGCTGCTGGTGTACACCGCGATCTCGCTGATGCAGAAGATCGAGGAGTCGCTGAACTACATCTGGCACATCGGGCAGCCCAGGCGCCTGGGCGAGCGCTTCAGCCGCTACCTCAGCGTGCTCATGGTCGGTCCGATCCTGGTGTTTTCTGCGCTGGGCATCACCGCCACGGTGATGAACATCGAGACGGTGCGCGATCTGCTCGCGATCGGCGCGCTCGGTCAGATGGTACAGGCGATCAGCCGGCTTACGCCCTATCTGCTGGTGATCGCGGCCTTCACTTTCGTCTACCTTTTCATTCCGAACACGCGCGTGCGCTTCGGTCCCGCGCTGATCGGCGGCGCGATCGGCGGAATCGTCTGGCAAACCGCGGGATGGGCATTTGCGCTGTTCGTGGCTTCGTCGAACAAGTACACGGCGATCTACGCAAGCCTGGCGATCCTCGTCATGTTCATGATCTGGCTGTACCTGAGCTGGCTGATCCTGCTGTTCGGCGCAAGCGTCGCGTTTTACGCCCAGCACCCGGAATACCTGTATGCCAGAAGCGGTGAACCGCGGCTGAGCAACCGCATGCGCGAGCGCCTGGCGCTGTCGGTGATGAGCCTGGTCGCCGGCAGGTTTCTTGCCGGCGCGCGCATGCCGTCGCCGGCGGAATTCACGCGCCTGCTCGGTGTGCCGATGCATGCGCTGCAGACAGTGCTCGACGCGCTGGAACAGCGGCAGCTTGTCATCCAGAGCACCGACGATCCGCCGCTCTATCTGCCGGCGCGCGATCCGTCGCTGATCTCGGTGACACAGGTGCTCGACACCGTGCGCGCGGCCGGCGAGGAGCGTTATTTTTCGCCCGAGGGGCTGCCGGCGCCGCAGCCGGTCGACGCGGTGCTCGAACGAATGCGGCAGGCGGTCGAATCCTCGGTTGGCGACATGACGCTGCGCGAGCTGGCGGCGCAGGATACTGAACCGGCGATGCGCGGCCCGGTTGCAGCGCCCGGGGCATAGCGTGCAGCGCGCGGCACACCACCTTTTCACCTACGGAGAACTCGCATGGAGGGGTCAGCTGGTAGCGCACGCGTGAGTGCAAGCAGTCAGCGCGACTGGGGCGCAGCCGCCGATGCGGAGCGCTTCGGCAAGCCCGAGCGCGGCTGGCGGCTGCGGCTTTACACC
>JACZJU010000205.1 GCA_014860395.1 Burkholderiales bacterium | reverse complement strand
CAGCAGTTCCAGTCCGGAATCTGCGTCATCTTGACGTCGAGTTTCTCGCACATCGATTCGACCGACACCAGGTAGTTGGAGGCCGAACCGCGCAACACGGAGGAGCAGCCCGGGTAGAACGCGTATTCTTTCTTTGCCATTTCTCTGTCCTTAAAGCCTATGCATCAGCTGCTGTAACCGCGCTTTTGGAGTTCGTAGCCGCGCCGGCGGGCTTCGATCTCGTCGGCCTTCTTCAGGGCGCGTCGCAGCCCGTCCTTGTCTTTGCAGCCGTGGCTCACGAACAGCTCCATCGGGTTCAGGCGCTTGGTTTTCATCAGGCCGGAACCGATGTTGCGCAGCGACCACATCTTCTTGATGCCGGAGACGAAGCCTTGCCTGAAGTAGACGCTGATGGTCAATCTGAGTTCGTTGACGCGCCCGGTCTTGGTGCAGTTCTCCCAAAAAATCAGCGAGAAGTCGCGCGTCGGCTGGTCCTTGGGCGCTAGGCCGAGACGGTTGGCGTAGCTCGCCAGGCCGTGCATGATGTGGGTGATCGGCAGTTTGCGCGGGCAGCGCACCATGCAATTGTAGCAGGAAGTGCACAGCCACATCGAGTGCGTGCTCAGGACTTCCTCGCGCTTGCCGGCGCGGATCATCATGAAGATCTTCTGCGGCGTGTGCTCCCAGTCCGGGCCGAAGGTGCAGGAGCCGGCGCATACGCCGCACTGCATGCACATTTTCACCCAGTCGCCGTCGTCGACCTTCTCCTCGACTTCGTGGAGGAAGTTGTTGCGGTACTTTTCTAGCATTTGCTGGTTCAGGTCGCCCATGGCTATGCGAATCCTTTCAACGGGCTCATGCCGATCTCATTGATCTTGGCCGCGTAGTCGTTGATGAGTTGCGGCACGCGCCCCATGTCGGTGATCGCGACCTCGTGGCTGATCACGCGATCGGCCTCGAGCGAGAGCTGCTTCAGCGTGTCGTCGATCTTGCTCATGCGCACGCTCGCAAGCTCCGAGCCCTTGACGAAGTGGCACTGGTAGTCATCGCCGTGCTTGCAGCCCAGCATCATGATGCCGTCGAAGCCGGCGCTCAGCGCGTCGGTGATCCAGATGGTGTTGACCGAGCCCAGGCAGCGCACCGGGATCACGCGCACGAAGGCGCTGTAGCAGTTCTTCTGCACGCCCGCCATGTCGATCGCGGGATAGGCGTCGTTCTCGCAGGCGAGCACCAGGATGCGCGGCTTCTCGGAGAACTCATCGGGCACGTCCACCGCCTTGATTTGCGCGCCGACGGTGTCGCATGAATAGTTCTCGAAGGAGATCACCCGCACCGGGCAGGCGCCCATGCAGGTGCCGCAGCGCCGGCAGCGGCTCTCGTTGAACACCGGATAGGTCTTTTCGTCTTCATCGATGGCGCCGAAGGGGCATTCCACGGTGCAGCGCTTGCACTGTGTGCAGCCGTCGAGCTGAACGATGGGGTAGGACAGGTCGCCCGAGCGCGGATGCGCGGCGCGGCCGAGCTCCGCGTTCTCCATCGACTGGATCGCTTTCAAGGCGGCGCCGGCGGCGTCCTCGGTCGCCTGCGCCATGTCCATCGGTCGGCGCACCGGTCCGGCGGAGTAGATGCCGGTGCGGCGCGTTTCGTAGGGGAAGCAAATGAAATGCGAGTCGGTGAAGCCGTGCGCGAGCTGCGGCATGTCCTTGCCCTGGCGGTAAGTCAGGTTGAGGATGGAGATCGGTTTTACCTCCATCTTTTCTACCTCTTCCGCGGGGATGTCGATGTTCACCCCGGAGTTCGGCACCTGTCCGGTGGCCAGCACCACCAGGTCGGCCGCGGCGATGGTGGCATCTTCGTCGAGTATCAGGTCGCGGAATTTCACTTGGCAAACATTGCCTTGGGCTTCAACCGAGGACACTTTGCCCTTGGTAAAGATCACGCCCTTCTGTTGCGCGCTGCGATAAAAGTCCTCGCCATTGCCCGGCACGCGCAGGTCGTCGTAGATGATCGCCGTGTCCACCGCGGGGTTGGCATTCTTGAAGTACATCGCCTGTTTGATGCTGGCGCCGCAGCAAAAGCCCGAGCAGTACGAGAGGTGCGTTCCGGACGCGTCCCGCTGACCGGCGCATTGCACGAACACCACGGATTTCACCTCGCCGCCGTCGGAAGGCCGGCGTATCGGCTGTCCCTTGGCCGCGGCTTCCTTGGCCAGACGTTCGAGAGCCGCCTGATCGACCACGTTGGGGCTCTTGCCGCCGCCGAGTTCTGGCAGCTTGGCGATGTCGTAGGTGGTGAAACCCGTCGCCTGGATGATGGCGCCGACTTCCTCGGTCAGCGACGGGCCGCTCTCGACGCTGATGTCGATCTTGAACCGGCCGGGGGCGCCATCGGTTTTGGAGATGACGGCGTTGGTGACGATCTTGATGTTGGCGTCGTCCGTGACTTCCTTGATAAGTTCGGCCATGCCGGTATCCTGCGGTTCCGCGTACGGTTCGCGAAACGGCATGCGCCGGTACATTTCGGCCGACCAGCCGCCGAGCTTGGCGGACTTTTCCACCAGCACCACCTGGTAGCCGGTCCTGGAAGCTTCCAGCGCGGCGGTGAGCCCGGAGACGCCGCCGCCCACCACCAGCAGGCGCTTGGAGTGGCCGGTTTCGGCAACGCCCGCCGGCAATTTCATTTTCTTCAGTTCGCCGCAGCCCATGCGCAGGTAGTCGTCGGCCATTTCCTGCGTGGTTTCGCGCGCCTCTTCGGCATCCGGCTGCGCCCAGATTACGCCTTCGCGGATATTGGTGCGCGATAGCGCGATGCTCGGGAAATAGAACGCCTCTGTTTTGGCGCGGCGCGAACAGGCGGCGATCACCGCATGGGTGACGCCTTCCTTGTCGATGTCGTCCGTTATCGTTTGCACGCCGGCGGCGCTGCACAGAAAATCGTGCTCGCGCACCAGGTGCATCTTGCCTTCCTTGGTCGCGACCGTCGCCATCTGCGCGGTGTCGACGCGTTCGCCGATGCCGCAGCCCTTGCAGATGTAGGCGGCTGTTTTCATGTCGGCCATCTTTGCTATGCCTCTGCTCTAGCTACTTTGTTGATCACTTGTATCGCCCGCAACGCCGCGGCGGTGGAGCTTTGCACCGCGCGGTTCACGTCGAGCGCGTTGGTCGCGCAGCCGGCGCCGAAGAATCCCGATTCCGCCGCGGACGACTCGATGAAGCCGCTCGAATCGGCGATGATCTCCGCCGGGATGTCCGCACCCGCCACGCTGGGTTGCATGCCGATGGCGAGCACCGCCAGGTCGTGCGCGTTCTCGTAGCGGTGATAGCCCTCGGTGTCGACGCCGTGCAGGACCACGTCGCCGGATTTGTCCTGGGTGACTTTCGCCACCTTGGACTTGAGGAAACTGACCGACGGATCCTTCTGCACCTTCTGGTAGAAGTCCTCGAAGCGGTCGATGGCACGAATGTCGATGTAGTAGATGGTGGACTTGGCCTCTTCGCCCCAGATCTCTTTCACGTACTGGGTCTGTTTCAGCGAGGCCATGCAGCAGATGCGCGAGCAATGGCGCAGATGGTTTTCGTCGCGCGAACCGGCGCACTGGATGAAGGCGATGTTCTTCGCCTCCTTGCCATCCGATGGCCGCAGGATCTTGCCTTTGGTCGG
>JACZJU010000028.1 GCA_014860395.1 Burkholderiales bacterium | reverse complement strand
GAGGATACGCACAGGGTGCCTCTGTTCGCCTCGGGAATGAACACGCTTTCGACCGCGTTGCCGTTGCCGACGTCAATCAGCCATTTGCGCGTACCGTCGGCGGCCGTGTTATCGGAAGCAATGCGCGGCGCCGCTATCGTGGCGCTCACGGCGAGCTTTTCCCGCAGCGACTTGGCGAGATCGCTCATGTTCGAAAAATCCGCCTCCCCGTACTGATGCATCCAGCGCAGCAGCTGCTTCGCACGAAACGGCTTCTCGCCGATTTCGGCGAAAAAACCGGTCAGCTGCGCTGCGTCAAAATCGAGGAGGTTCGGATTCACGGCCAATGCAGATTCAGCGCGAATAGATGTTGAGCGCGGGGAAGAAGTAGGCGATTTCCACCTTGGCCGTTTCCACAGCATCCGAGCCATGCACAGCATTGGCGTCGATGCTGTCGGCGAAATCCGCGCGTATGGTGCCTTTGTCCGCCTTTTTCGGGTCGGTGGCCCCCATCAATTCCCGGTTCTTGGCGATCGCGCTCTCGCCCTCGAGTACCTGCACCATCACCGGGCCCGAGATCATGAATTTGACCAGGTCCTCGAAAAAGGGCCGGCCCTTGTGCACAGCATAAAAGCCCTCGGCTTCGGCGCGCGACAGGTGCAGCATGCGCGCAGCAATGATCTTCAAGCCATTGGTTTCAAAGCGGGAATAGATCTTGCCGATGACGTTCTTCGCCACCGCGTCGGGCTTGATGATGGAAAGCGTGCGTTCCAGGGCCATGCAAATCTCCAGAAGGTTTTGGTCGGAAAAAGCTTAACGTCATATTTTATCAGCGATTTTGCTTTATGTCGCCTATCTCGCCCCGATCACGAATACACGAGCAGGGCGGGACGCCATTCGATGAACCCGGCCGCCACTGGCAACTGAGCGACTCGCGAGCGCTCTGGATCAAGCCTGCGGCCGCCAGCTGATCAGCCAGCCGGGCTCCTCGGGCCCTGCTTCCCAGCCGCTGGCTACGCCCAGTCCCGGAACGGCTACCAGCGTTTCGCCGCAATAGAGCAGCGGCAGGCGCTCGCGCTCCCACGGCGGCAGGCGTGCCTCCTGCAACAGGTTTTTCAGGCTGCGCGTAGAGCCCTTGGCCTGAAGGCGCAGTTTCTCGCCCCCCTGTCGCAGCATGACGCTCAAACCCCGCTCGCGCACACGCGCGCAGGCGAGGCCCGAGCCAAGTCTGCGCGTGAATCGCAGCGCGCCGCCCAACTCAGGCAGCAACCATGTGCGGCTGCCGTCCCATTGGCGCCGCAACTGCGCAGGCGGGTCCGGCAGTGCAGGCAGCAGATAGGCGCATCCGGCGTAGCGGCGCAGCTCGCTCTCACCAAGCAGAACGTGCACGCTGGCATCATCGCCCGCTTCGAACAGCTGGCGCAGCCCCTCCTGCAGACGGTCCGCTTCCGGCGCCGTTGCGCCTTGCTGCTGCAGCAGCCAGCGCATCAGATTCTTCGACCGTGCCATGCCCAACAGTTGCAATTGCGCCACTGCGAGTTTGTTTCCCCTGGTCGCGCGCTTCGCGTCGGCCTCGGCCAATTGATCCAGAAGCAGGCTGGCCTCGGCAAGATGTCCGGCAGCGCGCGCCAGCGTCGCGCCATAGCCGGGAAAGGCCTGCCCGATGACGGGCAACACGCGGTGGCGCAGGAAGTTGCGATCGTAGCGTGTGTCGGCATTGCTTTCGTCTTCGACCCACTTGAGTTTGTTCGCGCGGGCGTAGCCTTCGATTTGCTTGCGCGAAATCGCGAGCATGGGACGCAGGATTGCTGGAGCCGAATCGCCCTTTCTCTTGTTGGCGCGACCTTGCTCCCTCATCAGAGGCATCGCCGCGCCGCCCTTCACCCCTGCGCCGCGCAGCAACTGCAGCAACAGGGTCTCGGCCTGATCGTCCTGGTGCTGGGCGAGCACGATGAAATCGGCTTCCTCCAGCCTGGCGTAGACCTGGTAGCGGGCGCGGCGCGCGGCAGCTTCCACGCCCTCGGCGCGATACGGCGTCACATCTACTTCCTTCTGTGTCAGCGCAATATTGCGCCGCGTGCAGATTCGCGCGCAAAACGCGGACCAGCGGCCCGCGTTCGGGCTGATCTTATGGTTGACGTGTACGCAGGAAAGCCGGAAGTTCAGCGGGCCGGCGAGCCGGTGCAGCACATGCAGCAACACCATGGAGTCGAGGCCGCCGGACAAGCCCAGCACCAGCCTGGCCCGGGGAAAGAGCAAGGGCCTGAGCGCTGCACCGACCGTGGCTTCGATCCCGTCGAAGTTATTCGGTTTCGACTTCCTTGAACTTGCCATAAGCCATCAGGCGGTCGAAGCGCGCCTCGATCAGTTCGTCCACGCCCTTGTTCGCAAATGAGCGCAGCGCATCCTGCAGCGCCTTTTTCAGATTCTGCGCCATCCCCGCGTAGTCGCGGTGAGCGCCTCCAAGAGGTTCGCTGATGATCTTGTCTATTAGGCCCAGGGTTTTCAGCCGGCTGGCCGTGATCCCAAGGGTTTCGGCCGCCTCGGGCGCCTTGTCGGCGCTTTTCCACAGGATGGAGGCGCACCCTTCCGGAGAGATCACCGAATAAATCGCGTATTGCAGCATCATCACGGTATCACCGACTGCGAGAGCGAGCGCTCCGCCGGAACCGCCCTCGCCGATGACGGTGCAGATGACGGGCACCCTGAGTTCGGCCATGACGTAAAGACTGCGGCCGATTGCCTCGGACTGGCCGCGCTCCTCTGCGCCGATGCCTGGATAGGCACCGGGCGTATCGACGAAGGTCATCACCGGGATGCCGAACTTTTCCGCCAAACGCATCAGACGCATCGCTTTGCGGTAGCCCTCCGGGCGCGGCATGCCGAAGTTGCGCAGGATTTTTTCCTTTGTGTCGCGCCCTTTCTGCTGCCCGATCACCATTACCGACTGGCCGTTGAAGCGCGCCAGGCCGCCGACGATGGAAAGATCGTCCGCGTAGGATCGATCGCCGTGCAGTTCCTCGAAATCGGTGAACAGCGCGCCGATGTAGTCCAGGGTAAACGGACGCTGCGGATGGCGCGCCACCTGCGCCATCTGCCAGGGGGTGAGCTTGGCGTACAGGTCCTTGGTCAGCGCATTGCTTTTTTTCTGCAGCCGCGCGATTTCCTCGGAGATGTCCACGGCCGAATCGTCCTGCACGAAACGCAATTCCTCGATCTTGGCTTCAAGATCGGAAATGGACTGTTCGAATTCGAGGAAAGTCGTTTTCAATGGCTGGTGCTGCGAAGAATGAAAACAAGGTCGTATTCTAACTCACCGTCCGGTGTGCGTATGCAGCCGCTGCCGTGGCGGTCCAACGTGTCAATACTCGACCGGCACCGGATCCAGGCTGCGCCACAGATACCAGGTGGCGACCGAGCGCCACGGCGCCCAGTTTTCAGCCAGCTCGCGCATGCCCTCGCGCGTGACGCGCTCGCCGTCGAAATAATGCAGGCCGATCGCCCTCTGCAGGCCCAGGTCGTCCAGCGGCAACACGTCGGGCCGCAGCAGGTTGAACATCAGAAACATTTCCGCCGTCCAGCGGCCGATGCCGCGCACCTGGATCAGTTCGGCGATCACCGCCTCGTCGTCCATGTCCGGCCAGTCGCGCGCATGGATGCTGCCGTCGACGAAGTGGCGCGCCAGATCCGCGATGTACTCGGCCTTGCGTTGCGACAAGCCGCAGGCGGGAAGCCGGCGGCGCGCCTTGAGTATCTGCGCGGGCGTCGCCTCCGGCGCGATAGCGAGCACGCGGTTCCACACCGACTCCGCCGCCTTTACCGAAATCTGCTGGCCGACGATGGAGCGCGCCAGCGTTTTGAACGGCTCGCCGCGGCGCGCGAGCGCGATGCGCGGATAGGCGCGGATGATGCCGGCGAGCACCGCGTCGCGTCGCACCAGCGCTCGCTTTGCGCGCAGCCAGTAGTCGGGCGTCATGATGGCTGTGCCAGCGGCAGATTGGTGATCAGGTTCTGCGGCTTCACGCGCACCACCCCGTCTTCGTCCATGGACAACGCGAGATATACCGGCCTGCCGGCGACGTCGGCGCGCATTTCGCCCGCGTCGGCAAATTCCATGCGAAACAGGGCAAGCAGGCGCGTGAGCCGCTCCGGCTCGACTTCCCCGCCGCGCCACAGATCGTTCAAGAGCGCCGTCGATTGCGCATCCAGGCCGATGTGCCAGGCCCAGTGCGCCTCATCAATGCGCGGCAGCGATGTCACGCTCACGTTCACGCCGCACAGGTGCAGGATCCAGCGCTCGATCACTGCGCAGAGGGCAGCGAGCGCAGCACGCCCGTGGTTCACGCTGATGACGAAATCGTGGCGCTCATCGCGCAACCAGTACAACTGCGCGTTGTCTCGGTCGAGCACGTCGAGATTCACCGCCTGCAACGGCGCACGCGCTTCGTGGTACGGCGCTTGCGCCTCGGCGATCAGCTGATCCAGGCCGCCTCTGTTCCCTTCGCTGGCGCCGGCGGCGTGCAACTCGACCGTCTCCAGGTCAGCCAGCATTACTGCGCCCTCCTGCAAGCTTGCCTTCTGCTCACGATAGAACAACTCCGCCGCGCGCAATTCGAGCGCGTCGTCCGCGTCTTCAAGAACATTCCTCAGGATGATCTGCGTGAGCTGGTCGATGAACAGGGGCGGCACGCTGACATTGCCGCTGGTGAACAATCCCAGGTAGCAGGCCTCCAGCGTGGGCACGGCGAGCAGCCGGGCACGAAAATCCAGCATTGCGCGATAGTTGAAACCGGTGTCTGCATCGGCAATAGCATCGATTTGCGCAGCCTCCACTTTCATGCGCGGCGCTTCCAGCAGTGCCCGGTGCAGCGCGATTTCATTGGCGCAGGACTCTTCCACCGGACGCAGTTCGGGCCGCAGGTAGTAAGCGCGCAGAAAATCGTCGGTAACGGCCAGCCGCCCGCTCGCGTCGCGACGCAGCAAATGAAAACCGGAGTGACGCCAGAAATCCTGCGGCAAGGACAGCCCTAGGTGTGCACGACGGCGTGCGGCATGACGCGGCTGTGCGCGGCGACATGCCTTACCAGAAAGCCCATCTGGTCGGAAAGGATTTTACGATTGGTGAGGATCAGGTACTCGGCCTTGTTCGGCACGTAAGGCGTGTACATCAATTCCATGCCTGCTTCCTCGGGCTTGCGATTGCGCTTGATGCCGTTGCAGTGGCGGCAGGCCGAGACCACGTTCATCCAGTGGTCGCGCCCGCCGCGCGACAGCGGCGTGATGTGATCGCGCGTCAGACGCAGGTATCCGAACTCGGCGCCGCAATAGGCGCAGATGTGGCGGTCGCGGCGGAACAGTTCGCGGTTGGACAGCGGCGGCACCTGGGAGAAACCCCTGGACGCCATCGCCTTTCCTTTGATCGCGATAATGGAGTTGGTGGTGATGCTGGAGCGCTCGCCGGTCTTGCGTGAAGTGCCGCCGTAAAACGTGAACGCACGATCGCCCAGCGTCCATGCGACCAGGTTCTTGGCGTAGTAGTAGCAGGACTGTTGCCAGGTTATCCAGCGGTGCGGGACGCCGTGGAAGTCCAACGTCAGGATCAGCGGAATCTCCGCCATGCGCTTGCCTTAAAGTGCCGATTGCACATAACCGCCCTTGATGCGCTGCGAAATATCCCCAAAAAAGCTGCGACCATCAAGCGCTTACAAGAGATTTTGCCTCAAAAATCGCGCCGACGCTAGTTCCCGGAGAGGCCGGCGGGTTACAGCTTCCGCCCAGCAAAAAAGCCGCGTAAGCTGGCTGCTCCACCATTCTCAAGGAGCTAAGCCATGGTTGACCGTGTGCACCCGTCGCGCCGCCTTGGCCTGGTGTTGCTGGCGCTGCCGCTGATGCTCTGGGCCGGCGCTGCGGCCCGCGCCGCCGCCCCGCTCCCAATGCCCTTGTTCGACGCCCACCTGCACTATAACTGGGAGCCGTCGCCGCATCTTCAGCTGCAGCAAGTATTGGCGCTGTTTCGCCAGGAGCGGGTCACCGGCATACTCGCCACCAGCCGGCCCAACGACGGCACGCGCGCGCTGGTGGAGGCCAGACCAAAGGACCTGTGGGTAGTGCCCTTCATCCGCCCGTATCGCGTACGCGCCGACATGCAGACCTGGATGGACGACCCGACGATTCAGGATCTGATCGAAACCGAGTACAAGCACGGCTATTACGTCGGCATTGGCGAGTTCCATCTCTCGGGCAAGGCCGCCGCGACGAAATGGGTCAGGCGCACGGTCGATTTCGCGGTGGACAAGAACCTTTACCTGCACGCGCACGCCGACGACGAGGCGCTGGAGATCCTGTTCGCGCACAACCCCAAGGCCAGGATCATCTGGGCGCACACCGGCTTTTCCACGCCGCCTGAGAAAGTCGCGGCCTATCTCGAGCGCTATCCGGCGCTGTGGTGCGAGCTGTCTTACCGTTACGGCATCACCGACGGCAGCCGCCTGACACCGGAATGGAAGCGACTGTTCGAACGTTATCCAGATCGCTTCCTGCTAGGTTCCGACACATGGATCGACCAGCGCTGGGACAGCTATGCCAGCATCATGGGGGAATATCGAAGTTGGCTGGCGCAGTTGCCGCCGGTCGTTGCCGAAAAAATCGCGTTTCGCAACGCCGAACGGATGTTTCGACGCTGACCGCAGCGCGCCCGGAATCCGCGGGCAAATCCGGCAAATTCCTCCGCTGCCGCGACAGATGCGGGC
>JACZJU010000204.1 GCA_014860395.1 Burkholderiales bacterium | reverse complement strand
CGATTCGGTGAACAAGGTGGGCGCGGGCACCAAGCTGGTGGACGAAGCCGGCAAGACGATGCAGGAGATCGTGGCCTCGGTGAAGCGGGTGACCGACATCATGGCGGAGATCACGGCGGCCTCGCAGGAGCAAAGCGGGGGGATCGAGCAGGTGAACCAGGCGATCACGCAGATGGACGAGGTGACGCAGCAGAACGCGGCGCTGGTGGAAGAGGCGTCGGCGGCAGCCGAGTCGATGAAACAGCAGGCGCAGCAACTGGCGCAGGCGGTGAGCGTGTTCAGGCTGGAGCAGGGCGCGCAGGCAATGGTCGCAGTAGATGGCGCGCAGAACGCGAACCGGCCCGCGCCGGCCGCACGGGCGGCAAGCGTGACGCCGCTTGCGCCGAAGCGGCGCGCTGTCTCCAGGGCAGACAAAGGCGAGACGCCACGCATCCAGGCGCCGCGGGCCAAGGCCGTCGGCGCCGAAGACGAATGGGCGGAATTTTAACCGATTGAACTTTCCGCTCCTGTAGGTGGGCGGAAAGGCAAGCGCGACATTGAGGATGCACATGCTTCAGCAGGATCAGGGTGATGCCGGGAGAGCCGCAGCGACATCCGCGGGCGGTTTCGCCGCGCAAAGCAACGAGTTCCTCAGCTTCCGTCTGGGCAAAGAGGAATACGGGATCGGGATCCTGAAGGTGCAGGAGATCCGCAGCTACGAGCAGGTGACCACGATCGCCAACGCGCCCGAGTTCATCAAGGGGGTGGTCAATCTGCGCGGCACCATCGTGCCGATCGTGGATATGCGCATCAAGTTCAATCTGAGCCAGGTGGATTACACCGAGTTCACGGTGGTGATCATCCTGAACGTGGCCGATCGGGTGGTCGGGATGGTGGTGGATAGCGTCTCCGACGTGATTTCGCTCGGTGCCGAGCAGATCCGTCCGGCGCCGGATTTTTCGTCTTCTTTCGACATCAAGTACATCACCGGCCTGGGAACGGTGGCTGAGCGCATGTTGATTCTGGTGGATATCGAACGACTGATGACCGGCAGCGACATGGCGCTGATGAACCAGGCTTTTCACTAATCCACATCGTCAATAAGGAGTTGTAGTCATGAAGGATTTGAAAATCAGCATGCGACTGGGCCTGGGCTTCGGCTTGGTGGTACTGCTGCTGATCGGCGTCACCCTTCTCGGCATCACGCGCATGGCGCGCCTGAATGAGGGCACCGAGACGATCGTCCATCGCGACGTGGCCAAGCTGGAATATGCAATGAGATTGGAGGGACACACCAGGGAGAATGCCGCAAAGCTGTTGGAGCTGTTGATCACGTTCGATACGACCGAGGTGGCCAAGATCAAAAGCCGCATGGAGTTCACCAGGAAGGCCGCGGTCAAGGATGCCGAAGATCTGGAGGGCCTGCTGGTTCTCGCGGAAGGCAAAGCGGCGATGGCGAAAATAAAGGATAGCCGTTCAGGCTACGAGGCCGCATACGCCAAGGTCATGACAGCGGTCAAAGACGGCCACTACGATGATTCGCTGCGCTTTGCCGTCAGCGACATGGTGCCGGCGATGAATGTGTTCCTGAAAAACGTCGAACATATGGTCGGGCTGCAGGAGAGTCTGCTTCAGAAAGGCGCCGCCGAAGGCGAAGAAGTCTACCTCGGCGCGCGCAATATCATGCTGACGCTGGCCGCCCTGGCGGTTCTGCTCGCGGTCGGAGTCGCGTCCTGGGTGACGCGGTCGGTAACCGTGCCAATCCGCGAAGCGGTGGCCGCAGCCGAGGCGCTTGCGCGGGGCGACTTGACGCACAAAACCGAAGCGAAGAGCAAAGACGAGGCCGGCCAGTTGCTCGGCGCATTGGGCAATACCATTGCGCAACTCAGGCGCATCGTGGGCGGCATCAAGGAATCGGCTGAGGCGATAGGCAGCGGCACCACGCAGATCGCCAGCGGCAACGCCGACCTCTCCCAGCGCACCGAGGAGCAGGCCGCCAGCCTGGAGGAAACCGCTTCCAACATGGAAGAGCTCACCAGCACGGTGAAGCAGAACGCCGAGAACGCAAGACAGGCAAACCAGCTTGCGGCGGGCGCCTCCGAAGTCGCGGCCAAGGGCGGCGCGGTGGTGAGCG
>JACZJU010000203.1 GCA_014860395.1 Burkholderiales bacterium | reverse complement strand
TCTCACCACCGGCGGGCTGATCGCCTGCACCATCATCGCCGGGCGCGCGCTGGCGCCGCTGGCGACGGTGGCCTCGCTCTTGACCCGCTACCACCAGTCGATGAGCGCGCTCGCGGCGCTCAACAAAATCATGGACGCGCCACGCGAGCGGCCGCACGACCGCAGCTTCGTGCACCGGCCCGCGCTCGGCGGCGACATCCGCTTCCAGGACGTCGCGTTCAAGTATCCGGGCAGCGAGCTCGATGCGCTTGCCGGGGTGAGCTTCGCGATCAAGGAGGGCGACCGCGTCGGCAGCGTCGGCCGCATCGGCTCGGGCAAGACCACGCTGGCGAAACTGCTGGTGGCGCTGTACCAGCCCCAGGGAGGCTCGATCCTGGTCGATGGCATCGACATCCGCGCCATCGATCCGGTGGACCTGCGCCGCGCGGTCGGCTATCTGCCGCAGAATATTTCGCTGTTCGCCGGCAGCGTGCGCGACAACCTGCTGGTGGGCGCGCCCGGCGCCGACGACGCGGCAATCCTGCGCGCCGCCTCGATCGCGGGGCTGATCGACATCGTCAACCGCCATCCCAAGGGCTTCGACATGCCGGTGGGCGAGCGCGGTGAGGCGCTCTCGGGCGGGCAACGCCAGACCGTGGCGCTGGCACGTGCATTGATTACCGATCCGCCTATCCTGGTGCTCGATGAACCCACGCACGCGATGGACCATACGGCTGAAGAACGCCTGAAGACCCAGATGCAGAATGAACTCGCCGGTAAGACCGTCATCATCGTCACCCACCGCGAATCGCTGCTGTCGGTGGTCAACACCCTGGTGGTCATGGACAGCGGCAAGGTGGTGGCGGTGGGACCGAAGGAGCTGGTGTTGAAGGCCCTTGCCGAGGGCAAGGTGAGGACGGCGCGATGAGCGAGGCAAGCATAAGCGACCTCCCGCACGCAGCCGTGGCCAAGCCGAAGGCGCCGCTGCTGTCGCCGGCGTGGCGAGCAGAGGAACTCGCCGCCGATGACGGCGGCCTCAAGCCTATGCCGCATTGGCTGCTTGCGACCATCATCGGGTTTTTCGCGATCGCGCTGGCGTGGGCATGGCTCGCGCAAATCGATGAGATCACGCGTGGCGAGGCCAAGGTGATCACCGCGAGCCAGACCCAATACGTGCAGAACCTCGAAGGCGGCATAATCGAGAAAATCCTGGTGCGCGAAGGCGACACGGTAAAGAAAGATCAGGTGCTGTTCCAGCTCGACCGCACCCGCTTCGCCTCGGCCTATCGCGAAGGCCACCAGGGCGAACTCGGCCTGCGCGCCAAAGTGGCCAGGCTAACCGCAGAGGTGCAGGGCACGGTGCTGAAAATGCCCGCGGATGTAGTCAAAAGCGCGCCGGCGCTCGCCGACAACGAGATTGCGGTGCATCGCGCGCGCATGAATGATCTCCTCGGCAAGAACGCGGTGCTGCGTGAACAGCTGGCGCAGCGCACGCAGGAAGTGGTCGAGCTGCAGTCCAAGCGCGATCGCACGCAGGAACAATTGGAGCTGTTGAAGCGCGAAATCGCCATCACCGCGCCCATGGTAAAAGAAGGTGCTGTGTCCGAAGTGGAATTGCTGCGCCTGCAGCGCGAATCGACGCGCATACGGGGCGAGCTGGAAGCCGCGACCCTGGCGATTCCGCGCGCACGCTCGGCAATAGAAGAGGCAAAGCGGAAAATGCAGGACAACGAATCGCAGTTCCGCAGCCAGGCGGCAAACGAGCTGTCGGCGGCGAGAAACGAACTGGCGAAAGTCGCCGAGGCGGTGCCGGGACTGGAAGACAAGATGGATCGCACCCTGGTGCGCTCGCCTGTAAACGGGGTGGTGAAGACCATCGCGAACAAGACCCCAGGCGGCGTGGTGCAGCCGGGTACGTCGATGGCGGAGATCGTGGCGGTGGAGGAGTCGCTGCTCATCGAGGCGCGCATCCGGCCGCAGGACATCGCCTTCATCAAAGTCGGACAGAAAGCGACGGTCAAGCTCGCGGCCTACGATTACAGCATTTATGGCGGGATCGAAGGCACGCTCGTGTATGTCAGCGCCGATTCCATCCAGCCGCAATCACAGCCTGGGCAGTCGCCCGAGCCCTACTACATCGCCCATGTGCGCACTCTGAAACCCGGCGTCGAGTACCGCGGCAAGCTGCTGCCGGTGATTCCCGGGATGACCGGGCAGGTCGACATCCTCACCGGACGGCGCAGCGTGCTCCACTACCTGCTCAAGCCGATCAACAAAACGCTGGA
>JACZJU010000202.1 GCA_014860395.1 Burkholderiales bacterium | reverse complement strand
GCCGCCGCGAATACGCCGCCGTCAGAGCGGTCGTGATAGGCGAGGAGCTGCGCGTCGCGATTGAGCGCCTGCACCGCGTTGAAGAAGCGCTTCAGTGCCTGCGCGTCGTCCAGGTCCGGCACCGTGTTGCCCATTTGCCCGTAGACCTGCGCAAGGATGGAGCCGCCGAGACGGTTCTTGCCGCGGCCAAGATCGACCAGGATCAGCACGCTCGCGCCCGCATCCAGGCGCAGCTGCGGCGTGAGCACGCGGCGCGCATCGGCGCAGGGCGCAAACGCCGAGACGATGAGCGAGAGCGGCGCGACCACTTCCTTTTTGCGCCCCGCTTCTTCCCAGGTGGTCTTCATCGACAGCGAATCTTTCCCCACCGGTATGCCTATGCCCAGCGCCGGGCACAATTCGAGCGCCACCGCGCGCACGGTGTCGAACAGCGCCGCATCCTCGCCCGCATAACCGGCTGCCGCCATCCAGTTGGCCGAGAGCTTGACGCGCGACAACTCCACCGGCGCCGCGGCCAGATTGGTGAGCGCCTCGCCCACGGCCATGCGCCCGGAGGCCGGCGCGTCGATGACGGCAAGCGGCGCGCGCTCGCCCATGCAATAGGCTTCGCCCGCGTATTCACCGAACCCGAGCAGGGTCACGGCGCAGTCCGCCACCGGCGTCTGCCACGGTCCGACGAAGGGGTCACGCGCGCACAGCCCGCCCACGGTGCGATCGCCTATGCTGATCAGAAACGTCTTGTCCGCGACCGTCGGATGGCGCAGCACGCGATAGCATGCATCGAGCAAATCGATGCCCGCGGCCGAGAACGGCGGCAGCTCGCGCTTGCGCCGCGCGACCTCGCGCAGCATGCGCGGCGGCTTGCCGAGCAGCACGCCGAGGTCCATGTCCACGGGCTTGTTGTCGAAGCGCTCGTCGGCGAGCGTGAGATGCTGTTCCTCGGTCGCCACGCCGAGCACCGCGAACGGGCAGCGCTCGCGCGCGCAGATGGCACCGAACACATCGAGCTGGTCCGGATCGATCGCGAGCACGTAGCGCTCCTGCGCCTCGTTGCACCAGATTTCGCGCGGCGACATGCCCGGCTCTTCGCTGGGCACGGCGCGCAAATTCAGGCTGGCGCCGCGCCCGGCGCCGTGCGCGAGTTCGGGCAGCGCATTCGACAGGCCGCCCGCGCCGACGTCGTGGATCGACAGAATCGGATTGGCTGCGCCCAGCTGCCAGCAGCGGTCGATGACCTCCTGCGCGCGGCGCTCGATCTCGGGGTTGCCGCGCTGCACCGAATCGAAATCCAGGTCCTCGGTATTGGCGCCGGTGCTCATGCTCGATGCGGCGCCGCCGCCCATGCCGATCAACATGCCCGGGCCGCCGAGCTGGATCAGGAGCGCGCCCTCGGGCAGCCCCAGCTTGAACGCGTCGCGTGCGGCGATATTGCCCACGCCGCCGGCGATCATGATCGGCTTGTGATAGCCGCGCAGTTCGCCGCCGGCCTCGATCTCGAAGCTGCGAAAGTAGCCCGCAAGATTGGGGCGGCCGAATTCGTTGTTGAACGCCGCGGCGCCGATCGGCCCCTCGAGCATGATGTCCAGGGCCGAGGCGATGCGGCCGGGCTTGCCCACCCAAGTCTGCGCGGAGCGCTCGACGCTCCCCTCTCCCTCGGGGAGAGGGGCTGGGGGTGAGGTCACGTTTTCTTGCGCGGAGCGCCCGACGCTCCCCTCTCCCTCGGGGAGAGGGGCTGGGGGTGAGGGCAGGTAATCCTCCCAGGGCTGCACAAAGTCAGGAATGCGCAGGTTCGACACCGAAAAGCCGGCCAGACCGGCCTTGGGCCTGGCGCCGCGGCCGGTCGCGCCCTCGTCGCGGATTTCGCCGCCCGAGCCGGTGGCCGCGCCCGGGAACGGCGAAATCGCGGTCGGGTGGTTGTGCGTCTCTACTTTCATCAGGGTGTGCGTGGCTTCGCGGTGATAGGCGTAGTCCCCACGCGCATCCGGATAGAAGCGCTCGATCTCGCGCCCTTCCATGATCGCGGAATTGTCCGAATAGGCGAGTACCGTGCCCTGCGGATTGGCTTTCTCCGTCTCGCGGATCATGCCGAACAGCGTCTGCTCCTGGGCGACGCCGTCTATCACCCAGGACGCATTGAAAATCTTGTGGCGGCAGTGCTCGGAATTGGCCTGCGCGAACATGGTGAGCTCGGCGTCGGTGGGATTGCGGCCGAGCGCGAAAAAATTCTCGAACAGGTAGTCGATCTCGTCGGCGGACAGCGCCAGGCCCATGCTCCGGTTGGCTTCCTCCAGCGCCGCGCGGCCGTGCGCGAGCAGATCGATCGCAACCAGCGGCCGCGGCGCCACATGGCGGAACAACTGCGCCGTACCGTCCAGGGCATCGAGCACGGACTCGGTCATGCGATCGTGCAGCACAGCCGCAATCTCCCACTTGCGGCCGGGCGCGCCATCGATGTAATAGGCGATGCCGCGCTCCAGGCGCCGCACCGCCGGCAGGCCGCACTGGCGCGCGATGTCGGTGGCCTTGGACGACCAGGGCGAGATCGTGCCGATGCGCGGCATCACCAGGATCAGTTCGCCCTGCGGCGCCGTGGGCCGCACCGGTTCGCCATAGACGAGCAGTTGTTCCAGCACCGC
>JACZJU010000201.1 GCA_014860395.1 Burkholderiales bacterium | reverse complement strand
CCGAGGTATCCCATCATTTCGCGATGAACCTAGGGCGCAACGCCCGGACATCGCAACACGTCCGAGAGGCCGCTATGCGGGCCGCAGGCTGAACTGCGGGAAATGCCGCGCGAGCGCAACCAGGTCTGCCTCGACAGCATCCTGCGTGGGCCGGAAGGCGAGGCAGCCGCTATCGCGGAATTCCTGCAGTACATAGCGCTGCACGCCCAATTCGGAGAGCGTTCGCGCGAGCCGCTCGAGTTCCGCGGTGGAAAGGAACCCGGCGTGCCAGGTGGTGCGAAACTCGCAGTCCACACCGCTCGCGAGCAAGGCTCGGGCGCTGGCGAGCGCGGCCTCGCCGCTAGCGCGCACACCGGTGATGCGCTCGTAGGACGCGTCGAAGGGCGCCTTTGCGTCGAAGCCGACCCAATCTACCAGGGGCAGCACTTCGGCAAAACGGCGCGAATAAATGCCGGCGCTGTGCAGACCGATGCGGTAGCCGAGCGCCTTGGCGGCACGCATCGCCGCAGCGAGCCCCGGCTGGGCGGTCGGCTCGCCGCCGCTGAACACCACTGCATCGAGCAGCCCGCGGCGGCGCTGGAGAAGTTCGAGCACCTCGCTCCACGCAATGCCGCCAGCTGCTTCGGCGGGCAGCAGATGCGGGTTGTGGCAATAGGCGCAGCGCCAGGGACAACCCTGGCAGTAGACCACCGCGGCCAGCTCGCCCGGATAGTCGGTCGCCGAGAGCGGCGTCAGCCCGCCGATGCGCAGCGGTGCCGAAGCGCGCTCAGCCGAGATTGGCGCGGCACTCGGTGAAGAACTTGCGTTCGTGATGCTCGCCTTTCTTGCCGGTATTGAACGACGCCACCGGCCGGTGGTAGCCCATCACGCGAGTCCATACTTCGCAGCGCTGGCGCTCGTCGTCACGCAACTCAAGTTGTGTGAAGGCCTGGGCTTCGGTTATTGCATTCATTGTGTTTCCTCCTGTGTTGGTCGTCGTCGCGCCTCCGCCTACGCGGCTTCGCGGCGCTTTTTCGCGATCAGATCGTCGTCGCAGCGCGGGCAGAATTCGTGCTCGCCGGCCAGATAGCCGTGTTTGGGGCAGATCGAAAACGTCGGCGTCACCGTAATGTAGGGCAAGCCAAAGCGCTCTAGCGACCGGCGCACCAGCTTCTTGCACGCATCGGCCGAAGTGACACGCTCGCTCATGTACAGGTGCAACACCGTGCCCCCGGTATATTTTCGCTGCAGCTCGTCCTGGCGCTCCAGCGCCTCGAACGGATCGTCGGTGAAACCCACCGGCAGCTGCGAAGAATTCGTGTAGAACGGCGTTTCGGCCGTACCCGCCTGCAGGATGCCGGGAAAGCGCTTCCTGTCCTCGCGAGCGAAGCGGTAGGTCGTACCCTCGGCCGGCGTCGCTTCGAGGTTGTACATATGACCGGTCTCTTCCTGGAACGCCACGATGCGCGCGCGGATGTGATCGAGCAGCCTGCAGGCGAAGCCGTGTCCCCACTGGCTGGTGATGTCGTGCTCGTCCTTGGTGAAATTGCGGATCAATTCGTTGATGCCGTTCACGCCGATAGTGGAGAAGTGATTGCGCAGCGTGCCGAGGTAGCGTTTGGTATAGGGGAACAGGCCCGCGTCCATGTAGCGCTGTATCACCTTGCGCTTGAGTTCCAGGCAGCTCTTGGCGAGATCCATCAACTCGTCGACGCGCGCCAAGAGCGCGGCCTCGTCGCCGCGGAACAGGTAACCCAGCCGCGCGCAGTTCAGGGTCACCACGCCCACCGAGCCGGTCTGCTCCGCCGAGCCGAACAGGCCATTGCCGCGCTTGAGCAACTCCCTCAGGTCGAGCTGCAGCCGGCAGCACATCGAGCGGATCATATTGGGCTTCAGCTCGGAATTGAGGAAGTTCTGGAAATACGGCAGGCCGTATTTGGCGGTCATCGCGAACAGCAGGTTGGCGTTTTCCGACTCCCAGTCGAAATCGGGGGTCACGTTGTAGGTCGGGATGGGGAAGGTGAACACTCGGCCCAGATGGTCGCCGGTGGTCATGACCTCGATGTAGGCGCGGTTGATCATGTCCATTTCGCGCTGCAGCTCGCCGTAGGCGAAGGGCATCTCCTTGCCGCCGATGACCGGGACCTGCTCGCGCAGGTCCTCGGGGCATACCCAGTCGAAGGTGAGATTGGTGAACGGCGTCTGCGTGCCCCAGCGCGAGGGCACGTTGAGGTTGTAGATCAGCTCCTGGATGCACTGCCGCACTGCGGCATAGGACATGTCGTCGTTGCGGATGTAAGGCGCCATGTAGGTGTCGAAGGACGAGAACGCCTGCGCGCCGGCCCATTCGTTTTGCAGCGTGCCGAGGAAATTGACGATCTGTCCGACCGCACTCGACATATGCTTGGGCGCAGCGGCCTCGACCTTGCCGGGCACGCCGTTCAGGCCCTCGTGCAGCAGCGTGCGCAGCGACCAGCCGGCACAGTAGCCGGCGAGCATGTCCAGATCGTGGATATGGATGTCGCCCTCGCGGTGGGCGCGCCCGGCCTCGGGCGCATAGACGTGGTTAAGCCAGTAGTTGGCCACAACCTTGCCTGACACGTTCAGGATCAGGCCTCCCAGCGAATAACCCTGGTTGGCGTTGGCGTTGACGCGCCAGTCGCGCCGCTCCAGGTATTCGTTGATCGAAGTTTCCACGTCCACCGCGGTGCGGCTGTCTTCGCGCAAGCGCCGGTGCTGTTCGCGGTAGGCGATGTAGGCGCGCGCGGTACGGTAATAACCGGCTGCGAGCAGCGCCAGCTCGACGCTGTCCTGGATGCGCTCGATGTCGGGCACGCTGCCGGCTGGCAGCGCGGCGAGGTCGGCGAGGACGCGCTCGGCCACCGGATCGAGCGCGGCGCGCTCGAATTCGCCGGTGGCGGCGCGCGCGCGCTGCATCGCATTCACGATCTTGGCCGCGTCGAACGCGACCATTTTGCCTTCGCGCTTGCGCACGCTCTGCGGCAGGCCGGCCATTTTGAACAGGGGGGAATCGAGCGGGGCCTGAGTCATGCTTTTGTCCTGTTTATTGTTGTGTTACTCGGCTTACCTAAATTACGAGGGGAAACCAATAGGAGGGGGATATGCCCTCTCGCGTGCTCCCCAAAATTAGTTCATTGACACAAGATAGTGTAGCGAGAACGAAATTTAGCCCAACCTATAGTGGCCTGCAACGGCACGGCGGCCAGCGGAACGATTTTTTTTGGATTTTGTGACCTAGATCAAATGCGCGCTCGCAAGCGATTGCGGCGAACCTGGGAGCGTCATATGCTTGGGCGCGCCGCTTGGCGGCGCATCGACGGCAATTAGACGAGTGCGGCCACGCACGGGCCGCGCCGGCGACGGGGAAGCTGGAGGCTAGCTCGGGTAGGGCTCTAAAGTGATTTGCTCGACGGGGCAGCCCATTGCCGCGGCGATGGCGTCCAGGCTACCGTCGTCGACTGCAACCGGCTGGAAGTCGTCAGCCCCACCCTTGCTGTCAATGAAAGACTTGGCTGCGCTCTCGGTGGACCAGACTACGACCGGGTCGGGGGCCACACCTGCCATCTGGACGCAAATTGGGAAACCGTCGGACTTGTAGACGATCGCATACATGAGCACCCTCCAAATGCAACGGGGGACCGTAGACCCCATCCAAAGCAGACTGAAAGCCCCTTCTGGTGCAGGACTCTGAGCGTAACTTTAACCCAATTCAGCCGCCGTCGCGCAAGACCTTCCCGGCATTATGTTAAAGACACCTGCTAAGATGCTAGGCAAATGACGCTGGCGCTGCTTGACCTTGATCAATTTCACGCCGATTTAGTTGCGGCATAACGCGCTCCGCGCGTTAGCCTACACTGAAACTTCGTTTTGCCGGCTCGGACTGGACTCGATGCGAACCAAGCGGTCGACATGCCTACACCATGAAACTTAGCTTCCTCGGCGGTGCGGGCGAGGTGACCGGCTCGTGCACCTTGGTGGAAACCGGGGATGCGCGCTTTCTAGTCGACTGCGGCATGTTCCAGGGCGGACACGAGGCCTGGGAAAAGAATCAGAGGGCATTGGATTTCGACTTGCGCCACCTGGATTTCGTGCTGCTTACCCACGCCCACATCGACCATTCGGGCCTGCTGCCGCGCCTGTCCGCCTTGGGCTACAAGGGGCCGATCCACGTCACGGCAACCACCGCCGAATTGCTCGAAGTCATGCTCCTCGACAGCGCGCATTTGCAGGAAAAGGAAGCCGAGTGGCGCTCTCGCCACCGCGACGCCCGCCGCCGCCATACCGTAGACCCGCTATACAACGTGAATCAGGCACGCGCCTGCCTTGAACAGTTGCGCACGGTCGCCTACGAAACCGAATTTTCCCCGCATCCCGGCTTCAGCTGCGTTTTTCACGATGCCGGTCATATCCTCGGCTCGGCCATCGTCGATGTGCGGTTACGCACTGCCGCCGGCATGCGCCGCCTGGTGTTTTCCGGAGATCTGGGCCAGGCGGCAAACGGGCTGCTGCCGGCGCCGCGGCGCATTGACAGCGCAGACGTGCTGCTGGTCGAGTCGACCTACGGCAACCGGCTGCACAAGACGTCGGAGAATACCCGGGCAGAACTGATCGCCGCCATATCCGGCACGCTCGCCAACGGCAACGTCATCATCCCCGCGTTCGCCGTCGGCCGCACCCAGTCGGTGCTCTACGCGCTGGCCGACCTGGCACGCTCCGGCACGCTGCCGCCGCTGCGCATATTCATCGACTCGCCCATGGCCGAAAAAGCCACGCTGATCACGCGCCGCCATCTGGAGTTGCTGGCCCCGGATGTGCGCGACCTCGATCGCTGGATGCGATCCAATCCGGCAGAACTGCAGCTACGCTATACCCATGAAGTCGAGGAATCGATGGCCCTCAACCAGATCCGGGCCGGCGCCATCATCATCTCGGCAAGCGGCATGTGCGATGCCGGCCGCATCAAGCACCACTTGCGCTGGAACCTGCCGCGCAGCGCCTGCGCCGTGCTGATCACCGGCTTCCAGGCCGAAGGCACCCTGGGGCGCCGCCTGGTGGACGGCGCGCGCAACGTGCGCATTTTCAACGACGACATCCCGGTACGCGCGCAGCTGCACACCATAGGCGGGCTATCGGCACATGCCGACCGCGACGGCCTGCTCGACTGGCTGCGCGGCTTCGCGCGCGCGCCCGGTCATACGTTCGTGGTCCACGGCGAGCACGACACTGCCGTCGATTTTGCGGAAGACGTGAAGAGGAAGCTGGGCTGGACGCGTGTCGAGGCCCCGGAGCGCGGCGACGCGCGCACCGTAGCCTGATGCTCAAACCTGGCTGCGCACCCAGCGGACTAGGGCGGCGGCGTCCATCGCGCCCGACTGGCGCGCAATCTCCCTGCCTTTGCGGAACATGACCAGCGTCGGAATGCTGCGGATGGCATAGCGCGCCGCAATAGCCTGCTCCGCTTCGGTGTTGAGCTTGGCCATGCGCACCTGCGGCTCCAGTTCAGCGGCGGCTTTTTCGAAGTTTGGCGCCATCATGCGGCAAGGCGCGCACCATGGAGCCCAGAAATCCACCACCAGCGGGATGTCGGTCGCGGCGACGTGGCGCGCGAAGCTCGCGCCATCCAATTCGAGCGGGTGCCCGCTAAACAACGCACGCTTGCATTTGCCGCAGATGCCACCTTCCGCCAGCCGCCCGGGCGGCACGCGATTGATGACATGGCAATGCGGACATACCACTTGCATGGGCTCACTCATAACGGATCCTCGGCTGGCGCGACGTCGTTTATATGGGGCCGAATCGCGCAAAATCCAGCGCAGCGCCCGAAACGGAAGCAGTCTCGGCGGTTGCGGAATGTCAGCTGTCGCGTTGGCGCAGGCCGGCGCGGTCGAGGATGTGAATCTTGCGGCCGCTGACGCGAATCAGCCCGGCTTGGGACAGGTCGTGCAGGATGCGCGAAAAATGCTCGCGCGTGATGTTGAGCCGGGACGCGAGCACGCTCTTGCTCGCTGCGAGCACGACATCCTGCCCCGGACTGGGGTCCTCGGTCAGCGCAGCCAGCAGAAAGCCGATCACACGTTCGGTGGCGCTCCTCATGGTATAGGCTTCGATGTCGGCCACCAGCCGGCACTGGCGCTGCGCCAGCTCGTTCAGCATGCGGCGTGCAAACTCGGGGTTACTCGCCACCGCTTCGAAGATCGCATGCTTGCCAATATAGAGCAGCAAGGAATCGGCAAGCGCCTCGGCGAACAGATTATAAGGCCTGCCGATGAACATGACCGCCTCGCCGAAGCTCTGTCCCGTGCCGAGGATCTCGATCACCTTTTCCGCGCCCGCCGGCGCAAGCGAGGCGAGTTTCACCCTGCCCACCACGATCACGTGCATGCCGTCGCAGGGCTCGCCGCGGCGGAACAGCGCCGCGCCCGCAGCCACGCGCTGCTCGGTGGTGGCGGCGGCTATGGCCTCGAGCTGGCAAAGATCGAGTTCGCGAAACAGCGGTAAGTTGCGCAGGAAATCCAGTGTGCCGAAGGAGTCCCTGTGCGCGCCCATCGCGGTCTCTAATCCGCGAAGGCCCGCTGCCGGCGGCAAAGCGGGGCGCCGCGCAACTTGGCTACAGTAGGGAAAAGGACAAGCGAACTGCGCGACACGGAGGCGTTCCTTCAGAACGGCACTACGGCGGAGGCAAACAGGCCCTAGATTACCCTATTAGCCGGCCTGAGGCCAGCCGCGGTCTGCGCGACGGCGCTCTTCGCGCGGTCTAGTCCGACGCCGGCGCGGGTTGAACGCTACCTGCGCCGGGCTTGATTCGCCTCCGTCAGGCCTTTACCCCGGCCAGCCGGTTGATTTTGGCCGGTTCCAGCTTCAACCTCGCCGCGGCTTCGAGGATCTCGTTCCAGCTGTTCGCATCTACCGGAATGCCCTCGGCGAGGCGCTTTGCGCGCCATTCGCGCTCGGGCTCGCCTGCGAGGCGCACCTTGTCAAAGCCCGCACGCGGCGGCGACGCCGTGACCCAGTCGAGGAAACTGCGGGTCTCGCGCTCGAACGTCGCCACGTCCGCGATGGCCTTCGGGTCGAGAATGATGGTGAGCATGCCGTTGAGCACGCGCTTTTCGCCCGTGGCAGGTCCGCCGCAGGCAAGCCCCGCGGCGAGCGCGCCGCCTAGCAGCTCGCAGGCGACCGCCATGCCGTAGCCCTTGTGCTCGCCAAAAGCGAGAATCGCGCCCAGCGGTTCGACCACGGCGTAAGCCGGATCGTCGCTGTCCTTGCCCTGGTTGTCGATGATGCGGCCGAGCGGCAGCTTCTCGCCCTTGTTGTGCGCGACGCGCGCCTTGCCTTGCGCGATTACGCTGGTGGCGAAGTCCAGCAAAACGGGTTCGCGTCCGGCGACCGGGATGCCGACGGTGAAGGGGTTGGTGCCGAAGCGCGCGTCGCTGCCGCCGAACGGCGCCACGATCGGGCGCGAGATGACATTGACGAAATGGATCGACACGAAACCTTCGGCGACGGCCATCTCTGCCCAGGCGCCGATGCGACACAGGTGGTGCGCATTCCCCAGCGCCATGATGCAGCTGCCGAGCTTCTTCGCGCGCTCGATGGCCAGCGTCATCGCCTCGCGGCCCACCACCTGGCCGAATCCGCGCTGGCCGTCAAGGCGCAACAGCGCGCCGCCGTCCATCAGCGTCTTGACGTGGGCATTCTCTTTCAGGCCGCCCTCGACCCAGGCCTGGGAATACCGCGGCAGCATGCCGATGCCGTGCGAATCGTGGCCGGTAAGGTTGGCCTGGATCAGGTTGTCGGTCACGAGTTCGACCTCGCGCTCCTCGGAACCGAAACCGCGCACCAGTTCGCGTATTGCCGCGGCTAGCGGCTCGGCGCGGATGAAATATGTGTCAGCCATGCGTACTCCGTAGGTATTTAGACAATACGAGGGGACAGGTCCCCTCGTGCTCCCCTAAGTTAGGCGCCCAACATTCGTCAGGCGCTCTCCCAGTGGTTGGTCCGGCCTGAAATCGGCGCCATTCTTGATTTTTGTCAACATCAGCCTTGGGCGCAGGGGCAGAATGAAGTCGCGTTCAAAGTCATTTGTCTCCTCCTCCCCTTTGAACGATTGGGCCCAACGCAAGTTTGGGCCTTTTCTTTGGTGCCGGGAGGGGGAATCGAACCCCCATGACCGTAAAGTCGCGGGATTTTGAGTCCCGTGCGTCTACCAATTCCGCCATCCCGGCCGCTCGCCCCGAACGGAGCGCAAGGGAGCCGAATTATGCTCTAATTGGCGCCTCACCTCAACCGAGACGGCCCCGTAATGCCGCTCACCCTGCAAGACTTCGACTACGCCCTGCCGACAGAACTGATCGCGCAATTCCCCGCGCCCGAGCGCGCGGCGAGTCGCCTGCTGCGTCTGGCGAGTGAAAGCCTGTCCGATCACCGTTTCACCGACCTGCCGCAATTTCTGCGCCCGGGCGACGTGCTGGTATTCAACGACACCCGCGTGCTCAAGGCCCGCCTGTACGGCGCAAAGGCGAGCGGCGGGAAGATCGAGGCGCTGGTGGAGCGCGTCACCGGCGCGCACGAGGCGCTGGTGCAGATGCGCACCAGCCATCCGCCCAAGCCGGGCATGCGCCTGACGTTCGACGCGGCGATCGAAGTGGAGGTGCTGGAACGGCGGGGCGATCTTTACCTGCTGCGCTTTGGCGGCAGCGCCAGCGTGTACGAGTTGCTCGAACGGCATGGCCACCTGCCGTTGCCGCCCTACATTACCCACGCCGACGGCGAAGCAGATCACGCGCGCTACCAGACGGTGTATGCGCAGCATCCGGGCGCGGTGGCCGCGCCCACTGCCGGTCTGCATTTCGACGAGCCCATGCTCACACGGCTGCGCGACATGGGCGTGACGCTTGCCTGGCTCACCCTGCACGTCGGCGCCGGAACTTTTCAGCCGGTGCGCGCGAGTAATCTCGCCGAACACAAGATGCACAGCGAGTCCTACGAAATCCCGCCGGCCACGGTCGAAGCCGTCGCGCGCGCGCGCGCGGCCGGGCGCGCGGTGATCGCGGTCGGCACTACCAGCCTGCGAGCGCTTGAGTCGGCCGCACGCACAGGCGTGACGCGCGCCGAAGCCGATCGCAGCCTGCGTTCCGGAGCGGGCGAAACTGATCTGTTCATCACACCGGGCTATCGCTTTCACGTCGTCGACCGGCTGATCACCAACTTCCATTTGCCCAAGTCGACCCTGCTGATGCTGGTCTCCGCCTTCGCCGGGATGGAGACCATGCGCGCCGCCTATACCCACGCGATCGCGCAGCGCTACCGCTTCTTTTCCTACGGCGATGCCATGTTGATTGATAGACTGCCGCAATGAAGTTCACATTGCACAACAGCGACGGCGCCGCGCGCCGCGGCACGCTCGAACTGGCCCACGGTCGGGTGGAAACACCCGCGTTCATGCCGGTCGGAACCTACGGCACGGTAAAGGCGATGAGCCCGGCGGAATTGCATGAAATCGGCGCCGACATCGTGCTCGGCAATACCTTCCACCTGTGGCTGCGTCCCGGGCTGGAGGTGATCGGCGCGCATGGCGGCCTGCACCGCTTCATGGGCTGGGACGGCCCTATCCTCACCGACTCCGGCGGCTTCCAGGTGTTCAGCCTGGGCGCTTTGCGCAAGATTTCCGAGGAAGGGGTGAAGTTCGCGTCGCCGGTGAACGGCGACCGGATGTTCCTGACGCCGGAGGAGTCGATGCGCATCCAGCGCGTGCTCAACTCGGACATCGCGATGATCTTCGACGAGTGCACGCCCTACCCCGCGGACGAGCGCGCAGCCGGCGACTCGATGCGCCTATCGCTGCGCTGGGCCGAACGCAGCAAGCGCGCGCATGAGGGAAACCCGAACGCCCTGTTCGGCATCGTCCAGGGCGGAATGCATGAAAACCTGCGCGACGAGTCGCTCGCCGAACTGCAGCGCATCGGTTTCGATGGCTACGCCATCGGCGGGCTGTCGGTGGGCGAACCCAAGGAGGAGATGCAGCGCATCCTCGCGCACACCGCGCCGCGGCTGCCGGCCGACCAGCCGCGCTACCTGATGGGCGTGGGCACGCCCGAGGACCTGGTCGAGGCGGTCACTGCAGGAATCGACATGTTCGACTGCGTGCTGCCGACGCGCAACGCGCGCAACGGCTGGCTGTTCACCCGCTATGGCGACGTCAAGATCAAGAATGCGGCCCACCGCCACGATACGCGGCCGCTGGATGCCGATTGCGGCTGCTATTGCTGCACGCATTTCACGCGCGCCTACCTGCACCACCTGCACCGCGTCAACGAAATCCTGGGGGCGCGCCTCAATACCATACACAATCTGCACTACTACCTCAGCCTGATGCGCGAACTGCGCGCGGCGATTGCCGCAGGCGAACTGGCCGATTATGCCGCCCGGTTCCGCGAGCAGCGCAGCATCGGCGCCGACCTCCCCACCGCGCAGTCGCAGACCTAGCGTCAGGAACCGGAAAGTAGCGGGCTCCGGGCAGACCAATGCTGGTATAATTTCGGGCTGTTCAGATTTAAAAATGGAGATGCCCGTGCTGATTTCTTATGCGCATGCTCAAGCAGCTTCCGGCCCTGGAAGTATTTTCTCGGGTGAGGGGATCATGGGCCTGATGCCCATCATCCTGATGTTCGGGCTGCTGTACTTTCTGATGATTCGCCCGCAAATGAAGCGCGCCAAGGAACAGAAGGCCATGACCGACGCGCTGCAAAAAGGCGACGAGGTCGTCACGGCTGCAGGCATCGTGGGCAAGATCACCAAGGTGGGCGAGACCTACATCAGCCTGGAGGTCGCCCCCGGCACCGAAATCCAACTGCAGAAAGCGGCAGTGCAAACCCTGTTGCCCAAGGGCGCGATCAAAGCGATGTCGTAAACCGTGAAGCGTATGGTGCGGCTCCGCGCCTCGCCTTCACCCCTGACGCCACACCCTCGACTGGTCACCCGATAATGAACCGCTATCCGCTTTGGACCTACGTCATCGTCGCTTGCGCGCTGGTGCTCGGGTTCGTCTACACCCTGCCCAATTTCTTCGGCGAATCGCCGGCGGTCCAGGTCTCCAGCGTCAAGGCCACCGTCAAAGTCAACTCGGCGCTGCTCGAGCGCGTAGAAGACGAGCTGAAAGCGGCGAAGATCGAGAGCCACGGCACCTTCATCGACCCCAACAGCATCAAGGTGCGCTTCGCCGATACCGATACGCAGTTGAAGGCCAAAGACATTCTCAGTCAGAACCTCAACCCCGATCGCGACAACCCTTCCTATGTCGTCGCCCTCAACCTGCTCTCTTCCTCGCCCACCTGGCTCACCGCCATCCATGCGCTGCCGATGTACCTCGGGCTGGATCTGCGCGGCGGCGTGCACTTCACGCTCGAGGTGGACATGAAGGCCGCATTGACCAAACGGCTGGAAAACCTGAGCGGGGATATCCGTACCCAGTTGCGCGACAAGACGATACGCCATTCCGGCCTCAGCCGCGAAGGCAACACCATCGTGATCAGATTTCGCGACGCCGATACGCGCGCCAAGGCGCGCGAGTTGCTCGCGGACAACCAGCAGGACCTGGCATTCGCCGAGCAGGACCGCGGCAGCGACGATTTCCGCCTCATCGCCACGATCAAGCCTGAAGCGGTCAAACGCACGCAGGAGTCGGCGCTGAAGCAGAACATCACCACGCTGCAGAACCGCATCAATGAACTGGGCGTGTCGGAGCCGATCATTCAGCAGCAGGGTGCCGATCGCGTGGTGGTGCAGTTGCCCGGCGTGCAGGACACGGCCAAGGCGAAGGAAATCCTCGGCCGCACCGCGACCCTGGAAATCCGCATGGTGGACGAGGAAAACAGCAATCCGGCGACGCTGCTCGCGGCGCAGCAGGGCCAGGTTCCGTTCGGCGACGAACTCTATACCGAGCGCGGCGGCTCGCCCCTGCTGGTGAAAAAGCAGGTCGTGCTGACCGGCGACCGGCTCACCGATGCGCAGCCTGGGTTCGACAGCCAGACGCGCGAACCTTCGGTGAACCTCACGCTGGACGGCCCGGGGGCACGCATATTCAAGGATGTGACGCGCGACAACGTGGGCAAGCGCATGGCCATCCTGCTGATCGAAAAAGGCAAAGGCGAGGTCATCACCGCGCCGGTGATCCGCACTGAGATCGGCGGCGGGCGCGTACAGATCACCGGGCGCATGAGCACCACCGAGGCGACCGACATGGCGCTGCTGCTGCGCGCCGGGTCGCTGGCCGCGCCGATGGAAATCATCGAGGAGCGCACCGTCGGCCCCAGCCTCGGCGCCGACAACATCCGCAAAGGCTTTCATTCCACGCTCTGGGGTTTCACCGCGATTGCCGTGTTCATGAGCATGTATTACGTGGTGTTCGGCCTCATTTCGGTGATGGCGCTCTCGTCCAACCTGCTGCTGCTGGTGGCGATTCTGTCGCTGCTGCAGGCTACGCTGACGCTTCCCGGCATCGCCGCCATCGCGCTCACCCTGGGCATGGCCATCGACGCCAACGTGCTGATCAACGAGCGCATCCGCGAAGAGCTGCGCAACGGCGCCACGCCACAGGCGGCTATCCACTCCGGCTACGAACGCGCCTTCGGCACCATCGTCGACTCCAACGTGACCACCCTGATCGCCGGCTTGGCGCTGCTGATTTTCGGCTCCGGACCAATTCGAGGCTTCGCCGTGGTGCACTGCCTGGGCATCCTGACGTCTATTTTCAGCTCCGTGGTGATCTCGCGCGCCGCCGTCAACCTGACTTACGGCTCGCGCCGCCGGCTGGAAAAGCTGGCGATCGGAAACACATCGTGGAAATGAAGGCCCAATACAGCATGAGGGAACATATTCCCTCATGCTTTCCTAAACCAGAGACCAATTCAGTCGATCTGGAATGGCCTTCGAAGACCGTTGAGCGCTAGACATGGAATTCTTCAAGATCCGCAAAGACATCCCGTTCATGCGCCATGCGCTGGTGTTCAATATCATTTCGTTGATCACCTTCCTGCTGGCCGTGTTCTTCCTTGCCACCAAGGGCCTGCATTACTCCATCGAATTCACCGGGGGCACGGTGATCGAACTCGCCTACGACCAACCTGCCGAAATCCAGAAGATCCGACGCACGCTAGAGAAGGCCGGCTACGCCGACACCTCGGTGCAGAATTTCGGTTCTTCGCGCGACGTGCTGATCCGCATGCCACTCAAGGAAGGGCAGTCGAGCGCAGACTTGTCGAAGAAGGTCATGGATACGCTCTCGGCCGAGGACAAGAGCGTGCGGCTGCAGCGCGTGGAATACGTCGGCCCCCAGGTCGGGCGCGAGTTGGCCGAGAATGGCGCGATGGCGCTAGTCGTGGTATGCCTCGGCATCATGGCCTATCTTGCGCTCAGGTTCGAGTGGCGCTTCGCCGTGGCCGCGATAATCGCCAACCTGCACGACGTGGTCATTATTCTCGGCTTTTTCGCGCTGTTCCAGTGGGAATTTTCCCTGCCGGTGCTGGCGGCCGTACTGGCGGTGCTCGGCTACTCGGTCAACGAGTCGGTGGTTATCGCCGATCGGGTGCGCGAGAATTTCCGCAAGATGCGCAGAGCCTCGGTCACCCAGATCATCGACAATGCCATCACCAGCACTATATCGCGCACCATCATCACCCACGGCAGCACCCAAGTCATGGTGCTGTCGATGCTGCTGTTCGGCGGCGCCGCCCTGCATTACTTCGCGCTCGCGCTGACCATCGGTATCATGTTCGGTATCTATTCCTCGGTGCTGGTCATGGCGCCGATCGTGAAATGGCTGGGCGTGTCGCGCGAGCAGTTCATCCGCCCGCCGAAGAAGGACAAGCAGGAAGCTGTAGTCTAGTGTCCCGAGTCGCTAATTCGCTGAAGAAAAGACGCCGAGAATCGACGCCATACGGCGTTGCAAATGCTCGCAAGGTGTCCAACCTTGCTGCGCTTTGCGCCTTGTCTGGCGCCGATTTCGCCGCTTTTCTGTTTCA
>JACZJU010000200.1 GCA_014860395.1 Burkholderiales bacterium | reverse complement strand
CCGGTGCTGGGCATCTGCTACGGCATGCAGACCATGGCGGGGCAACTGGGCGGCAAGGTCGAGGCGGGCAAGGTGCGCGAGTTCGGCTATGCCGAGGTGCGCGCGCGCGGCCACACACGCCTGTTCGATGGCATCGAGGATTTCCGCACGCCCGAGGGTCATGGCATGCTGAAAGTGTGGATGAGCCACGGCGACAAGGTCACCGAGCTGCCTCCCGGCTTCAAGCTCATGGCCTCCACCGATTCCTGTCCGATCGCGGCCATGGCCGACGAGGCGCGCGGTTTCTACGCGGTGCAGTTCCATCCAGAGGTCACGCATACATTGCAGGGTACAGCCATCCTCAGGCGCTTCATCAACGACATCTGCGGCTGCGCCGGCGACTGGAACATGCCCGACTACGTCGCCGAGGCGATTGCGCGGATACGCGAGCAGGTAGGCAAGGACGAGGTGATCCTGGGGCTCTCCGGCGGCGTTGATTCCTCGGTTGCCGCCGCGCTGATTCACCAAGCCATAGGCAAGCAGCTCACCTGCGTGTTCGTCGACCACGGCCTCCTGCGCCTGAACGAGGCGGAGCAGGTGATGGCGACTTTCGCCAGGAGCCTGGGCGTCAAGGTGATCCACATCGACGACAGTGCAACGTTCATGGGCAAGCTCGCAGGCGTCGCCGATCCGGAGCAAAAGCGCAAGATCATCGGCCGCGAATTCGTCGAAGTGTTCCAGCGCGAGGCGGCGAAAATCAAGAACGCCAAATGGCTGGCGCAGGGCACCATCTATCCGGACGTAATCGAGTCCGCCGGCGCCAAGTCGAAGAAGGCGACCAACATCAAGTCGCACCACAACGTCGGCGGACTGCCCGATACCCTGCACCTGAAACTGCTCGAGCCCCTGCGCGAACTGTTCAAGGACGAGGTGCGCGAGTTGGGCGTGGCGCTGGGCCTGCCGCACGACATGGTCTACCGCCATCCCTTCCCGGGGCCGGGGCTGGGCGTGCGCATCCTCGGCGAAGTGAAGCAGGAGTACGCCGACCTGCTGCGCCGCGCCGACGCCATATTCATCGAAGAGCTGCGCGCGGCGCACGATGCTGAAGGACGCAACTGGTACGACAAGACCTCACAGGCCTTCGCCGTGTTCCTGCCGGTGAAAGCAGTGGGCGTGATGGGGGACGGCCGCACCTACGAGTACGTGGTGGCGCTGCGCGCGGTGCAGACGCAGGACTTCATGACCGCGCACTGGGCGCACCTGCCGCACGAGTTGCTGGGCAAAGTCTCGAACCGCATCATCAACGAAGTGCGTGGCATCAACCGCGTCGTATACGACATCTGCGGTAAGCCGCCGGCGACGATAGAGTGGGAGTAAAGCGGCCGGTGTACTTCAGGGAAGACTGAAGGCCGCGGTTTTCAGCGGTACAGCAGCACCGCCTCGCATTCTTCGCGCCAGGCCCGCTCGTCATGCGCGGCAAGCGCGTCGAGATCGGCCGGAACGGCGGCGGGATCGTCGACCCAGCGGCGTAGCAGTTCACCGCCATTGATGACGTCGATGGCTAGATGCTCGCGCTCGTATTCGTAAGGAAAGTCGCGCCACAAGTCGTAGTCCGGACGCAGCTTGCGCAGGGCCTTGAACACCAGGGCGAGCAGCCGCCAGGGGCGAAATGCCTCGTGATCATAGGCCGCGTCCTCGACGTGGATCTGCAGCCCCGCGCAGAGCGTGCCGGCGTGCTTGTGAAACGTAGGCTCGAAATGGCAATCGCGCAGCCTGCAACCGTGCATCCACTGGGGGGCGAGTGATTCCATGGTGGCGAGCAGCGCGCGCGGCTCGATATCGGGTGCGCCGAAGAGTTCGAGCGGCCGCGTCGTGCCCCGCCCCTCGGACAGCGTCGTGCCTTCGAGCATCACCGTACCGGCGTAGCAGCGCGCCATCCATAGGTTGGACGCATTGGGGCTAGGATTTACCCACGCGCGCTCGCCCAGGGGCCAGCCGTAGCCCGGCGCACTCTCGGGCTTCCAGCCCTGCATGGTCACCACTTGGCAGTCCACGTCCAGGCGCAGCGTGCGCACGAACCACTGCGCCAGCTCGCCCAGTGTGAGGCCATGGCGCATCGGCAGCGGCCCGGCGCCGACGAAACTCTCCCACCCTGTGCGCAACGCCAATCCCTCGATCGGGCGGCCCGCCGGGTTGGGCCGATCCAGCACCCAGACGCTTTTGCCGTGCTGCGCGGCCGCCTCGAGCACATAGCGCAGCGTGGTGACGAAGGTGTAAACGCGGCAGCCCAGGTCCTGCAGGTCGACCAGCAGCAGGTCGAAGCTGTCCATCATCTGCGCCGTGGGACGGCGCACCTCGCCGTACAAGCTGAACACCGGGATGCCGTGCACCGGATCGGTATAGTCGGGCGACTCGACCATATTGTCCTGCTTGTCGCCGCGCAGTCCGTGCTGGGGGCCGAAGGCTGCTGTCAAATGTATGTCGGGCAGCGCCGCAAGCGCGTCCAGCGAGTGCGCGAGATCGCGCGTCACCGATGCTGGATGCGCGAGCAGGGCGATGCGCCGCCCCGCAAGCGGCTTACGCAGCGCCGCATCTTCGAGCAAGCGGTCGATGCCGAATTTCATTCAAGCTCCAGGGCGTAGGCGTGGGGATGATGGAAGTCGGGCGCGCCCGGAGGGTGCCGCAGCGCCCAGTAGGAAAGCACGCCGGCCGCGTCCTCGATCACCGCGGCGAGCGCGAGCCTGAGTTCTGCGTCGGCATACTCCGGCGACAGCAGGGCGAGAGGTATGAAGGCGTCGAGTTCCAGTCTCTCGCGGGTTTGG
>JACZJU010000199.1 GCA_014860395.1 Burkholderiales bacterium | reverse complement strand
CGCGGAATAGTTGGTCTGGCCGAACGCACCTTTCGAGCCGTTCACCGAAGACACATTGATGATGCGCCCCCAGCCGCGGTCGACCATGCCGTCGCACACCGGCTTGGTCATGTTGAACACGCTGTCGAGGTTGGTGCGCATGACCGCGTCCCAGTCGGGCTTGCCCATCTTCTTGAAGGTCATGTCACGCGTGATGCCGGCGTTATTGACCAGGATATCCACCGGTCCAACCTCGGAGTGTATCTTGGCCACGCAGGCCTGGCAGGAATCGTAGTCGGCCACATCCACCGGCACGGCGAGAAAATCGTAACCGCGCGCCTTCATGTCCGCATTCCAGGCCGCAACGTGCTTGTTTCCGGGCGAGTGCGTCACCACGACGCGAAAGCCGGCGTCGTACATCTTGGTGCTGATCGACTCCCCCAGCCCCCCCATGCCGCCGGTTATAAGCGCAATCCTTTTTGGCACGATAGTCATAATAGTTCCTCCTCTGTCGATGCGGTCCGATACCGCCTTGCACTATATTGTCGGATGATTATCTCACCAAATTGACGCGCGTCATAAAAGCTAAGAACCCGTTTCAAAATGACGATTTCAAAAGATGTCATTCCGAGCACAGCGAGGAATCCGCTGTCAAATCCAGGAAGAAGCAGATTCCTCCGCCGACGCCCCGGAGGAAGTCCCCTTGGGGAATGGCCTCGGAATGACAGCTCATTCTGAAAGGGGTTCTAAGTCAAGCCATGTGCAAACCACCGTTGATGGAGATGTTGGCGCCGGTGATATAGCCGGCCTCGTCGGAGGCAAGATAGGCCACCAGGCCGGCGATCTCGTCCGGCTCCGCCAGCCGCCCCATCGGGATCGTGGCAACGATCTGCTCGCGCACTTCTGCGCGAATCGCCATCACCATTTCGGTCGCGACATAGCCGGGTGAGATCGTGTTCACGGTCACGCCTTTCCTCACAACTTCCTGCGCCAGCGCCTTGGAAAAACCGTGCATGCCGGCCTTGGCCGCCGAATAATTGGTCTGGCCGAACTGGCCCTTCAGCGCATTGACCGAGGAAACGTTGATGATCCTGCCCCAACCGCGGTCGGTCATGCCCTCCACCACCTGGCGCGTAACATTGAACACGCTGTTCAGGTTGGTGTTGATCACGTCGTACCAGTCGCTCTCCGACATGCGCTTGAATACGCCGTCGCGGGTGATGCCGGCGTTGTTGACCAGAATATCGACCGGCCCGATGATGGAGCCGATACGGTAGAACATGTCCGCGCAGGAATCGAATTCCTCGACGTTGCCCTCGGCAGCATGCACGCTGTAGCCCTGCGCGCGCATGCTGCTGAGCCACTCGTCCTTCCTGTCGTAATCTGGCAAGCAATTGGCCACGACCTTGTTGCCGTTCGCCGCCAGGCGCTTGCAGATCGCGGTGCCTATGCCGCCCATGCCGCCGGTGACGAATGCTATCCGCTCAGCCATTTTCACATCCTCTCAAAAACCCAAATTTAGATATCAACGTTCCACCGCCAGCGCAACCCCCATACCCCCGCCGATGCACAAGCTGGCGAAGCCTTTCTTCGCGTCGCGCCGGATCATCTCGTGCAGCAGCGTCACCAGGATACGGCAGCCGGACGCGCCGATCGGGTGACCGATGGCGATGGCGCCGCCATTGACGTTCACCTTGTTCGTGTCCCACTTCATCTCGCGATTGACCGCTATCGCCTGCGCGGCAAAAGCCTCGTTGATCTCCATCAGATCGAGATCGCCCACGCTCCAACCCGCCTTCTTCAGGCACAGCTGGCTCGCCGGCACCGGGCCCATGCCCATGATCTTCGGGTCGACGCCCGCAGACGAATAGGCGCGGATGGTGGCCAGCGGCTTCAACCCGAGTTCCTGCGCCTTCTTCGCCGACATCATCAGTACGGCCGCAGCCCCGTCGTTGATGCCTGAGGCATTGCCCGCGGTGACCGTGCCGCTCTTGTCGAAGGCGGCACGTAACCCGGCGAGCGCTTCCAGCGTGCTGCCGTGCTTGGGGTATTCGTCCATGTCGAACACCAGCGGCACGCCTTTTCGCTGCGGGATTTCCAGAGGCAGGATTTCGTCCTTGAACTTGCCCGCCTTTTGCGCCGCCTCGGTCTTCTGCTGCGAAGCGAGCGCGAACGCGTCCTGGTCGGCGCGGGTCACGCCGTATTTGGTGGCGACGTTCTCGGCAGTGACGCCCATGTGGTAATTGTTGTACACATCCCACAGGCCGTCGACGATCATGCTGTCGACGAGCTTGGCGTCGCCCATGCGAAAGCCGTCGCGCGAGCCGGCGAGCACGTGCGCTGAAATGCTCATGTTCTCCTGGCCGCCGGCGATGACGATCTCGGCGTCGCCCGCCTTGATCGCCTGCGCGGCGAGGTGCGTCGCCTTCAGACCCGAGCCGCACACCTTGTTGATGGTCATCGCCGGCACCATGTCCGGCAGCCCGGCTCGGATCGCCGCCTGGCGCGCCGCGTTCTGGCCCACGCCCGCAGTCAGCACCTGGCCCAGGATGACCTCGGAGATCTGCTCCGGTTTGAGCCCGGTCTTCGCGAGCAGCCCCTTGATAACATGCGCGCCCAGTTCGGCCGCGGGAATTTTCGCCAAGGCACCGCCGAATTTGCCTACCGCGGTACGACCCGCGGCTACGATTACTACGTCTGTCATGTCAACCTCCACCAGTTATCTGTCTATCGTTTAGCTCTGAGGTTCAATCTACCCCGATAATGTCATTCCGAGGAGCGCAGCGACGAGGAATCTGCTTTCGCGCAGACGGAAAGAACAGATTCCTCGCTCCGCTCGGAATGACATTTCAGCAGTTCAATCTATACCCTCACCTTCACATACCTTCCCGGCGCGGGCTCGATCGGCTTGAATTTCGCATTGCCCAATTTCTTCGGCGCTGCGCGCTCGCCTCCGGAAAAACTTTGCAGCCAGTCATTCCAGTCCGGCCACCAACTGCCGCCCACCTCCTCGGCGCCCGCCAGCCATTCATCCGCATCCGCGGACAAGCGATCGCTCTTCCAGTAGCTCCGGCGCTTCTTCGCCGGCGGATTGATCACGCCGGCAACGTGGCCGCTGGCGCCAAGCACGAAACGCGTGTCGCCCTTGAGATGCCGCGTCGAAAGATAGGCCGTTTTCCACGGCACGATGTGATCCTCGCGCGTCGCCAGGATATAGGTCGGCAGGCGGATCGCGCCGAGATCGACCGGCACGCCGCACGTAACGAGCTTGCCCGGCTCGCGCAGCTTGTTCTCCAGGTACATGTTGCGCACATACCAGCAGTACATGGGCCCGGGCAGATTGGTGCTGTCGGCGTTCCAGTAAAGGATGTCGAACGCATCCGGCGTCTTGCCCTTGAGGTAGTTGTTGACCACGTAGGACCAGACCAGGTCGTTCGCGCGCAGCGCCGAAAACACGAAAGCGAGTTCCTTGCCCGGCAGGATGCCGCCCTTGCCTATCGCCGCCTCGCGCGCCGCCATGCTGGCTTCGTCTATGAAAACACCGATGTCGCCGGGATAGGTGAAATCGAGCATGGTGGCAAGCAGCGTCGCGCTCGCCACTCGATCCTCGCCGCGCGCGCGCAGCACCGCCAGCGCCGCGGCAAGCAACGTGCCGCCGACGCAAAAACCGAGCGCGTTGATCTGCTCGGAGCGGCTGATCGCGCGCACCACTTCGATCGCTTTCAACACGCCCTCGGCGATGTAGTCGTCCCAGGTGAGTCCGCCCAGGCTGTCCTCGGTAATGTTGCGCCAGGACAGCATGAACACCGTGTTGCCCTGCTCGACCGCATAGCGCACGAAGGAATTTTCCGGCTGCAGATCTAGAATGTAGAACTTGTTGATGCAGGGCGGCACCATCAGCAGCGGCCGCTTGCGCACCTTCGCCGTCGCCGGCGTGTACTGGATCAGCTGGATCAGCTCGTTCTCGAACACGACCTCACCGGGCGTGACGGCGAGGTTCCTGCCGACCTCGAAGGCGGACTCGTCGGTCATGGACACCCGTCCCTGCTCCACGTCCTCGATCAGCTGGCGGATGCCGGTGTGCAGGCTTTCACCCTTGGTTGCCAGCGCGAGTTGCAGCGCTTCGGGATTGGTCGCGGCGTAGTTGGCCGGGCTCATGGCATCGATCAGCTGGCGCGTGTAGAAGCGCAGCCGCTGCTTCGTCGGCGCCTCCAAATCCGCCAATTCGACCAGATCGTTGAGAAAGCGCGAATTGAGCTGGTAGACCTGCCGCAGATAGTCGTGGTAGCGGCTGTCGCGCCACTCGCGCCCGGCAAAGCGCTTATCGCTGCTGCCGTCCTCAGCCGAATCGGGCGAGTTGCCAGTCTGCCCAGACTCACTCGCCAGCATTCCCCCCCAAAGGGCCATTTGCTGCTTGAAATAGCCTGCCTGCAGCGCCGCAAAGCGGGCTGGGTCGGCACCCTGAGCCTGGATCAGCGACTGCCATACTTGGCCGGCCTCGGAGCCAGCCGGGAATAGACTTAGGAAATTCTGCAGCAGCGCCGCGCCCGCTTGCTCGTAGGCGCCGGACCGGTCTTCAGAATTAGTCTCTTGCACGGGCGTGCGGCTCTCCGAAAGCAGTGCACCAAGAATAGCCAGCCCGGGCTCGGTAAGCCCGGAGAAAGACTAGCCAAAGCGAGGCATTTTGCACTGCACCAATCAGGGTGTCAAGGCGAAAACCGCGGCGGCAAACGCCGCTAGCCGGACCCGGGCACAAACCGCAAAATACAGATTAAGCCATTGTCGCGTAAAGACTTATCGTTCCAGCATCCGCAGAACGTACGGACCGAAGACGAATCCGCCGATAATCGCTGATCCGATTGCCGCGACCAGAACCGCGCCGGCGGCGACATCCTTGGCTTTGCCGGCCAGCGGGTGGTGCTCCGGAGATACCAGATCGACCAGAAACTCGATCGAAGTGTTTAACGCTTCCGCGACCCACACGCACACAATCGCCAACACGATCAGCGCCCATTCGGCCGGGGTAATCCGCAACACCGCGCCCGCAGCAACGATCAGGACGGTGGCCACGGCGTGAATCCGGGCGTTGTGCTGCGTCTGAAGCAACAGTTTGAGGCCACGGAAAGCGTGGCCGAAACTGCGCAGACGAGCGCTGAGGTAAGAATTCGACATCAGCAGGGCGATCGGCCGGAGTGAGGACAGGGGAATTATGCCCTATTGCCGCAGCCTCCGATCAATCCGAGGGCGGACCTTGTAAAACGAGACGAAATTGTAGGAAAGCGACCAAGCAAAACTTGTCATTCATAAAATGTCATTCCGAGCGCAGCGAGGAATCTGCTATTGAACCAGGCAAAGCAGATTCCTCGGCCTTAGGCCTCGGAATGACATTTCATATTCAAACCTCAGCGCTTAGCCTGCGACGAGGCCTTTCTTCTGAGAATTTCGTCGACGAGCTGCCTAAAACGCGCCCGCGTTTCGAGCTCGACCAGGGCGCGACCGATCAATGGCGGGATCCAAACCTCGGGTATCGATTCCAGATGATACACGACGCGCGTGCCGCTGGGGTCCGCAATGAGCCGGGTCGTGGACTGGTTTTTTTTCATGTTGCCGCTGATCATGCGCCCCTGCATTTCCGTATATGGGGTCAAGTGCACTTGCGTCACCGTCTCGATCGGCACAGAAAACGGTCCCCAGCCCATGGTGCCTTTCTGCGATACCAGGAGCATCTCATCCGTGCGCGACAGGATCACGCTCTTTTCCAGCTTCGAGATGAATTCGGTGGCGTGATCGTAGTCCGTCATCACCTCCCAGACTTCCTGCGGCGTGACGCGGACGTGAAAGCTTACGTCGACGAACACCTCGTCACCCTGCATGCGCACGCTTACCTCTATCGCCGGGTCCGCATCCGCCTTTGCCCGGGTTGCGAACAGGCAGAACAGCGCCAGCGCAATCGTCAGCAGATAGCGCAAGGCGGGACGGCAATTGAAAAGCATCGACAACTTCTTGGCTTCTATCCGAATTCGAGCTGCGAACATTCGCAGGAGCGCGGTCCAGCATTCCTCACAGACACGGCGTCCAATCTGTAGCTTCGGTCCAGACGGTACTGCCTTTGGCTAGCGGCCGGCCATCGATCACATGCGGCTGCTCGCCCGGATCGTCGATGTGCACGGAAACGCGCTCCCCATCTACCGCCGTCACCTCCCCGCGGATCCAGTCACGCACGGCGATGCCGACCTGCAACGCGCGGCAGACTTTTGCGCCAGGTTTGGCTACGGCAATGAGAGCCTCCGTCTTTGCCCGCGCACGCGCGATCATTGCCAGCGTCGGCATGCCCGCGACCGCGTCGTTCGCCCACTCTCCGGCATACCGGTCACCCGAGGGCCATTCGTAGACGCCGTAGCCGTGGCGAAGGTCGTTCAGCCAGGCGCCGCTATAGCTCTCGCCTGCGGACGGCCCGCGTGTGCTCCAGGTGTATTTGCCGCTGCCTTCCTTGCGGTCCTCGACGAAATCGCCTTCGTAGCGGTCGCCCGAGGGCCAGGTCTTGACTCCCCTGCCATGCTTGCGGCCAGCATGAAAATCGCCCCGGTATTCGGCCGCCCCCTTCGCCTCGCCGTAACCCTCGGCCAGCCCGTCCTTGCATCCGCCCTGGTAAATCCCGACGAGTTCGGGGTCGAGCACGCGGCAGGCGGTCTGTGCGCCTGCGCCCAAGGGGAACAGCGCCACGACGGCGAAGCACGCCAACACGCACCTCAATTGAACTGCCACGCCAGATCTACTCCGGAGGGATGGATCAGTACGCGCGGTGCACCTTTGTTCGGTGCACGCGACGACTCCCAGAAGACCTTGCCTATCGCGTAGCCGAGCAGACTGCCGGCCACAGTGTCGGACACCCAGTGCTGGCGGCTGCCTACGCGTGCGAGGTTGGTGATCGCGGCGAGACCGTAGAGCCAGGGCGCGTCATATTCCTCCGCAAATGGCGTTGCGACCGCCCAAGTGATGATGGTATGCCCGGACGGCAAAGAATCGTAGCCGGAGGTCATGGAGAAGGGCTTGAACGCGTGGTTTCCGAGCTCATTCTCCGGGCGCGCGCGCCCGAATGCATATTTCAGCCCGGTCACCGCCAGCAACGCCGTGCCCCCCGCTTCCAGCGCCGCATAGCCGGTGCGCGAGCGCAGCGGATCGCTGCCGTCCAAGGCCGCCACGCCGGCCCCGGCGATCGCCAGCCAGGGCAGCGCGTTGCCGAAGCTGTTCCCTGCCTTCACGAAGCGATTCTCTCCATGGTCCCGGGCGAATTGGTCGGCGCGCTTGTCGAGCACGCTGCTCGCCAGCACCAGTCCGGTGCCGATGGCGCCCGCGCGCAGCCAGTCGGTCTCCCTCGCGGTACGCGCTGCGCCGGCGAAGTCGCGCGCGACGCGCACTAGCGGACGTGTGGCCGGCTGCAGCAAATCGGCAAGGCGCGGCTCCTCCGCCTTGGTGTCCACATCGTCCAGCTGCGCGAGCGGATCCGCTTCCCGCGCCGACGGATCACGGTAATCGACCGCGACCGAATCCGCCAGCTGGGCCGTATTGATCTCGCCATCGAAATAGCGCTGGGGCCTTGTGAGATCGACAAAGTCGTAGGTCACGACCTGA
>JACZJU010000198.1 GCA_014860395.1 Burkholderiales bacterium | reverse complement strand
GCATCCACGTCGAAGTTGTTGGCGAGATCGGGTTCAGCGCATTGTAACGGATGATGCATCAGGTCGCCCGTGATGACCGCCTCGGCGCCCTGCGAGGATATGCGTACGCTGACATGCCCCGGCGTGTGCCCGGGCGTGGGCTCCAGCCGCACTTCGGGGGTCAGCACGTGATTCATGTCTACAAGCTCGGCCAGGCCGGCATCGATGATGGGGCGCACGGAGTCGCCCATGACGTCGCCGTCGCGATGCTCGGCGGCCTCGGAGGTCCAGTGCTCCCATTCCCTGCGTCCGAAAAGATAGCGTGCATTCGGAAAAGTCGGCACCCATCTCCCCTCGGCCAGACGCGTGTTCCAGCCGACGTGGTCCACGTGCAGGTGGGTGCACATGACAGTGTCGATCGACTCAGGGGGGAAGCCGGCCTCGGCCAGATGCTCGAGAAACGGGCCCTGCAGCATGCTCCACGCCTTGATGGAACGCGGCTTGTCGTTGCCGACGCAGGTGTCGACGATAATTCGCCGCTGGCCCGATTCGATGACGAAGCTGTGGATGGAGCCGAAAAGCCGCCCGTCCGCGTGCGCGAAATGCGGCTTGAGCCAGGCGTGGCGCTGCACCAGCTCGGGCGAGGACGCGGGAAACATGAAGGTGCTCGGAAACGGCTCGCCGCCCAATTCGGCCACGCGCGTGATCCTCACTTTGCCTACCTGCCAATCCATGAACTTGCTCATGTTCGGGCTCTTACTGTCCAACTATGCCGGCTGCAGCCAGCCAATGACGGTGGAGCGCAGGCGTGCGAGGTAGCGGTCCCAGGCATTGGGGTTCTGCACCACTTCGGCGCGGTAGAACGAGGGGCACAGGATCGCCGCGTGGGCGACTTCGCCGCACAGGCCGCAGCCGACGCAGCTATGGTTGACATGCGCCACTGGATCGACTTTCAGCGGGTCGGAGGAGGCCTTCAGCGTGAGCGAGGGGCAGCCCGAGAGCCGAATGCAGGAATGGTCGCCCGAGCAGGTTGCGTCGTCCACGCCGAAGCGCGTGCGTGTCACGCGCGCGCCCGAGCCGAGCAGGCGCGCGAGCACCGGGCGGATGCGGCGCTGGCGCTCGAGCTGGCACTCGCCCTCGGCGATAATCACCTTGAGCCCCGGCTCGTCGGTGGTGAAGGCCTCGCGTAGCGTCTTCGTCATGTCGGCGACGCGGTAGCTGTAGACATTGCGCAGCCACTTCACGCCGGCGCCGCGCAGCGTGTTCTCTATGGTGCGCTCGGCGCGCACCGGACTTCTGTCCTGCGCCAGTTCCTCGGAGCCACCCGGCGAGGACACCAGGTCCTGCGTTCCCGTGGCCGAGGTGTAGCCGTTCTTCATGATCAAGAGCACCTTGTCGCCGCCGTTCAATTGATTGGATGCGACGCCGGACAGAAAGCCGTTGTGCCAGAAACCGCCGTCACCCATGATCGCCATGGAGCGGCCGGCCAGCATCGGCGCGACGCCGGCGCCGCTCGCCAGGCTCATCCCGTAGCCGAGGATGGAATTGCCCAGCGAAAACGGCGCGAAGGTCGCGAACGAGTGGCAGCCGATGTCGGCCGAGATATGGCGCTTGCCGATCTCGCGTTCGACCAGCTTGATCGCGGCGAACACCGGACGCTCTGGACAGCCGACGCAGAAATTCGGCGGCCGCGGCGGCAGCGGCGTGCCCAGCAGTTCGGCGGCGCGCGCGCGCGCGGCGTCGGCCGACTCGTGCCAGCGCGTCCCGTCCGAAGTGTCCAGGTGCGGCGCATGCGCGGCGCAAAAGCGCAGCAGCCCGTGTACGATCACCTCGGAACTGTATTCGCCCGCCATGACCAGCATGTCCTTGCCGTGCAGCTTGGTCTGAATGTCGGCGCGGCGCAGCGTGGTGGCGATGTCCTGCTCGATGAACTCGGGCTGGCCCTCTTCCACCACCAGCACCGCGGTCTTGCCCGCGCAGAATTCGTTGATCTCCTCCGGCACCAGGGGATAGACGACGTTGAGGGCGAGGATGGGGATGCGGCTCGCGCCGAAATCATCGGCTAGGCCGACCAGATTCAGCGCGCGTAGCAGGTTGTTGTAGAGGCCGCCCTGGCAGATGATGCCGACACTGTTCTCACTTCCTGCGAACAGCTCGTTCAGCCGGTGCTCGCGGATGTACTTGCGCGCAGCGGGCAGGCGCACGCCCATTTTCAGCTTTTCCTGCCGGTAGGTGGCCGGCGGGTGCGGAAGGTGCTCGTAGTCGAACACGGCCGGATCTGCCAGCAGTTTCCGTGTAGACAGGGCAGGCGCGCGGTTGGCGCCGGCCCTGAAGCTGCCGTGCACATGGCAGGCGCGGATGCGCAGGTCCATGAACACCGGGGTGTTCGAGGCCTCCGATAATTCGAAGCCCCTTTCCACCAGGTTCACGATGGTGGCGAGGTTGGGCCGCGGGTCCAGCATCCACATCGAAGACTTCAGCGCGACGGCGTGGGTGCGCTCCTGCGCCACGCTTGCTCCCTCGCCGTAATCCTCGCCCACCACGATCAGTGCGCCGCCGATCACGCCGGCGGAAGCCACGTGGGTCAGGGCGTCGGAGGCGACATTGGTGCCGACGATGGACTTCCAGGTTACCGCGCCGCGGGCCGGATAGTTGATCGAAGCGCCGAGCATGGCGGCCGCCGACGCCTCGTTGGTGCAGGCTTCGACGTGCACGCCCAACTCGTCCATGTAATCGCGCGCCTGCACCATGACGTCGAGCAGGTGCGACACCGGCGCGCCCTGGTAGCCGCCGACATAGGACACGCCCGACTGCAGCAGTGCTTTGGTCACGGCGAGTATGCCTTCGCCGTGGAAGGTTTCGCCTTCGCCGAGTTTCAGCGACTCGATTTCCGCGTTGAATTGTCGTTCCATCGTTCTGCTCCTACGCGGCCTTGCGCTTGGCGCCAGGCCGGCGCATGAATTGGATGATCTTCGGTTGCGGCGGCAGCGGCGCGATACCGTGCGTGGCCAGCGTCGCCTCCAGGCCGCGGCCCTCCGGGTCGGCGAGCGCGCCCTCGCGCGCGGCGCGAACGGCCTTGGCGCGCTCCATGGGTCCGGTCACGGTGGTGCCGTCGACCAAGGTGTCGAAGATGCGCAGGAAATTCGCCTTGGCGCGCCGGTTGGTATCGCCATAGCCTTTGATAAGCCGGCCGCAGAGCGCGATCTCAAGTGCGAGTTCCGGGTCAGGTGCGGCAGCGATGGCGGCGAGCCAGCGCTCGATCAGCGCCTGCTCCTCGACATAGCGCGCGCTCATACGCCGTAGCGGCCGCAGCGCCGCGAGTAAGCGCAGCATCAGGAACCCGGTCACGCTGCTGGTCTTGACGTACAGGCCCACATTCAGTTTGTGCATCAGGCCGCGCTTTTCGGCCCATGCGACGAGACGCCGGGACAATGCCGGTGGAAGCAGCGCCGCCGCCTCCTCCACGCCGGGCTTCAGGTATTCGACTATGTTTACCGGTTCGCCCGGCTTGGCCTGGACCTCGGTGCGCACGCGCTCGAAGCGGCTGCGGCGCGATTTCAGGTCGGCGACCCGGATCACATCCTCGTAGCTCATCCACAGCGCGAGAAAGCGCGCGGTTTCGCGGGTGAGCTTCGATTTTTCGGCTCCGGGCCGAGCCTGATCCAGTTTGGCGATCGGCTCCAGCCGGTCCAGATAAAGGACGGCGTAAGCGCGGTCCTGGAAGGCGGTGACGCGCGCGACGCCTTGCGCGAGCATCTCCTGGACCTCGGTGGGAAAGTCCTTCCGCATCCGCTCGGCCAGGAAAGCCTCTGGAATGTCGGTGTCGGCGGGCGCGTCAACGTCGGTGGACAGGCCTGCCGCGGGCGCCGCCTTGCCCTCTGCGGCCGCGTAACCCAGCGAAAAGCCTCTGAGGCTGGCCTCGGCGCCTTTGCCGGCGCTGCGTATCGCCTCCTCGCATGCGGCCCGCGGCAACGGCAGGATGCCGGAGCCGGCGAGCGCGCCGAACAGCGCGGCGTTGATCATGGCGCCGGTGTTGGCGGCGAGTTTATGGAAATCGGTGAGGATGGCGCGCTTCGCCAGGGCCTTGGCCGCCGCCAAAATGCGCTCGCTGTCGTAGCGGCCGTCCCCCAGCGCGATTTTTTCCTCGACGGTGTAAATGCGGTGGGTCGAGGCGATGAGCGTGGTGCGCTCGGGCGTGACATAGCCGTTCTGCAGCGCGCGCCCGGCCTCGAGCAGTTCCGAGGCCAGCATCACGTCGATGTCGGCAGGTGCAGGCGCGAGTGTCATCACCGGGCGCCGGCCTTGAAGCTCGGCCGCGCGCACCGGAAATAGTTCGATGTAATAGGTGGTTGCGCCGGTGCGCTGCGCCACCCCGGGGATGGAGGTGCTTTGCACCGGGTAGTCCTCTGCTGTCGCAGCGGCGATGATCCAGTCGGCAAGCACGCCGCCGCCTTCGCCGCCCAAGGCGGCGATCAGGATGGTAATTGGTCGCTGGGTTAATTCTGTTTCCAAATCAATTCCAATTCAAGAAAGTCATTGCGCCATGAAGGACGCAGGGTACACAAAGAAAGGCGATATGCATATCAAGGCCCTGCGCGCTATGTGGTCAATCGCGATTGGCGCGCCGAAGAAGTAGGGCAGGCGGGGCGCCTGCCCTACAGGGACAGCCCCGCGCGCTTCAGGCGCGCCCGGCCATTGCGCCCGTCGGGCCCTTGACGGCGGCGAGCATCTGGATGCGTCCGAGGTTGGTGGCGACGGCGCGTTCGATATGCGCAACCTGGTCCGGGTCGAGGTGCCGGTACTTGCCCAGCACTTCGAGATATTCGTCGATGGGAAGCGGGGTTTCCGCCGGGCGAGTCAGGCGCAGGCCGTCCTGCGGACTGAATTCCCACAGCAGCACGAAATTGGTTTCCACCGCCTTGCGCGCGACCTCGATGTTCTGGTCGGAGGGGAAGCGCCAGCCGGTGGTGCAGGGCGAGTAGATGTGAAGATAGGCGAATCCGGTCTTCGCCGCTTGAATAGCGCGCTCGAGCTTGTCGTACAGGTCTTCCATAAATGCGGTGGAAGCGGTCGCCACGTAGGCGCAGTTGTGCATCACCATCAACAGCGGCAGGTTCTTCGCGTCCTGGGTCTTGCCGTGGGCGCGCTCGCCCACCGGCGTGGTCGAGGTCCAGGCGCCGTAGGGCGTGCAGCCGGAGCGCTGCATGCCGGTGTTCATGTAGCCTTCATTGTCGACGCAGATGTACAGGATCTCCTCGCCGCGCTCGGCCGCCCCCGAGAGCGACTGGAAGCCCACGTCGGCGGTGCCGCCGTCGCCGGCCAGCGCCACCGCCATCACGTCGCGGCCGCTTCGCTTGTAGTGGCGGCGTACGCCGGCGAGCATCGATGCGGTGTTGGTCAGGAGCGGATGGAACACCGGCACCTTGGTGCCGGTGAGCCCGTTGTAGCCGACCGAACCCATGCCCGGAATGCAGCCTGGCGGCGTCGCCACAACCACGTCCGGGCCGATGCGGCGCAGCGCGTGGCGCATGATCAGTTCGGTATTGCAGCCTTGGCAGCCGGAGAGTCCGGGCGCGAACAGGTCTTCGAGGCCGCCCACTTCGTTGTAAATGCGCGCGGTCTTCACATGTTTGAGCGCGCCTGGCACGCAGGCTTTGACGCAGGCCGGGTCGCCCCCGCACATATCGCACTTGATTACGTGCGCCGAAACGCTGTCATAGGCGATTCCGCCATAAGCGCAGCCCAGCGTACACAGCAGACAGTTCACGCACTTGGTCTTGTCCCAGTCGATCACGCCGCTGCCGGCGTTCTTCGACAGCGCCGCTGCGGGGCAGTTGAGCACGCAATCCGGATCGCCGCACTGGCGGCAGATCGCGAGCTCGAAGCCGTCTCCGGACGGCACGATCTGGATGCGCGAGTGCAGGTGGTCGTCCGATTGCGTCTTGGCCTGCGCGCAGACGGTCATGCAGTCCAGGCAGCCGTCGCAGGCATCCGGCTTGAAATTGATGGTCTCGTATGCGGCGCCCATGGCCCTATCTCCAGTTCTTCGACATCAGCGCGCGCGCGGTCTGCTGTGGCGAGCGCAGAAAGGCGAGCTTGTCCTCGCCCAGGTCGATCGCGCGCAGTATCAGTTCCCACATGATGCCCGGGTCGAACGCGCTGTTGACACCGAAAATCCCGGCCAGCCGCCCGTCCTTGAGCACGATCTTGAGGTAGCGCTTCTCCTCGGCGCTCACCTGTTTTTTCACTTCGACGCCGGTTTGCTCCAGTGCGCCTTCGTGCACGCCGACCGAAACCGCCTGGTGGCCGAAGAAGCTGTAAGTGTTGAGGGGCACGCCGCCGGCGTAGTCTTTCGTTCCCGGATCCTCGGCCATCGCCATGCCGGCGATGCGCCCCTGGTCCACGGCGTCGGGCAGGATGCCGTTGATGATCCGCTCACCGCCGAAAAAGCCGCGTGCCTGTGCCACGTCGCCCGCGGCCCAGATATTGGCGACGTTGGTGCGCATGTGTTCGTCGACCAGCACTCCGCGCTCGGTATCCACGCCGCTGCCTGCGAGAAAATCGGTCACCGGCGCCACCCCTGTGGCGACCAGCAGCAGGTCCGCTTCGAGGACGGTGCCGTCGGCCAGCGTCGCGCGGCAGCCTTCGCCCTGCGCAGCGACCGAGGCTACGCTGGCGCCGGTGAGCAGGCGCACGCCGTTGGCGGCGAACACCTGTTCGATCATGGCGGAGGCTTCGGCATCGAAGTAACCTGATAGCACGTGGGGCTGCAGTTCCACCACGCTAACCTCTACGCCGCCCTTGGCCAGGTTTTCCGCCGCGT
>JACZJU010000027.1 GCA_014860395.1 Burkholderiales bacterium | reverse complement strand
GCGGCTGAACTTCGGCGCCACGCCGAACGCGGGCAGCATCCAGAACTACGGACAGATCACCACGCCCAGCGGCGGCAGCGTCTACCTGATTGCGCCCGAAGTGGAGAACCACGGCATCATCAATGCGCCCAATGGCGAGGTGATCCTCGCAGCCGGGCAGACGGTGCAACTCCTCGACACCGGCACGCCGGGCGTCAAGGTCGACATCACCGGCGCCGAAGGCAATGTGACGAACCTGGGCGAGATCGTGGCCGAGGCCGGGCGCATCGGCATGGCCGGCGTGCTGGTGAAGAACAGCGGCGAGCTCAACGCCTCGAGCGTGGTGAAGGAAGGCGGGCGCATCTTCCTCAAGGCGAGCAAGAACCTCACGCTGGCGGATAGCTCGCAGATCAAGGCCGATGCCGGCGAGGCAGGCAGCGGCGGCAATATCTTCGTCTGGGCAGACGACACGGCCCGCATCGACGGCAGCCTCAGCGCCGAAGGCGGCAGCCAGTCCGGTGACGGCGGCTTCATCGAAACCTCCGGCGCGCACGTGAAGATTGCAGACAGCGCGCGGGTCAGAACGCTCGCGCCCAAGGGCAAGGCCGGCACCTGGCTGATCGATCCCAACGACTACGTCGTTGGTGAAGACGGCGACATCATCGGCGCCACGCTGGGCACAAATCTGGACGGGACCAATGTCGAAATCCAGAGTTCGGGAGGTAGCGCGGCGGGCAGCGGCGACGTGAACGTCAACGACGCGGTATCGTGGAGTGCCGACACCACGCTGACGCTCACCGCCTCGAACGACGTCAACGTCAACGCCAGCATCAGCGCGACCGGGGCAAGTGCAGGCATCGCGATCAACCCGAATACGGAGAACGGCTCGGAACCGGCGAGCGGCACCGGCACATTCAATCTGGCCTCCGGCGCATCGATCAACCTGCCCAATGTCTCGCCGAGTTCGACCACGGCCTTTGTGCTCGGCGGCACGTCCTACGCCGTGATCAACAGCCTGGGCAATGCGGGGCAGGAAACCACGGGCGAGGCGACCTTGCAGGGGATGGCGGCGCCGGCCAACCTGGCCGGGCATTATGTTCTGGGCAGCGACATCGACGCGGGGGCAACCTCCGGATGGAACGCGGGCGCGGGCTTCGTGCCGATCGGGAGTTCTGACAACTTCACCGGCGCCTTCAACGGACTGGGTCATACCATCAGCGGACTCACCATCGATCGGCCATTGGAAAATTATGTGGGCCTGTTTGGGCGTACGGCCGCGGGCGCTGTGCTCAGCAACCTGGGTTTGGTCGCGGGCAGCGTGAGCGGGGATAACGTCGTCGGCGGGCTGGTGGGATACAACTACAACGGTGGCACGGTCAGCGACAGCTATGCCACCGGCAGCGTGAGCGGGGCAGGCAACTACGTCGGCGGGTTGGTCGGATACAACGGCAATGGCACGGTCAGCAACAGCTATGCCACCGGCAGCGTGAGCGGGGCAGGCAGCTACGTTGGCGGGCTGGTAGGAAACAACTACAACGGTGGCACGGTCAGCAACAGCTATGCCACCGGCAGCGTGAGCGGGAGCTTCGTCGGCGGGCTGGTGGGAAACAACAACAGTGGCACGGTGAGCAACAGCTATGCCACCGGCAGCGTGAGCGGGGATGGCGACGCCGTCGGTGGGCTGGTGGGATACAACGGCAATGGCACGGTCAGCAACAGCTATGCCACCGGCGATGTCATCAGAGGGCAATATTCCGTCGGCGGGTTGGTCGGATACAACGGCAATGGCACGGTCAGCAACAGCTACGCCACTGGGAGCGTAAACGGAGACGATAACGTCGGCGGGCTGGCGGGATACAACGACAATGGCACGGTCAGCAACAGCTATGCCACCGGCAGCGTGAGCGGTGCAGGCAGCTACACCGGCGGGCTGGTGGGATACAACGGCGATGGCACGGTCAATGCGTCGTTTTGGGATACCGAGACCAGCGGTCAGCCGACCGCGGGAATCGGAGACGACCTTACGAACGCCGGCGCCACGGGGGTAGCGACTGCAGGCATGATGACGCAGGCGACCTACACCGGCGCCGGCTGGGACTTCGACAGCGTTTGGAGCATCGTCGCAGGCAAGAGCTATGCGTATTTGAAATGGCGCTTTCCCAGCGCGCCGCTGGTGGTTTCGGGAACGCTGAGCGCGACCGGTCTGGCCAGCAATGCAGCGCTGCCGGTGACCCTGTTGGTCGGCGGAACACAACTCGCGCAGGCCAGCACGGGGGCCAATGGTTTCTACAACGCCTTGCTCGATACGGCAGCGGTTTCGGCCGGTGAAGCGCTGCTGAGCTACGTGCCGGGCGCTGCGCTGGACACTGCCGCGCCGGCCGGATATGCGCGTGCCTCGGACGTCGCCGACTTTACCGGCATGGACCTGGCATCGGGCAAGTTCGTTGCGAGCACGACCGGGACTGCTACGGTTTCCAACAGCATGATTGCCGCCGCCAAGGGCGGCATCGTCGATGCCGGCATTCCGTTTACGACGAGCGGCAACCATCTGACGCTGGCGAGCGGCGTTTCCTTCGAAACCGTATCCGGCACCGATTTCGTCCTCGACGGCAATATCGACGTTCCGTCGGGCACGTTGACGCTGTTCAATGATCCGGTGACCCTGGCTGCCGACGCCGAGCTGACCGCAGGCAGCGGCGACATCACGTTTGCCGATACGGTGAGCGGCGCATACGCGCTCAGCGTCGAGGCTGCCACAGGCGCAATCAATCAGACTTCCGGAACCATCGAGACCGCAAGCCTGCACGCCAAGGCCGCTACCGGCATTACGCTGACCAACCTGACGGCGGCGCTCTCGGCGGTCAATACCACGTCGGGGGACATCGATATCACTACCGGCGGCTTGACCACGGTCACCAGCCCCTACGTGTCGGGATACGCGATCTGGAACCAGGCGACGGGCGGCAAGGTCATGCTGAGCGCAAACAGCATGAATTTTGCGGACCCAGGCCTTGTTGCAGCGGCAGCAAGCGTGGTGCTCAGACCGGCCAACGACGACAATCCCATCGACCTCGGCGCCGCATCGCCGTGCACCGGCGAATGCGTGTCTTCGGCACTGCTGTTGACTTCGGCCGACCTCTCGCGCATCAGCGCGCCTATGCTCGAAATCGGCGATAACGGCAGCGGAGGCATTTCGTCGGGATCGATCGCCATCAATGCGCCCATCGTCTTCTCGAGCGTGGACACCCTGGTATTGAGGTCGACCGGGGAGATCCTCCAGGATGTCCTCAGCCCGGTGACGGTGAACAGCCTGGCACTCGATGCCGGATACGACGTGGACCTGCAGGCCGCCAACCAAGTCGGCACGCTGGCAGGCTCTGCCTATGGCAATTTCATTTTTACCAATGCGCAGCCGCTCACCATCGGATCGGTTTCCGGCTATGACGGCGTGTCGGTCGGTCGCGATTTCATCGATGGCGGCGAAGGCGCCAACATCAGGATCGACGTGAGCAGCGGCAGCCTGACGGTCAATCAGCCTGTCAGCGCGGACGCCAGCGGCGGCTCTGTCGAACCCGGGGTGGCGACCGTCTACTTGTCGGCGACCGGAATCACCCTGAATGGCGATGGCGGGTCCGGCGGCACGGTCACGGCAGTGGGCGGCGATGCTGCGCAGGGCGGCGGCCTCGCATCGATAACGCTGAACAGCAAGGGCGGTGCGCTGGTCCTCGACAATGAGGCTGAGCTCCAGGCGTACGGCGGTTACGGGTGGTCCGATTCCGGATCGGCCGTTTGGGATGAGGGCTGCGGATGCTACACCTATCCCGAGGGCGCGGGCGGCAAGGCGACGATCGCGCTGGACGGCGGTCAGATTTCCCTGAGCGACAGTTCATGGATATCCGCTACGGGCGGCGATTCCGAGTACAACCAGGGCGGCGAAGCCA
>JACZJU010000026.1 GCA_014860395.1 Burkholderiales bacterium | reverse complement strand
TTCCAACATGACGCAGTCCTCCAGTATGATTCGCCTGCGTTCGCCAGGGTGGTGAAATTGGTATACACAGCGGGCTTAAAACCCGCCGCCGCTAATCCCGGCATGCCGGTTCGATTCCGGTCCCTGGCACCAAAATCTGGCGGCTGTGCGCGGCCCAGAGTCATAGCAACTAGCGGCAAGATCGCGCCAGGCTCCAGTTTCCGAGTTTTTTCACGATATAAGATAGAATGGAACCGGAAATGCACGCATGATCGTATTTGAACTCATCTGCAGGGATCAACACCGCTTCGAGGGCTGGTTCAGCTCGGGCGCGGATTTCGCTGCGCAACGAAGCAGTGGACTGATCGAATGTCCGATTTGTGGCGGCGCGCACGTGGAAAAGTTGCCGACGGCCAAGATCAGAAAGCAGTCAGAGCCCGCGGCACCGGTGCAGGCGAGCGAGGAACGGCCGGCGAAAGCTGCGCCGGTCGACGCTTCGCGTCTGGTTGACTACATCCTTAGTCATAGTGAGAATGTTGGAAATAGCTTCGCCGAAGAAGCGCGCAGGATCCATTACCAGGAAGCGCCCCAGCGCAGCATACGCGGTGTCGCCACACGCGAAGAGACGGACGACTTGCGCGAGGAAGGGGTGCCCGTGTTCTCGCTGCCGCTGCCGCCGCAGGATCGGTGGAACTAGGCGGCCACCAATCCCGCGTCCTAGAACAGTCTCTCGCAAGTCCTTCTTTCATAGAACATTCGTTCGGTCCCCGTTTCTAGCGACGGGTGCCGACATGTGAGGTTCTTTGGGCTACTGTGCCCGAGTCAACGGTCAGGATGTGAGGGGTGCGTGCTTACAATGTATCGCAAGTGAGTGTAACTCGTGCAGACGGAGCCTAATTCCGGGTTGAATGGACGGGCCGCTAGCCCCGCGGCTCCATTAGGTAAACGTCTGTTTTTCGTCTGTGGAGTTCACTAATCGGATTGGCAGCTCCAAGGCAGAATCAGCTGGATGCCGGGCCGTGATACATCTTGTTGCGCCGTGGGCGAGGAACACTGAGTTATTTTTCCGAGCCGAAATAATAGCCAATAACCAACGTTACGACCGGAAGCATGACGGAACTCAGGATTGTCATCAGAAATTTGGCTGGCTCCGCCAGCCCGTCCCAATCAAACAAATACGCACCAACGCACGCCGCTATGACGATCCACACCATGAGTAGCACAAAGGTCCAGACTATTATCTTGGCAATGTAGGAGCGATCCCCAGCTCGGCGGCGGGACGCTTCGGCCGCCGCCGCAGTTTTTCCCTCCTCGACGGTTGTCTGAGCGGCCTTGAACGCGGCATCCAGACTCAGCTTGGTCTCGTCGGGCATGATGGGACTTAGCGATTCGGGCTTTGTGATCCGATTACGTGCTTCTGCTTGTGCTTGACGCAGTGGATGTCACTATATTTGACAGCCTACTCGAGTGGTCGAGAAGATCGCGGATTACTTGTTCATAAAGTGCGCGCCGTGGGTCGTCAGAGGGAAGAGCTTCCATCTCAACACGATACTTTTTCGCTTGCTCAAGTATTGAGGAAGCTTCGGAAGACAAGGCCACTAAAGGGGATTTAGCACTCATTTTTGCATGATAGACCATAATAGCGACGTTAGCTAGATTCAACACTTACGCCGACTAGTACGGAGTTCTCGTCTGCTGTTGAAGGGCTGCCGATCTCCTCACAGGGCGCGTGTGTAGCGAATGGAAAACGTCCTATCTAATCGGAGGTGGGCGATAGACGGGGGCAGTTCCCGTTATTTCTTTGTTATGGCGGCCAGTCGCCGCGCAGCTTGGCTTGTTTGAGCTTTTCGACGACGTCATAAGCTTTGACGTACCAAGCGGAGCGGCGGGTTTCGGGCTTGAGGCCCAGGTGCTTGAGCCACAGTCGCACGTCTTGCGCCGTGACGGGGATCTCCCCGAAAAGGTCATACGTCATCGCTTGGGAGCGTCTTGCTGGAGCGCGGCACTTCCTGCAGCACCTTTATAATGCGCATATGTGTATTATGTTAAATAAATGCTATTAGGCATTCGCTTGCGTAAGCGACTGTCACGCCAGGCTTGATTGGGCTCCACCGCACCACCTGCAGCATCGGTCGACCCGCTACTTCACTTCTTATCCCCGCACTGCTTTCCGCCAACGGCACTCGCTAAACACAGCGACGCCGAACCTGGCATTTCCGCAAGGGCCCTTTAGTGCGCCGGCATTTTTGTCGTTTACAGTGGAGCGAGGCGTGTCCCGAGGTCGAACGCCGTCGGTAGCAACAATTCACGCCTTTGCTTTGGCAGCTTAGCTTCCTGCCAAACATCCGGCATTCTGCGCGTATGAGTCCTGCTTTTGGGAGAACAAGCTCTCAAATTGCCTGGATCGAGGGAGGAGTAGGTTTTGGCACCTGAAAATCCAAGCACGCCCAAAACCGCCAGGGCGACCGCGCCGGTGTTGCCCTTCTGGTACTCCAGCCACATCTGGCTGGCACCCCTGATCACGGCCTTTTTCATATTACTCGTCGTGTTGGTGACCCAGCAACAGGTCAAAGAGCAGGACCTGCGCATCAGAACGGACGCGACTCAGGAACTGTCCACGCTTGCCGCCAAGTACGCCGAGCGGACCAAGCTGCTTCTATACCTAGCCGACCAGTTTTTGCTCACGGCAAAGTGGGAGGCAGAGCAGCATCCGGCCACGGTCGATCTGGAGCGCTTGCAGATGCACATCCTCCTGCCTGCCGCTTCGCACATGCGCATTTCGCTCTCCGATTCCAAGGGTATTCTGCGCCAAAGCACGTCTCCCTTTTGGACCCCCTTGGATGCGACCGACATAAGCCAGCGGCCATTCTTCAAGGCTCTGGCCAAAGACCCGGACGCAGGACTCTACTTCCACAAGGTCGAAGACAGCAAAGTGACCGCACAACCTGCACTGCTGCTCGTGCGGCGGATAAACAGGCCGGACCGCTCGTTTGGGGGGGTGGTCATAGTCGGCGCCGACCTGGATGTATTCCTGACATTTCTTGATTCCGACGAACTGCTCCCCGGCTCGTTTATTGGCCTGCTTGGCCCCGACGGAACCTATTATGCGTTTCGGTCGGCTACCCCTGAGCTCAAATCACAGATGGAACATCCACTCTCCAACCTGCCGGCCACAGGAAGCGGCGTGCTTCTTCTGGAAACCGGGCCGGGGGATCCACTTTCCCGCACCGTGGCTTGGAATCGAATCCCCGGGTACGACATTACCGCGATAGTGAGCCAGACCGCGGCCAGCCAAGCCGAGCGGCACATGGGAACAACGGTGCGGTACTACAAGCAGGGACTGACCATTTCTCTGCTTATCCTGTTGATTGGCGGTGGTTGGTTCGTTGCGGCATACCGCGCACGCGCACGCCACCTGAAACAGGCGTCCTCGGTCAATGCCTATCGCATGGCGGCAGAAGGTTCCAACGACGCCTTCCTGGTTCAAAGGCCGATGTACGACGTGGCTGGTGAGGTTATCGACTTCATCGTAACCGACTGCAACAAGCGCGCCGAGGTAATGCACGGCCTGCAGCCGGGTCGGCTGATCGGTCTCAAGCTCTCTGAACTCGCACCCGGCGAATCTTTGGTCGCTCTCTATGCGCAGATAATGAAGTCGGGCGTGCCTTGTCTCATGAACGACGTCGAAGTGCAGCCCCATGCCATGATGACGGCGCGCTGGATTACCCGCAGGCTCATACCGTTCGAGGAAGGCATATCCGTTACGATACAGGATATTACCGCAAGCAAGGAGCAAGCGCGCGCGTTGGTTGATATGGCTTTTACCGACGCCCTCACCGGGCTGCCGAACAGGCGTTGGCTGACCGAAAACCTGCCGCAGGTGCTCGAGCGCTGTCGCGCCAAATCCGAGCAGACCGCCCTGCTGTTCATCGATTTGGACAACTTCAAAACGGTAAACGACACCCTTGGCCACGAAGTTGGCGACGCGCTGCTGATGGAAACGGCATCTCGCGTACGCAGCGCGATCCGTGAGCACGACGTACTTTGCCGCCTCGGCGGGGACGAGCTGACGGTCATTCTGGAGTCTTCGTCGTCCATTGACGAGGTTACGCGAGTTTGCGAACGCATCCTGGCGAAACTGAGTAGCCCGCTGATTGTCGGCGGCACGGGTCAGGAAACGGTCGTTGGCGCCAGCATAGGCATCAGTTTGTACCCCGATGACGGTGAGGAGGCCGGTGGCCTTATCAAGTGCGCCGATCTCGCCATGTACAACGCCAAAGAGGCTGGAAAAGGCACATTCCGGTTCTACTCCGCGCACTTGTCCGCCCGGGCTCAGCGCCGGGTCGGCGTCGAGCAGGCACTACGCCAAGCGGTCAGCCGAGACGAGTTCTTCCTTGCCTACCAGCCCAAGGTGAGCTTGGGCAGGCAAAGTGCAGTAATCGGATCGGAGGCTCTGCTGCGCTGGAATCACCCCCAAAATGGTCTGGTGATGCCTGACGACTTCATCGGACTTGCCGAAGAAACCGGGTTGATCGACGCCATAGGCCAGCACGTTCTTCACCTGGCGTGCAAACAGCTTTCTGCATGGCGCGAGGCCGGCATACCGCTGTTGCCGGTTTCCATCAACGTGTCCCCCCACCAATTTGTCTCTGGCGATATCGTTGAGGCCATCCGGGACGCCTTGGTTTTGTACAACTTGCCTGGCTCGCTATTGGAAATAGAGGTGACCGAGCAGTCCATGCTGGGGCACCCGGAGCAGGTGAGACGACTGCTTAGGCCCCTGAAAGCAATGGGCGTGCGCGTTGCGGTGGACGATTTCGGGACAGGCTACTCCAACCTTGCGCAGTTGGACCAGTTGGACGTGGACGTGCTGAAGATCGACCGCAGTTTTGTAACGCAGGTGCCTCAAAACGCCGGCGTGGGCAGCGTCGTCGCGGCGGTAATCCACATGGCCAAAGCCATGCGCATGACGGTGGTCGCCGAAGGTGTCGAAACGGCCGAGCAGCTGGCCTTCCTTGTCGAGCTGGATTGCCATGCCGTGCAGGGCTATTACTACAGCAAACCGGTGATGGCCGACGTGTGGTGCGAGACGGTTGCAGGCATCGAAAGGCGGATCACCGGCGGAACCAACCTCGTCCCCTTCCCCACCAACCGTCGGGTGGCGCATGGCCATGAGGAGCCGTAAGCCACATAAATAGGAATACAACCGGTTGGCTTTATCAGGAACCTGCCAGACAAAACCTCCCTCGGGATAACAGCTACTCCTTCGCTCCCGCCTGTTTCAGCAGGTCCGCGATTTCGGTGTTTCCAGCCTTCAGCGCCCATTCCAGGGCGGTCGCACCCGAGTCGTTCTTGAGGTTCGGGTCTGCCACTTCCCATAGCAGCAGCTTGACCGTGTCGAAATGACCGCCGCGGACCGCCATCATCAGCGCCGAGATCCCATTCTGTGAAACGGCGTCGATGTCCGCACCTTTGTCCAGGAGGAACTTCACGGTCTCGGTCTTGCCGGCCCAGGCTGCGTATATCAGCGGATTCCAGCCGGCCAGGTTGATTTCAGCGCCATGGGCCACCAACAGCTTCACCAGTTCCAGCTTGCTCATGGCTGCAGCCAACATCAGCGCCGACTCGCCAAACTGATTCCTGGCGTCGACCTTGGCGCCCTGCCGCAGCAGGCGCGCGGCCAGATCCGCGTGGTTCTCCTTGATTGCGATCATGAGCAAGGTATTGCCGTCGGGGTCGGTTGTGTTTACGTCCATGCCCTTCGCGAACAGCGCTTCTGCCGCCGGAATATCGTTCAGCTTTATCGCCGACAGCAGGTCGTCATAGGACCCCGCGATTGCGCTTGGACCCTGAAACAATATAAACAAAAGTAGTAATATTCTCAGTTGCATACGCTGCTTATATAATGTAATGAATTAGATCAGGACGGCTTGAAGAGGCTGAAGAAATTGCTCGTCGTCGCTTCAGCCACCTGCTCCAGCGGGACCTCCCGCAGACGTGCGATTTCCTCCGCCACATGCCTGACCCAGGCCGGTTCATTGGTTTTCCCGCGATGGGGCACGGGCGCGAGATAGGGGGAATCCGTCTCGACCAGCAGGCGCTCCATCGGTACCGCTTTTGCCACTTCTTTGATGGCAAGGGCGTTCTTGAAGGTGACAATGCCGGAAAAGGAGATATAGAAGTCCAGATCCATGGCGGCTTGCGCGAATTCCAGGGTCTCAGTGAAGCAGTGCATCACTCCGCCGACCTCGTCGGCGTGCTCTTCGCGCAGGACGCGCAAAGTGTCCTCGCCGGCGTCACGCGTGTGGATAATCAATGGTTTGCCGCATTCGCGCGCTGCGCGGATATGCGTGCGAAAGCGCGTTCTTTGCCACTCGAGATCGCCTTCCAGACGATAGTAATCCAGGCCCGTTTCGCCGATCGCGACGATTTTCGGATGCTGCGCGCGCTTGACCAGATCGCTTACCGCGAGTCGGGCATCCTCAGCCTGGTCCGGATGCACGCCGACCGAGGCAAAAAGCTGGGCATGGCCTTCGGCCAGCGCCAATACTCGAGGAAAATCAGTGAGATTGACGCTAACGCAGAGAGCATGCGTCACCTGGTTGCGCGCCATGCCCTCCAGGATCTGCGGCATGCGCCCGGCATAATCCTCGAAGTCGATGTGGCAATGCGAGTCGACCAGCATGCCGTGCTTAGCCTATCTCTTTGTAAGCGATGAACAAGTCGTCGAAGAACAGCCTGGCATTCAAGGGGTGCTCTGAAATGGCTTGCAGCGAAGACAAGGTGCTGTAGAAGCGCAGCAACTTCACTATCGGCATGTTCTGAACGAGCAGGCTGAGTTTGTTTTCCCTGTCGATGTTGTAGCGTGAACGACCTCTGCTTGCGAGTGCGATGAGATCGTAGGTCCACTTGAGCATCCAGTTCACCACCGCGCCTGGCTGCAGGCGCTGGCAGAAATCGGCCAAGCCCAACGCGCTGCTAGTCGGCTGGCTGAGCAAATCGAACAGCCTGCGCCTGGTCTCCGCCTCCTCCTCCGGCAGCGCGGCCGCTTCCAGGGGGGCGTCGCCGGCGAACGCGAGCGTTGCAGGCGTGGCTTTGCTGCCCTGCTCTTGCAGCCAGCGCAGCGACAACTCCCGCGGGGGCAAGGTCAGCGCCAATGCATGACAGCGGCTGCGCACCGTTGCCAGCAACCTGCTCGGCTGATGCGAGACCAACAGAAACACCACGCCCGGCGAGGGTTCCTCCAGACTTTTCAGAAGGGCGTTGGCCGAACCGGGGTTCATGCTTTCGGCCGGGTGGATCAGCACCACACGATGGCCATTGCGGTGCGAACCCACATTGAGAAAATCGCCCAGCCCGCGAATTTGATCGATCTTTATCTGCCTGCTCGCTTTCTTCTTGCCCTCCTCGACCGGTTCTGCGACTTCGGCATCTTCCTGCGCGGGCAGGAGTGATTCCGGTTGAACCAGGCGAAAATCGGGGTGATTGCCGGAGGCGAACCAGGTGCATGCGGGGCAGGCGCCACAGGCCAGGCCCTCCTGGGTGCGGTTCTCGCATAACAGCGATTGCGCCAGGACTTGAGCGAGGTGCAATTTGCCTATCCCCGGACGGCCGTGAATGAGCAAAGCGTGCGGCAGACGGCCATGCATGCTGGCGATCCGATTCCACACATCATTCTGCCATGGTAAATAGTTTATTGACATATACTTGCGACTATTTCTTCAAGTGATTGGCGAATTTCTGGAATGGCCCTGCTGGCCTCGATCAGCCGCATTCTCTGCGGATATCGGGCGGCGCGCGCCTGGTAGACGCTGCGCACCCGGCCGAAGAAATCCAGGTCTTCTTGTTCGAAACGGTCGGGCGCGGCAGTGGCAAGCTGGCGCCTGCGCTTTGCCTCCTCCACAGTAAGGTCGAAGACCAGCGTCAGATCCGGCTGCAGGCCCTTATGGACCCAGTTTTCCAGGATTTCTATCCTGGCGAGATCCAAACCGCGGCCGCCTCCCTGATACGCGAAAGTGGCATCGGTGAAGCGGTCGGAAAGCACCCAGGTTCCTGCAGCCAGCGCCGGCAGGATCACCTGCTCCAGGTGCTCGCGCCGGGCGGCGAACATCAGCAGGGTCTCGGTTTCCAGGTGCATGGGCTGCGCCAGCAGCAGCTTGCGCAGTTCTTCACCCAGCGGCGTCCCGCCCGGCTCCCGCGTCACCACGACCTTCTTGCCCGCGGCCTCGATCCGCTCCGCGATCCAGTCCAGATGCGTGCTCTTGCCGGCGCCGTCCACGCCCTCCAAGGTGATGAATTTGCCGCGCACTTTAGCGGCGCCTCCGTCGCTGGAACCGGTCCACGGCACGCCCATGCTCGGCCAGCGTGTTCGAGAACTCGCTGGATCCATCGCCGCGCGCGACGAAATACAGGGCCGAGGTCTGCGCCGGATTCAACGCCGCCTGCAGCGCGGCCAGCCCGGGCATGGCGATCGGCGTCGGCGGCAACCCGCTCCGCGTATAGGTATTGTGTGGCGTATCAGCGCGCAGGTCCTTCTTGCGAAGGTTGCCGTCGAATTTTTCACCCAGTCCGTAAATGACGGAGGGATCGGTCTGCAGCAGCATGCCTTTACGCAGGCGATTGACGAATACCCCGGCGATCATGGCGCGCTCGCTCGCTTGCCCTGTCTCTTTTTCGATTACCGAAGCCATGATCAGGGCTTCGTAGGGGTTTCGATAAGGCAGGTCGGGGGCGCGCTGCTGCCATGCCGTCTGTAGCCGTTTGTCCATTGCCGCGTAAGCACGTTTGAGGATGTCCAGATCACTCGTGCCTTTGCCGAACACATAGGTGTCGGGAAAGAACAGCCCTTCCGGACTGCGCCCGGCGTCGTCCAGCTCTTTCATGATCTCGGCGTCGCTGAGTTCAGCGCTGTCATGCCTAATGTCAGGATCGGCATTGAGTGCAGCGCGCAGCTGCCGGAATGTCCAGCCCTCGACGAATACGAATTCGACGCGTGCCACGTCTCCCGCTGTCAGCTTGTCCAGCAAAGCCAGCGGGGTGATGCCGCTGTTTATTTCGTAGCTTCCTGCCTTGATTGCGGCAGCCTTGCCCAGCAGCCGACCGAGCAGATTGAATTGCCAGGCCCTGAGCTCGATGCCGGATTCCACGATCTGTCGTGTTGCGCTTTTCAAGCTGCTGCCCGCTTTGATAGAGAATTTCGCCGGATCAGAAGGCAGCTTCAGCGGGCTGTAGGCGTACCAGCGCAAACCCGCGGCCGCCAGCAGCGTTAAGCACAGAGCTAGGAGGGAAATGCGCTTGATCCATGACCACATTCGTTTGCGGGCTTGTCCGTGTAGGGGTAACTGATGCATCCAAAAGCTATAATAGCCGCTTGAATTTCGTATTATCACGCATACTTAAGCCTTAGGCCACGTCCACGCGAAGATGATGACTACTACCTGGCAGGATTTCTTGCTCTCACGCGGCGCCCACATTGAAACGGACGCGTTGAGCCACTTCGGCGACGCCGTGGCCGAACTGCGCGCTGCCCGCGACGGCGGCATTGTCGCGCCGTTGACGCATCTGGGACTGATCACCTGCAGCGGTGAAGACGCGCAGACTTTTCTTCACGGCCAGCTCAGCAACGACGTGAAGAAACTCACGCCGGCGCGCAGCGAATACGCTGCGTACTGCTCCCCTAAGGGCCGCATGCTGGCGAATTTCCTCTTGTGGCAGGAGGACCAGGCCTACTGCCTGCAACTCGCGCGCTCCCTGCTGCCGGCAATGCAAAAACGGCTGGGCATGTTCGTGCTGCGCGCCAAGGTGAAACTGGAGGATGCGAGCGAGTCGCGCCCGGTACTGGGGCTGGCCGGCAAGGCTGCGGCTGAGGCATTGAGCGGATTGTTTCCTGTGCTGCCGCAACAAGCGCACCAAGTCGTACACGATCCTGCACACGGTACTCTGATCGCCCTCCCCGGGGAAAGGTTCCAGCTGGTCGCCGAACTCGAATCGGCACAACGCCTGTGGGACCAATTGGCCGCCAAGCTGACCCCGGTCGGCACGCCCTGCTGGGAATGGCTGGAAATCAGGAACGGCCTGCCCTTGATCACGCCCGTCACGCAGGAGCAGTTCGTGCCGCAGATGGCCAATATGGAACTGATCGGCGCGGTCGATTTCAAGAAAGGCTGCTATCCCGGGCAGGAAATCGTCGCCCGCAGCCAGTACCTGGGCCAGCTCAAGCGCCGCATGATTCTCGCCCATGCGGCGGGTGCAATACCGCCGCGGGCGGGCGACGAGCTGTTCAGCAGCGAGCTGGACGGGCAGGCGAGCGGCATGGTGGTGAACGCGCAGGCTGCTCCCGACGACGGCTACGATCTATTGGCTGTGGTGCAAACGGCCGGCATCACGCAAGGTGCGCTGCATTTGAAATCCGCCGACGGGCCGGTGCTGAGCGTCCAGCCGCTGCCCTACCCGCTCCCCTGACGCCGCCCGGATGTGCCTGATCCTGTTCGCGCATGGCGCGCACCCCGCTTATCCGCTGGTGATCGCAGCCAATCGCGACGAGTATTACGCACGCCCCAGCGCAAAAGCGCAGTTCTGGCAGGATCAGCCGCAGATCCTCGGCGGGCGCGATCTGGAATGCATGGGCACCTGGCTGGGCGTGACGCGCAGGGGGCGTTTTGCCGCGCTCACCAATTTCCGCGATCCGCGCGAGCGCAAGACCGACGCCCCCACGCGCGGCAAGCTGGTGAGCGACTTTCTCGCCTCGGAGCGGGAGCCGCGCGAATATCTGGAGGAAGTCGCGACGCTGGCGCCGCGCTACAACGGCTTCAATCTGCTGGCCGGTAACGTCGACGGCGTATTTTATTTTTCCAGCCGCTCGGGCGCGGTGCAGCAGGTGCCGCCGGGCATACACGGACTGTCGAATCATCTGCTCGATACGCCCTGGCCGAAAGTCGCGCGCGGCAAGGCGCGCCTGCAGGCGGCGCTGGCGAACGAGCCGAACACCGAAGCCTTGTTGGATCTGCTGCATGACCGCGAGCCGGCAGCCGAGAGCGAACTGCCCGATACCGGGGTCGGCGTGGATATGGAGCGTACGCTGTCGCCTGCGCTGATCGTGTCGGAAAAATACGGCACGCGCGCCTCCACCGCCGTACTTTTCGGCGACGACGGCAGCGTCAGCTTCGCCGAACGCACCATCCTGCCCGGCGGCGACATCGGTGCTACGGTCAGCCTGCGCTTCAGCCTGGACCGCAGTTGAGATCGCGCTGCATCGGAACGTGGGGAATGCCGGCTTCCATGAATTCCGGCCCCGAGACTTCGAAACCGTAACGCTGGTAGAACCCGGCGGCAGAGGTTTGCGCGTTCAGGCGCACCCTGGTGTCGCCACGGCTGCGCGCTTGTTCCACCAGGGTTTGCAGCAGCAGTGCACCCGCGCCCTTGCCGCGCCACTCCTGCAACACCGCCATGCGCCCGATGTGGCCGTCTTGCAGCAGGCGCCCTGTGCCCGCTGCCGCGCCATCGGCGGCATAGGCGAGCGCGTGATCGCAATGCGCGTCCTGCCCATCCATCTCCAGATCCGGCGGCACGCCCTGCTCGCGCACGAACACGAGTTCGCGTATGCGGCCTGCGTCGATACGCGCCTGGTCCCAGTTGCAGATGCGGATGACAAATGAGGGGGCCGGCATGCCGGTTATAATACGCGCCTTCTACACGAGCGAAATATGCAGAGCCTCTGGGACGACAAGGAAGCGGCGCAATACCGCACTGAACTCGAGTTGCGCGTGTACACCTCGCGCCTGCTCGGGCGGGACAAGACCCTGGTGCTGCACGGCGGCGGCAATACCTCGGTCAAGCTGGTGGAAAAGAACCTGTTCGGCGAGGACGAGAATGTCCTCTATATCAAGGGCAGCGGCTGGGACCTGGAGACCATAGAGGCGGCCGGCTTCGCGCCGGTGCAGCTCGATTATCTGCGGCGGCTGGCGCGGCTCGACGCGCTCCCGGACACGCAGATGGTCAACCAGCTTGCCACCCACATGCTCAAGGCCTCCGCGCCCGCGCCCTCGGTCGAGACTATCCTGCATGCGAGCCTGCCCTACAAGTATGTCGACCATACCCACGCCGACGCGGTGCTGGCGGTGACCGACACCGCCGACGGGGAGCGGCGCATCCGCGAGATTTACGGCGATGCCGTCGTGGTCATTCCCTACGTCATGCCGGGTTTCGACCTGGCCCGCTTGTGCGCGCAGGAATATCCGCGCCAGGCCGGTGACCACACCATCGGCATGGTGCTCATGAGCCACGGCATATTTTCATTCGGCGACAACGCCAGGCAATCCTACGAGCGCATGATAGATCTCGTCAGCCGCGCCGAGGATTACCTCAAGCGCGAGCACGCCTGGGACATCCCTGCGCGCGCCGCCGGCCCGGCCAGGATCGACATGCTGCAGCAGGCGCGGCTGCGGCGCGCGCTGTCGGCCGCCGCGGGCGCGCCCATGATCATGGCAACGCATGCGGACGAGGAAGCGCGCGCCTTCGCGCAGCGCGCGGACCTCGCTGCGCTGTCGCAGCAGGGGCCGGTCACGCCCGACCACATCATCCGCACCAAGCGCGTGCCCATGCTCGGCACCGACGTGGAAGCGTATGCGCGCGAGTACAAGGCGTATTTCGACGAGCATGCGCCGCACGCGAAGGAATCCAAGACCATGCTGGATCCGGCGCCGCGCATGGTTTTGTCTGCCGAATTCGGCCTGGCTGCGGCTGGCCGAAGCGCGAAAGACGCCGCCATCGTCGCCGAGTTGTACCAGCACAATATGCAGGTGATGCAGCGTGCGCAGGCCCTGGGCGGCTACCGCGCCCTGCCCGCGCGCGATTTGTTCGAGGTCGAATACTGGGACCTGGAGCAGGCCAAATTGAGAAAAGGCGGCAAGCCGCCGCAGTTTGCCGGCGAAATCGCGCTGGTCACCGGCGCAGCCTCGGGCATAGGCAAGGCCAGTGTCGAAGCACTGCTCGCGCGTGGCGCCGCAGTCGTCGGGCTGGATGTCAATCCCGCAATCGAGGCCATGCACCAGCGCAAGGATTTCCTCGGACTGTGCTGCGATCTCACGGACGAGCAGGCGATCAATGCGGCGCTGGAGCGCGCGGTCATCGCCTACGGCGGACTGGACATGCTGGTGCTGAATGCCGGCATATTCGCCGCCAGCCGCAAAATCGCCGAACTCGGCTCCGAGGAATGGCGCAAGGTGATGGCGATCAACCTAGACGCGAACCTGTTCCTGCTGCGCGCCTGCCACCCGCTGCTCAAGCTCGCACCCAATGGTGGGCGTGTGGTGGTCATAGGCTCAAAGAACGTGCCGGCCCCGGGGCCGGGTGCGGCGGCGTATTCGGCGTCCAAGGCCGCGCTCAACCAGCTCGCGCGAGTCGCCGCGCTCGAATGGGGCGCTGACGGCATACGCATCAACTCCCTGCATCCGAATGCGGTGTTCGACACCGGCATCTGGACCGAGGAAGTGCTGGCGCAGCGCGCAAAG
>JACZJU010000197.1 GCA_014860395.1 Burkholderiales bacterium | reverse complement strand
TTCCCCTCCTTTAATGTCGGTCATGATGGGTGCTGCAACTTGGTGGTCTATCGACTCGAGCGAGTATCGATATCCATGCTCCTTCTGGGCCGTAAATAGCGTATGTCGCGGATTCTTAACTTCTTATCGAGGCGCCGCTATGCGCCTTGGCAGACCGCGCGGTCTCCGTATCAAGATGATCGCCGCTATCTAAATACGAATCTAACCCATTCTAAAACTTGGAACAAGGGTAAGGCAACCTAGCCATTCGGCTAGTTTGGCCGGATCGTTCGCACGTCAAAGGGTCTGACCAAGATTCCGAGCGCCTGCGGTGCTCGTGCCGTATGCGCGCCGATGCGACTGCTTGCAAATGGCGCTGGGCAGGCATAAAATTCGAACCATGGTTCAAAATTTGAATCCTGGTTCCAATAAGGCCGTCTCGGAGCGAGTGCGGCGCAAAAGCGAGGCGCGCCGGCTGGACATCCTGCGCGCTGCGGCGCGGGTATTCCGCCGCAGCGGCGTCGCCGCCGCTGGCATGCGCGAAATCGCCGAAGAGGCGGACCTGTCGCCGGGCAACCTCTACTACTACTTCGCCGGCAAGGACGAACTTCTGTTCTTCTGCCAGGACCGCACCGTCGATCGCATGCTGGAAGCGGCCGAGGCGGCGAGCGCATCGACCATGCTGGTCGAGGAGCAGTTGCGCAGCGTGATCCGCGCCCATCTGCATTACACGCTGGAGGAACTCGAAGGCGCGACTGCGCACCTGGAAGTCGACATGCTCGCCGAAAGCTTGCGCAAGGGCATTATCGAAAAGCGCGACAAATATGAGCAGGCCGTGCGCGCGCTCATCGTAAAGGGCGTCAAGCGCGGCGAATTCGCCCCCTGCGATGCGGCGCTGGTCGCGCGCGCCATGCTCGGGGCGCTCAACTGGGCTTCGCGCTGGTACAGGCCCGAGGGCAAGCAGAGCGTCGCGGCGATCGCCGAAGGGCTGGCCGACTACCTGGTGCGCGGAATCGCGGCCGCGCCCGGGGATGCCGCGAAAACCGGCGCGACGCCGGCCGCCAAATCGCAAAGAACAGAGACCGCGCTCGTAGGCTCGCGTACCTGATCGGAATATTCCAGAAGCCATGACTATCACTATCATTGTGCCCGCCAGGGCCGCATCCGGAGGTTGAAAATGAACACCGTTGCAAAGCCGATCGATCGGCGCAAGGCGCAGATTACGCTGCACGTGAACGGCGAGGAGGTGGAGGTATCGTTCGCGCCCTACAAGACCCTGCTGGAAGTGCTGCGCGAAGACCTGGACCTCACCGGCACCAAGCACGGCTGCGAGTTGGGCGAATGCGGCGCCTGTGCGGTGCTGGTCGATGGCCAGCCGCTGCTTTCATGCCTCAAGCTGGCGATCGAGTGCGAAGGCGCCTCGATTGAAACCATCGAAGGGCTGGCCGAGGGCCCGGAACTGCATCCGTTGCAGGCGGCGTTTTCCGACCATGGAGGCTCGCAGTGCGGCTACTGCACGCCCGGGGTGCTGATGACGGCCAAGGGTTTGCTCGATGCGGAGCCCAATCCCAGCCGCGAGCGCATCAAAGAGGCGTTGGCGGGCAATCTGTGCCGCTGCACCGGCTATCAGCAGATCGTCGATTCGGTGGAAGAGGCTGCGCGCACGTTGCGCGAACGAGGAGCGAAGGCATGAGCACCGCGAAGAAACTCGACGTCATCGGCCATGCGCGGCGCCGCGTCGACGGCCGCGACAAGGTGACCGGGCGTCTGCGCTACGCCGACGACCTGAAGCTGCCGCGCATGCTGCACATGAAGCTGCTGCGCTCGCCGCATCCGCACGCGCTGATCGAAGCGATCGACGTCGCGCGCGCCAAAGCCTATCCGGGCGTGCACCTGGTGCTCACCGGCAAGGATTTCCCCGTCCCCTTCGGCATCATGCCGGTGGCGCAGGACGAGTACCCGCTGGCGCCTGAGCATGTGCGCTATGTCGGCGACCCGGTGGCGGCGGTGATTGCTGCGGACGAGCAGACGGCATCCGAGGCGCTGAAACTGATCGAGGTGAAATACAAGCCCCTGCCGACGATTGCCACGCCGGAAGAAGGCTTGGCGCAGCCCGAAGCGCGCATTCACGACTACACCGACGCGGGCAACATCCACCGCAACCAGGCGTTCGAGTTCGGCGACGTGGAAGAGGCGCTGGCGAAGTCGGACCATGTGTTCGAGGACGTGTTCTTCTTTGAGGGCAATACGCATATGCCGATGGAGCAGCATGCTTCGCTCGCCACTACCGAGGGCGAGGGCAAGCTCATGCTCTGGTCGAGCACGCAGGACCCGCACTACCTGCACCGGCAGCTCGCGCGCGTGCTGCAGATGCCGGCTGCGCACATTCGCGTGATCGCCTGCGACAACGGCGGCGGCTTCGGCGGCAAGTGCGATCCGGCAGGGCATGAAATGGTGGTGTCGAAAGCGGCGCTGATGCTGGGCCGGCCGGTGAAAATCTGCCTCACGCGCGAGGAAGTGTTCTACCTGCACCGCGGCCGCCATCCGGTGCTGATGAAATTCCGCACCGGCGTGACTAAGGAAGGCAAGCTCACCGGCATGCACCTGCAGACCCTGCTCGACGGCGGCGCCTACGGTTCGCACGGGCCGGCGAGCACCTTCTA
>JACZJU010000196.1 GCA_014860395.1 Burkholderiales bacterium | reverse complement strand
CCTACATACCTTTCATTCAGACCGATGTCGCGGTGAATCCCGGCAATTCCGGCGGACCCTTGTTCAACATGAAGGGCGAGGTGATCGGCATCAATTCGCAGATCTTCACCCGCTCCGGCGGCTATCAGGGCCTGTCGTTTGCAGTCCCCATCGACCTGGCGGTCAAGGTCAAGGACCAGCTGCAGAAATTCGGCAAGGTCAGCCGCGGCCGGCTCGGCGTGACGATCCAGGACGTCAATCAGCAGCTCGCCGATTCCTTCGGACTGAAGAGTCCTGAAGGCGCGCTCGTCGCATCGGTGGACGAAAGCGGTCCTGCTGCCAAGGCCGGCATCAAGGCGGGCGACGTGATCCTGAAGTTCAACGGGCACGCGATATCACGGTCCTCCGAACTGCCCACCCAGGTCGCGGACGTGAAACCGGGCACCACCGCGAAACTCGAAATCACGCGCAATGGCGCGACCAGGGAAATCGAGGTGAAGGTGGGCGAACTGAAGGGCGCCGAAGTTGCCTCGGCTGACTCGTCCGGCCAGGAACACGGCCGCCTCGGCCTAGCGGTGCGGCCGCTCAACCCCGAGGAGCGACAGCAGGCCGGCGGGAACGGGCTCGTCGTCGAGCAGGCCAGCGGGCCGGCCGCGCGCGCCGGCATACAACCCGGAGACGTGGTGCTGGCAGTCAACGGAACACCGATCCAGTCCGTCGCGCAATTGCGCGCGCTGGTTGCGAAGTCCGGGAAGACCATGGCCTTGCTGATCCAGCGCGACGACGGGAAGATATTCGTGCCGGTCGATCTGGGCGGCAACCAGGGCTGAACGCAGCGACTCGTGCGCAACGGACCGTAGCATCCAAGATTGCAGTGAGGAGGAACATCATCGACGCATTGAAACCAGCCATATTTGCCGTGGTCGCCGCGCTTGCCGGCACCGCAGCATTTTCGAACCTCCCCGCCAACCCGCGCAACGAGCAGGCGCAAGAATCGGTCAGTCTCAAAGTGATCGACAATTTCCTGGACGACTCCAGGCGATACCTCGGTTTGTAGCCGGCGCTGGCACCATGCAGGAGCCAGGCGGTGATACCGGCGTTTGTCTTGAGTGTTGTTCTGTGCGGCCTGTCGACACTACTTCACTACGAATGCCTGAAGCTGCTGAACGATTTCCTGCCTCGCGCTGCGATGATCGAGAACCGGGCCAAGGTTCTCGCGGCATTGGGCGGCGCGATGATCAGTCACATGTCCCAGATCATGCTCTTCGCCGGCGCCTATTTCCTGTTGCGTGATAAATTCGGCCTGGGCGGGTTCGGCGGCCAATTCAAGGACGCATTCTCGAGCTTTCTCTACTTTTCCTCCGAAACCTACACCACGCTCGGCATGGGCGACATCTATCCCTCGGGCAGCCTGCGCATGGTTACCGGGACCGAGGCGCTGACCGGATTGCTCATGCTCAGCTGGACCGCCTCGTTCACCTACCTCGAGATGCGGCGCTATTGGAAATGACGCAGACAGGAATTCCGGCGCACGCCGAACGCGCAGACACGAGACAGCTCAGCGCGCCTGCTCGACCCTCGCCAGAATGCGTTCGTAGCGTTGCCGGTCGAGCGCATCGGCCACGCCTGCCTGGGCACACCATGCCAGCAGGCGTTCGGCCGCGGTCGGGGTGCCGGCGCTCGCCCCGCTGCTGAAGCGCGCTTTCAGCTGCTTCACCTGCAGCGCCAGCCGTTGCTGCTGAAACTCGTGCGGACTCTCCAGGCCCAGCAGCAACTCGAGTTCAAGCAGGCCGTCACGGCGCGCCGCGGCGCCCTGCTCCATGCGCGCGAGGTATTTCCCGGCCGCGTCGGCTGCGTCGGCCGCTGACAGCGCCGCCAACGCAGCGTCGCGTCGCGCCAGCAATTTTTTCTCCCAGGCTGCCGGTATCGAGGGCAAAGCCGCCCAGCTTTCCTGTATCCCCGACTGCGCCGCGGCCGAATTCTCCGCCGGCGCCGCCCCTCCGCCAGCGCGCAGCAACGCGTCCAGTTCCTCGCACAAGCGTTCCTTCGCCGCCAACGTCTTCCATACCGCGGCATCACGGGAGCGTGCGCGCGCAGACAGCATTGCTTCCACCGCGGCTCGACCTTTGCTGAAGCGGGATTCAAGCGCGCGCAGATCGGGACCGGAGGCACCGGCTTTCTGTTTCCACTGCTCCTGCAGATCGCGCAGCGCGCTGCGTATCTCCTGATCCTCCTTGTCCGCGACACCCGCAAGCTGCTCGAGTTGCGCGCAAAGTTCCTGCAGCGCGTGGCGATGCTCGCTCTTGCGCCCGTCCTCTTCCTTGCGCTTGCTCTGGCGCGCCTCGAACACCGCGTCGCAGGCCGCGCGAAACTGCGTCCACAGCGTGCGCTCGTCGCGCTGCGCCAGGGACAAGGCCTTGGCCTCGGTCTGCCATTTGGACTGAATCGCCTTCACTTGCGAAGGCACGTCGCGCTCCGTCGCTTTGGCCACCAGCGCCGCAGCCTCATCGATCATGGCCTGACGCCCCGCCTTGGCGCGATCGCGCGCCGCCGACAAGGCCTCGCGCACCGGCGCAAGCGCGGTCTTGTAACGCAGGTCGAGCTTTTTCCATGCGCCGGGATCGACGCTTCCCAGATCGCCTTCGCGCCAGCCGCGGTCGGTTTCGCGGAGCCAGCGCTCGATCGCGCGCCAATCGATGGGCTCGACGAGCAGGCTCGGCGCGTGCGCAGCAGCCGCGGCGATGAACTCCTCGCGCCGTTTGCGCGTTTCCTTTCGTTGCGCAGCGAGCTCGGAAAAATATCTGGCCGCGGGCGCGTACGCCTTTTCGCAGGCGCCGTCGAAGCGCTCCCACAGCGCCTTGGGCACGCCCGCATGCTGCTGGTCCAGCGCCTTCCATTCGCTGCGCAGCTTCTGCACCTCGAGCGCAAGCTGCGGCGGGTCCAGCGTCTGCGTCGCTGCGGCTTCGGCCCGCTCGCACAGCTGGACGCGCGCATTTTGCTGGCCGAACGATTCCCAACGCTCCAGCTCGACCAGCTGCTGCACCAGGCGGCTGAGCCGCTGCGTGGTCGGCTTGGGCAGCGCGCCGGTGCCTCCCTTGAGCGTCCTGATCTCCTCGGCCGCCGCACGCGCCGCCTGCACCTGGCCTGCGGCCAGTGCCTGCTCGGCGCTGTGCAGCAGGGCATGGACCTGCGCTCGCGCGGCATTCGCCTCCTGTTGCGTGGCCTGGATCTGCGTCAGCCGACGCTGCTCCACCGCCGTCATCGCGGCTTCGAAGCGGCGCGTCAGTTCCGGCGTGCGTATCGTCCGGCTCAATGCCTGCCAGCGCGCCGGGAGCTCAGCATGGTCGATGGAGGTGCCCGCGGCGAGTTGCTCGGCTTCGAGCACCAGCGCCAGCGCGCTGGCGAGCGCCTGAATTTCCTGCTCCCACTGTGCAATGCGCTGCTCCGCTTGATCCAGCCGCGCGAGTGCGGCGTCGTCGTTGCGAGCGCCCGCCTCCTCGCGCAGCGACGCGAGTTCGGCACGCATCGCGCTGAGAGCCTCCGGCTCGACCGGCGCCGCGCTACCCACGGTTTCAATCCACTCGCTCAGCCTGCGTTCGAACTGCGTGCGTGCCCGCTGCTCGTTCTGCTCGCGCTCGAACCTGGCCTGAATCGCCTGGCGCGCAGTTTCGCAGCGTTCGAGGCGCGCCGTCTCGCCGCCCAGGTCCAGCGCCTGCCAGCGGCGGTTGAGTTCGATCACCGCGGTGAGTATCGGACCGGGTTCATTCGCCAGCGCTTCCAGTTGCGCTATGACGGCTTCGGCTTCGGCATCTTGCGCCTGGCGATGCTTGGTCGCGTCCAGCCTCTGCCGTGCAAGCCTGGCAACGCCGTGGTCCTTGTTCTTTGCAGCATCTGCGAGCTTGCGCAGTCCATCGGCTGTCTGCACGCGCTCGGCTGCTGCCATGCGCGTCTCCGCCTGCCCGGCGAGCAAGGCGAGTTCCACCAGCGCGCCCTCATCGCGCATGCCGGCGATCGCGCTGCGGCGGCGCTCCGAATCCTGTGCGCGACGCGCCACTTCGACACGGACTGCATCGGTACACCGGTCCGCGGCGAGCAGTGCCTGCGCGAGCGCGCCGTCCTCGGTTTGCGCCAGCGCATCGCCCAGGGCGGAAGCAAGCGCGAGCTGCACCCCGGCATCGGACTCCGTCTCCGCGGCCGAGGCGAGGGCCTGCAGATCGGCGCAACGCTGCGCGGCGGCGATGCGTACCTCGGGCGCCGGGTCGCTCTGCAGAAGTTGCGCGAGTTCGCCCGAATCCGGCGGCAGCGCCGCTACGCCAAGGACGCGCTGCGCCGGTTCGGCGTGTTGGTGCAGGGCAGTGCGTGAGAACAGATTTGTGATCATGGCGTGATGGTAACCAAAAACCGTATTGTCGGTGGATAATTCGCGTCAGTGGTTCAATTGTATCTGGACTGACACCGGGAACATATTCATGTTAATCGACGATCTTAGCATTGCCCATCCGCTCGCCAGCAATGGCGCGCGCTGGCAATTGTTCACCGACCAAGTAATGGGCGGGATTTCGCAGGGCACTGCAGTTCGCGAGATCATCGCGGGGCGCGCGGCGATCCGCCTGCGCGGCAACGTCAGCCTGGAAAACAACGGTGGTTTTGTCCAAATCGGACTGGACCTGGCGCCCGATGGCGCCTGCGTCGATGCAAGCCTATTCGACGGCGTGGAGCTCGACGTCCGCGGCAATGGGGACTATTACGGCGTTCATCTGCGCACGGATGCGGTGACGCGCCCTTGGCAGTCCTACCGACAGACCTTTGTCACGACAGAAGAATGGCAAACCGTACGGCTACCATTCGTCCGTTTCGAACCTCACCGCATCGCCTCGCCGCTCGACACCCAGCACCTGCGCCGCATCGGCATCGTCGCCATCGGCCGCGCCTTCACCGCCGATGTGGCGCTTGCCCGTCTCGCCTTCTACCGTCGCGCTTGAACTAATTCAGTCGCCAAAGCGCGGCGTTGAGGACGGCGGCGAAAGCAACCCAGCCGGCGTAGGGAACGAAAAGCATCCCGGCCACGCGGTCGCGCTGCCAGAACACTACCGTAGTCGCCAGTATCGCCAGCAGCAGAACGATGATCTCGACCAGGGCCGCGCCGATCGAGCGCAAGCCGAAGAACACGATGGACCAGGTGAGATTCAGCCCCAGCTGAAGTCCAAACAGCGTCAGCGCCCACCGCGCCTTGCGCAGGCCGTCGCGTCGCCACACTCTCCAGCCGGCAATTGCCATCATGAAAAACAGCGCCGTCCAGACCGGCGCGAACACCCAGTCCGGCGGGTTGAACGACGGTTTTTCCAGAACCCGGTACCAGGTGCCGACGCTGCTTGCGGTCGCCGCGGCGCCCAGCGCCGAAACGACAAGACAGAGCGCGAGGAAAACGACGAAGCCTATGGTATCGCGGGCGCTCGGGGTGCTTCTCGCGCCGGGCAAATGACTCACTTGGCCGGCTTGAGAAAGGTGATGACGTTCGATCCCGGTGCATTCTTGGTCGCGCAGCTGCCTTCGCCCACGCCGGCCTCCTGCTCCGCCTCGTGCAGCAGGTTGATGACGTCGACATAGTGCTTTTGTTTGACCATCATCAGCGCCGTGAGGCCGCCTTCGTTGCGCGCCAGAACGTCGGCGCCCGCGTGCAGCAGGGTTTCCACCACGGCAGTCTCGCCGTAGCCTGCCGCCAGCATCAACGGCCGAACGCCATAGCCGATGGGCGCCTCCACATTCGCGCCGGCATCGATCAGCGCTTGTACCACGTCTGCAAAGCCGCGATCCAGATCCGCGTTGTAGACGGCCTTGGTCAGCGCCGCCCAGCCGCGCTCGTCCGCCGCATTCACGTCCGCACCGGCCTCGATCAGTGCCTTGACCATGGCGAGATTGCCCGTGTGGGCGGCCAGCATCAGCGCCGTGGCACCGTCGCCGGTGCGCCCATTGCAATCGGCGCCG